>JBNKWI010000088.1:0-14262 GCA_050299695.1 Paracoccaceae bacterium
GGTGCTCGACCGCCTGGATCAGGCCGAGATGGCGCTCGGGGAGGGTGAGGTCGCCGCGCCTCGGCAGGGCGCCGAGAACCGGGAGCCCGGCGCGTTCCATGCCGAGCCGGGTGAGGCGCTCGTGGCGCGGCGAGGCGACGCGGTTCAGGATCACGCCCGCGAAGGGCAGGTCGGGCTCGTAGTTGCGGAAGCCGAGCGCCGTGGCGGCGGCGGATTGCGCCTGGCCACCGACATCGAGGACGAGGACCACGGGCCAGCCGAGGCGGAGCGCGGTTTCGGCGCTGGAGCCGAAGCCCGCGCGCCCGCGCGTGGCGACGCCGTCGAAGAGACCCATGGAGCCCTCGGCGATGCAGAGCTCGGCGCCCTGGGCGCGGGCGGCGATGGCGTCGAGCAGGTCCGGGCCCATCGCCCAGGTGTCGAGATTGTAGGAAGCGCGGCCGGCGGCGGCGCGGTGGAAGGCCGGGTCGATATAGTCGGGGCCGGACTTGAACGGCTGGACCGCGAGCCCCGCGTCGCGGAAGGCGCGGAGAAGGCCCAGCATCACGGTGGTCTTGCCGGTGCCCGAGGAGGGCGCCGAGACGAGGAGGCCGGGCGCGCTACTCATCGGCGGGGCTCCATGAGGCCCATGGGCTCTCGGCGCTCTGTGGGCGGTAGCGGCGGTCGTAATCCGCTGAATAGAGACAGCTTTCGGCGAAACCCTCGGCGCCGAGCGCGGGGCCGACAAGAATGAGCGCGGTGCGCGCGATGCTCTCTGTGCCGAGCAGTGCCTCGATATCGGAAAGCGTGCCGCGCAGGATCCGCTCGTCGGGCCAGCTCGCGCGGTAGACCACGGCGACGGGGCAGTCGGGCCCGTAGGCAGGGGTCAGGTCGGAGACCACATTGGCGAGGTTCTGGATCGACAGGTGGATCGCGAGCGTGGCGCCGGTAGCGGCGAAATTGGCGAGGGTCTCGCCCTCGGGCATCGAGGAGGCGCGGCCCGGGGTGCGGGTGAGAACGACCGATTGAGCGATGCCGGGGAGGGTGAGTTCGGCGCCGAGCGCGGCGGCGGCGGCGGCGAAGGCGGGGACGCCGGGGGTGACGGAGACGGGGATGCCCTCTTCCCTGAGGCGGCGGATCTGCTCGCCCATCGCCGACCAGACCGAGAGGTCGCCGGAATGCAGGCGCGCCACGTCCTGGCCCGCGTCATGGGCGGCGCGGATCTCGGCGACGATGGCGTCGAGGTCCATGGAGGCGGTGTTCACGATGCGGGCGCCTTGCGGGCAGTGGGCGAGGATCGCCTCGGGCACCAGCGAGCCGGCGTAGAGGCAGACCGGACAGGCGGCGATCAGGTCCCGGCCGCGCAGCGTCAGGAGGTCGGGCGCGCCGGGGCCGGCGCCGATGAAATGGACGGTCATGTCGGGGCTCCTTCGGCGAGCGCGCAGGTGGCGAGGCGGTCGCGCGAGACGGTGCGGGGGGCGATCAGCCGCGCGCCCGGACCGGCGGCGGCGAGCGCGGCGGCTTCGGCGACGGAGCCGGTTTGGCGGGCGTGTCGCGCGGCTGGGGATTGGGTGGCGGTGGGCTGGGCTTCGAGCATGGCGGGCGCGATGGCGTGGATCGGGAGGCCGGTGGCGGCGGCGAAGGTGCGGAAGGCCTGGGTGTCGGCCTTGTCGGCAGGAGTGGCGAGCGCGTCGGGCGCGCCGCCGGCCTGGGCGAGCGCGTCGGCGAGGCTGTCGGCGGAGGCGCTCGCGCGGAATCCGAACCCGGCGACGATCATAGCGTCACGCTCCACTGGGTGATCGGGTAGGCGGATTTCCAGCCGCGGCGGGAGGCGAGCGGCGCGGCGCGGGCGATGTCGATGCGGAGGAGGTCGCCGCCGTGGCGGGCATGGGCCTCGGTGAGAAGCGCCTCGGTTTCGAGCGTCACGGCGTTGGCGACGAGGCGGGTGCCCTTGGCAAGGCGGGCGGTGAGCCAGTCGAGGAGCGCGGGCGAGAGGCCGCCGCCGACGAAGACGGCATCCGGTTCGGCGAGGGGTTCCAGCGCGTCGGGGGCGGAGCCGGTGACCACTTCCAGCCGGTCCACGCCCAGGCGGTTGGCATTGGCGCGGATGCGCTGGGCGCGGTCCTCGCGGGGTTCGATGGAGATCGCGGCGAGGCTCGGGTCGGCGAGGAGCCATTCGATGGCGACGGAGCCGGAGCCGCCGCCGATGTCCCAGAGCCGCTCGAAGGGCCGGGGGGCGAGGGCGGCGAGGGTGAGGGCGCGGACCGGCGATTTGGTGATCTGGCCGTCGCTCTCGAACCAGTGGTCGGGGCGGCCCGGGGTGCGCGGCAGGGCGGGGCCGGGGCCGGGTTCGATGGCGACCGCGACGGGATGGGCGAAACCCGTGTCGGGCAGGGTCTCGGCGGTGGCCCTGGTGATCCTTTCGCGCGGGCCGCCAAGGGCTTCGAGCACGTGGAGCGCCGCGCTGCCGAAGCCGGTTTCGGCGAGGTAGGCGGCGAGCGCGGCCACGGTGTCGCCGTCGCGGAGGAGGGCGATCAGGCGGGCGCCCGGCGCGAGCGCGGGGCGCAGGCGGGAAAGCGGCGCGGCGTGGAGGCCGAAGGTCTGGGTGCTCTCGAGCGGCCAGCCGAGGCGGTTCGCGGCGAGAGAGAAGGTCGAGGGGCCGGGGAGCGCGCGCCATTCGCCGGGGGCGAGATGGCGGGCGAGGGTGGTGCCGGCGCCGAACCAGAACGGGTCGCCCGAGGCGAGGACCACGGTGGGTTTTCCGCGCCGGGCGAGGACGAGGTCGATGCCGTCCGCGAAGGGGACGGGCCATGCGACGGCTTCGGCCTTGAGGCCGGGGAGGAGGGCGAGGTGCCGGGGCGGGCCGATGACCAGCCGGGCGGCGTCGAGCGCTGCGCGGCTTGCGGGCGGGAGCCCATCCGGTCCATCCTCGCCGAGACCGATGATGGTGAGCCAGGGAGCGTCAGCCATGCGCCCGAACCTGCTTGTGCTGGGCGGCACGACCGAGGCGACGGCGCTCTGCCGCGCGCTGGCCGAGGCCGGCATTCCGGGCGTGTTCTCGCTCGCGGGCCGGGTGGCGCGGCCCCTGCGCCAGCCCTTGCCGATGCGGGTCGGCGGCTTCGGCGGCGCGGCGGGGCTGGTGGCCTATCTGCGCGCGGAGGGGATCACCCATGTGGTCGATGCCACGCATCCCTTCGCGGCGGGGATGAGCGCCAATGCGGTCGCGGGTTGCGCCGAGGCGGAGGTGCCGCTCGTGGCGCTGACCCGGCCGGCCTGGGAACCCGTCGCGGGCGATCGCTGGACCCGCGTGGCGGATATCGCCAGCGCCGTGGCGGCGCTCGACCGGCCGCGCTGCCGGGTGATGCTGGCGGTGGGGCGGATGCATGTCGACGATTTCGCGGTGCGGCCGGAGCATTTCTACCTGTTGCGGCTGGTGGACCCGCCCGAGGGGGCGCTGGGTTTTCCGGACTGCCACGTGGTGGTGGATCGCGGGCCGTTCACCGAGGCGGGCGACCTCGCTCTGATGCAGGCGCATCGGATCGAGCTTGTCGTGTCGAAGAATTCGGGCGGCACCGGCGCGGCGGCGAAACTCGCGGCGGCGCGGCAACTGGGGCTGGAGGTCGTGATGATCGACCGGCCCGCGATCCCGGCGCGGCGGGAACTGCACGAGGTCGGGGCGGTGCTGGACTGGATCCATCACGCGCCCACCGATCTCGGCGTGTAGACGACCGGCGCACCGTCGCGCGGCAGGACGCGGGTCGCCGACGAGCCGACGATCACCATGGTGCGCATGTCGGCCATCTCGGGGCGGCAGTCGGGGAGAGGGACGATGCGGATCTCCTCGTCGGGTGTGGTGACGGCGCGGGCGAAGATCACCGGTCGGGCGTCGCCGCAGGCCTCCTTCAGCACGTCGAGGGCGCGGGCGAAGCCCTCGGGCCGGGATTTCGAGCGCGGGTTGTAGAAGGCCATGGCGAAGTCGGCCTCGGCGGCAAGGCGGAGGCGTTTCTCGATGAGCGGCCACGGCTTCAGGTTGTCGCTGAGGTTGATGGCGCAGAAATCGTGGCCGAGGGGCGCGCCGCAGCGGGCGGCGGCGGCGAGCATGGCGGTGATGCCGGGGAGGACGCGGATCTCCACGGCGCGCCAGCGCTCGGGGTCGCTGTCGAGCGCCTCGAACACGGCCGCGGCCATGGCGAAGACGCCGGGATCGCCCGAGGAGACCACCACCACGCGGCGCCCCTCGGCGGCCATGGCGAGCGCGTGGCGGGCACGGTCGAGTTCGACGCGGTTGTCACTGGGGTGGAGCGTCAGGCCGTCGCGCGGCGCGATGCGGGCGACATAGGGGATGTAGCCGACCACGTCGGTCGCCTCGGTGAGGGCGACGGTGACCTCGGGCGTTACCAGCGCCTCGGCGCCGGGGCCGAGGCCGGCGATGGAGAGGAGCCCGGTCACGGCCGCCGCCCGTTGCCGTGGACCACGACGATGGAGAAATAGGGCGTCACCTTCTCGGGCGCCTCGGCGAGGCGCTGGGCGGTCTGCTTCTCCATGCTGGCATATTCCACGAGCCAGGCGTCGTCGTGGCGCCCGGCTTTGCGGAGCGCGCGGCGGACCTTGTCGATGTTGCGTCCGATCTTCATCACCACGAGCGCGTCGGCGCGGGCCATGTGGGCGGCGAGGTCCTCCTCGGACAGTGTGCCCATGAGAACGGTCAGCACGTCGTCGCCCCAGGTGATCGGCCGGCCGGTGGAGGTCCAGGCCGCCGACATGCCGGTGGTGGCGGGGGTGACGCGGACCGGCGCGATGTCCTTCAGGCGCTCGTAGAGGTGCATGAAGGAGCCGTAGAAGAACGGGTCGCCCTCGCAGAGCACGACAACGTCTTCGCCTGCCTCGGCGAGGCGCAGGAGTGCGGTCGCACAGTCGGCGTAGAAGGCGGAGAGGAGTTCGTTGTAGCGCGGGTCGGCGAGCGGGATCTCGGTGGTGACCGGGTATTCCATCGGGAATTCAATCGCTTGCGGCGACAGCATCCCCTCGACGATGGAACGGGCCTGACCGGGACGGCCCGCCTTGCGGAAATAGGCGACATGGCGGGCGCCGCGCACCAGCCGGTCGGCGCGGACGCTCATCAGCTCCGGATCGCCGGGGCCGAGGCCGACGCCGTGGATCGTGCCCATGCTCATTCGGCGCGGCTGGCGATGGCGTTCACCGCGGCGACGGTGATCGCGCTGCCGCCGAGGCGGCCTTCGACGATGCAGCATGGCACCGGCTGGGCCTGCCAGAGCGCGTCCTTGCTCTCCATGGCGCCGACGAAGCCCACCGGGCAGCCGATGATCGCGGCGGGGCGCGGGCAGGCCGGGTCCTCGAGCATGTTGAGGAGGTGGAAGAGCGCGGTAGGGGCGTTGCCGATGGCGACGAGCGCGCCTTGGAGATGCGGGCGCCAGAGCTCCAGCGCGGCGGCGGAGCGGGTATTCTTCATCTTGACCGCAAGCGCCGGGACGGCGGGGTCGTGGAGGGCGCAGATCACCTCGTTCCCGGCGGGAAGCCGCGGGCGGGTGATGCCCTCGGAGACCATGCGCGCGTCGCAGAGGATCGGCGCTCCGGCCTCCAGGGCGGCGCGGGCCGCGCGGGCGAAACCGGGCGAGAAGCGGACGTGGCGTTCCAGCCCGACCATCCCGGCGGCGTGGATCATGCGGACGGCGATCTGCTCCTCGTCGGGGTCGAAGCGGGCGAGGTCGGCCTCGGCGCGGATCGTGGCGAAGGACTGGCGGTAGATCGCGGCGCCGTCGGTTTCGTATTCGTAGGGCATGGTGGTCAGGTCAGGCTCTCGAGGTCGTCGGGGCCGAGCCCGCGCTGGCGGGGCTCATCCCACGGGGTTCCGTTGCGGACAAGGTCGAAAGCGCCGTCGCGGCCGGTGAGGGTGAGGCTCGCGGCGCGCGGATGGGCGCAGCCCTTGGCGCAGCCGGAGACGTGGAGCGTGTCGCCGGGGCCGAGCCGCCGGGCGAGGCGGGTGGCGAGGGCGCGGGTTTCCACCGTCGCCTGCGGGCAGAACGGCGCGCCGGGGCAGGCATGGGCGGCGAGGCGCTTGTCGCCGGGACGCGTGACGAAGCCCGGGGCGTCGGTGGGGCGGGCGCCCAGGAGCTGGAACAGCCGGCCGGTGGTGACGCGGAGCGCGGTGGCGCCGGTTTCCTGCATCAGGGTTTCGAGCGCCATCGCGTCGATCTGGCCGAAGGCGGCGCCGAGGATCGGGCCGTCCGGGGCGGGACCGGGTTGCAGCCCGCCGGTCTGCGGGCGGGGCGCGCCGTCCTGCCAGTCGGGCGGAAGCGCGCGGGCCTGCAGGTGACGCGCCATGCGGCCGCTCTTGGGGCCGCCGGTTTCGGCGAACCAGCGGGCAAGGTCGAGAAGGGCGGGGTTCGCGTCGTCCTCGGCGATGCGGCGGCCGAGCGGGGCGCCGTCGGCGCGGAGGAGGAGCTGGCCGGTTTCGGTCAGTTCGAAGCGGAAATCGGCGGAGGCGTTCTGGAACCGGGCGGCAGCGCCGGTGTCGATGGCGATGCCGATCTTCTCGGGCAGCGCCGGAAGCCGGGGCAGCGCGGCGAGGAGCGCGTTCGCGAGCCGGTGGGTGAGGTCGCCTTCGGCCCAGTCGGGCGCGGTCAGGATGTTGCGGCGCGCTTCGAGCGCGGGGTCCTGGTCGAGGAGTGCAAGTGCGGCGAGCCCGGCGATCAGCGCCTCGTGATCGGCTTGGGCGACGCCCCGGATCTGCAGGTTGGCGCGCGAGGTGAGGTCGAGCGTGCCGCTGCCGTAGCGCCGGGCGAGGGCGCAGAGGCCGAGGACCTGCGCGGCGTCGAGATGGGCGCGGAACGGGCGGACGCGGACCACGAGCCCGTCGCCCGATTCCATCGGCCGGTGGGCGCCGGGGCACCAGCCCTTGATCTCGGGCGCGGCGCTCATCCGCGCGCCTCGAGCGCCGCCGCGATGGAATTGCGGCGGGTCTGCCAGAGCCCGGCCTCGCGGAGTGCGCCGAAGCGGGCCAGCATCGCGGCATGGGCCTCGGGGTTCGCGTCGCGGAGGAAAGCCTCGGTCTCCGGGTCGCCCAGCGTGGCCTCGTGGTAGAGGTCGAAGAGATGCGGCGCGACGGCGCCTGCGAGATGGGCGAAGGCCGCCATGTGGTCGAGCGTCGCGGCGATCTCGGCGGCGCCGCGGAAGCCATGGTCGCGCATGCCGGCGATCCAGGCGGGGTTGGCGGCGCGGGCATGGACGACGCGGGAGATCTCCTCGGGCAGGAGCCTTGCGCGGGGGCGGGCCGGGTCGGTCGCGTCGAGATGGTAGAGCGCGGCGCTGCCGCCGGTGACGGCCTGGGCGGCGGCGAAACCGGCCTCGTGCGCGGCGTAGTCGGCGGCGAGGAGGAGGTCGGTCTCCGGCAGGTCCTGGAGGTGGACGAAGCTGTCGGCCCCGGCCACGCGGCTGCGGATGCCCTGGTCGTCGCGGGCGGCGGCCTCGCCGTCGAGCGCCCAGGCGGAGGCGGAGAGCCAGGCCTCGCCGGCGGCGCGGCGGCCCTCGGGCGTGTAGTCCTCCAGCGCCTCGATCATGCCGAGGCCGAAACTGCCGGGCGCGGGCCCATAGACCCGGGCGAGGTCGGCGCGGCCCACATAGGGGTTCCAGTCCGGCGCCTCGTCGCGCTCGGCCAGCGCGCGGACCGCCTGGGCGAAGAGCGCCGAGAGCGTCGGGAAGACGTCGCGGAACAGGCCCGAGACGCGGAGGGTAACGTCGATCCGGGGGCGGTCGAGCTCGGCGATGGGCAGGATCTCGAGGCCGGAGACCCGCTCGGAGCCCTTGTCCCACACCGGTTTCACCCCGAGAAGATGCAGCGCCATGGCGAATTCCTCGCCCGCCGTGCGCATCGTGGCCGAGCCCCAGAGATCGACGATCAGCCCGCGCGGCCAGTCGCCCTCGGTCTGGAGGTGGAGCCGCACCAGTTCCTCGGCGAGCTTCACGCCCTGGGCATGGGCCGAGCGGGTCGGCACGGCGCGGGGATCCGTGGTGAAGATGTTGCGCCCGGTCGGCAGCACGTCGGAGCGGCCGCGATAGGGCGAGCCCGAGGGGCCCGGCGCGATCCGGCGCCCGTCGAGCGCGTCGAGGAGCGCCTGGCGTTCGGCGGCGGTGGAGGCGGCGGTGTCGAAGCCCGCGCCGGGGCGGGCGGGGCGGCCCCAGATGTGCAGGCCCTCGCCGAACTGGCTTTCCTTGATGTCGCAGACGAAACGGTCGATCCGCGTGATCGCCTCGGCGGTGGAGGCGGCGCGGGCGAGACCTAGGTCGTCCTCGACGCCCTGCGCCTGTGCCTCGGCGCGGATGTCGGATTGCAGCCGGTCGCGGCGGCGCGGGTCGAGCCCGTCGGCGTTGGAGAACTCGTCGAGCAGGGTTTCGAGCCGGGCGAGCCGGTCGGGGGTGGCGCTTTGCCTGAGCGGCGGCGGGATGTGGCCGAGGGTGATCGCACCGATCCGGCGTTTGGCCTGCGCGGCCTCGCCCGGGTCGTTGACGATGAACGGGTAGACGACGGGCATCGCGCCGGTGAGCGCCTCGGGCCAGCAGGCGTCGGAAAGCGCGACGGACTTGCCGGGGAGCCATTCGAGCGTGCCGTGGGCGCCGATATGGACCAGCGCGTCGGCCTCGCGGCGGAGCCAGAGGTAGAAGGCGACATAGGCGTGGCGCGGGGTGCGGGCGAGGTCGTGGTATTCGTCGTCGCGGCTGGCGCGGCTGCCACGCTCGGGCTGGAGCGCGACGAGCGCCTTGCCGAGGCGAATTGCGGCGAAGCGGAAGGCGCCGTCTTCGGCGTCGGGGTCGTTTTCGGGGGCGCCCCATGCGGCGGCGAGCTTTTCCCGGAGTGCGGGCGGCAGGGTGGCGAGGGCGGCGCGGTAGTCCGCGAGGCTCCAGCGAATCTCGCGGGCGGCGAGCCTTGCCGGGAGATCGGGGCCGGGCGGGACGGTGTCGTAGCCCGCGTCGGCGAGGTCTTCGAGGATCGCCGCCGCCGAGGCGGGGGCGTCGAGGCCGACGGCGTGGCCGAGGTTCCAGTCCTTGCCGGGATAGGTGGAGAGCACGAGGGCGACGCGGCGCTCGGGCGCGGGTTTGCGGGCCAGCGCGAGCCAGCCCTCGACGCGAGCCACGATGGCCGCGATGCGCTCGGGTTCGGCGCGGTGGGCATGGCGGCGGAATTCGAGCGCCGGGTCGCGGTCGCCCGGGTCGCGGAACGAGGCCACGCCGGCGAGGAGGCGGCCGTCGACCTCTGGGAGGACAACGTGCATGGCGAGGTCGGCGGGGGAGAGGCCGCGCTCGGCCTCGGCCCAGGCCTGGCGGGACGAGGTGGCGAGCGCGACCTGGAAGACCGGCACGCCGGCGGCGTCGAGGGGCGAGGTGCCGTCGCCGCCCTTCCCCGAGAAGGCGGTGGCGTTGACGATGGCGGCGGGGGCGAAATGGGTGACCCGGCGGCGGAGCCAGAGCGCGGCCTGGGGCTCCTTCAGGGACGGCGCGAAGAGGGCGAGCACGTCGTAGCCCTTCGCCGCGAAGGCGCGGTAGAGCGCCTCGACCGGGGCGAGGTCGGCGGCGGTGAGATAGGCGCGGTAGAAGGCAAGGAGGATCCGGGGCCGGTCGCCGGGGCGCCAGGCGAGGACCGGGCAGGTGACGCCGTGCTCGGGGGTCCAGGCGCCGACCGTGGGGAGCACCTTGGCGCCGGGAACCGGCCGGGCGTAGAGACCGGCGGCGAGGGCGAGCTGGGCAAGGGCTGCGCCCGCCGCCACGGTGCCGCCCGCGTCGCAGAGATGCTGGAGCCGGCGGAGAGTGGAGACGGGCAGCGTCGAGAAGGCGTCGAGGCGCGGGTCGGGGCGGCCGTCGGCGGGCAGGACGGCGACGGCGATGCCCTGCTCGCGCGCCAGCCGCTCGACCTGCTGCAACCCGTATGCCCAATAGGGCATGCCGCCGATCAGCCGGATCAGGATGCCCTTCGCGCCGGAGAGCGTGCGCTCGACATAGGTATCGACCGACAAGGGATGCTTCAGCGCCGCGAGATTGGCGAGGCGGAGGGTGGGGAGCCCGCCCGCCGCCCGGTGCCAGGCTTCCGCGAAGGCGCCGAGGTCGCTGTCGGAGAAGGAGAGCACGACCAGATCCGCCGGGCTCTGGCCCAGGTCGGTCGGCGTCTCCGTCTCTTCGAGGCCGTGGCTTTCGCGGAAGACGACGTGCATTTGCTACTCGGCGGCCTCCGCGGCGACGGCGCCCAGGGCGGCGCGGATCGCCTCCGGCACGATGTCGTCATGCTCGGCGATCACCACGAGCCTTCCGGCGCGGGCCTCGCCGGGCTTCCAGGGCCGGTCGAACTGGTGGCGCACCCGCGCGCCCACGGCCTGGACGAGGAGGCGCATCGGCTTGCCGCGCACCGCCGCGTAGCCCTTGACGCGTAGAATGTTGTGCGCGGTGGCGAGGTGCTCGATGGCCGCGACCAGCTGCGACGGGTCGTCGAGCTCGGGGATCTCGACGACGATGCTGTCGAAATCGTCGTGATCGTGCTCGGGCGCGCCGTCGTGATGCGAGGGGCGGGCGTCGATGTCGTCCTCGGCGGCGGCTTCGAGACCGAGGATCACGCGCGGATCCACCACGCCCTCGGCCACCTCGACCACGGGAAGCGGGCGGGGTGCCTCGGCGGCGATGATCTCTTTCGCCCGCGCGATGCCCTCAGGCCCGGCGAGGTCGGGCTTGGTCAGGAGCACGATATCGGCGCAGGAGATCTGGTCTTCGAACACTTCCGACAGCGGGGTCTCGTGGTCGATGCTTTCATCGGCGAGCCGCTGGGCATCGACGCGGGCCACGTCGGGCGCGAAACGCCCCGCCGCCACGGCCTCGGCATCGGCCAGGGCGATCACCCCGTCGACGGTGATGCGCGAGCGGATATCGGGCCAGTCGAACGCCTTCAGGAGCGGTTTCGGCAGGGCAAGACCCGAGGTCTCGATCAGGATGTGGTCGGGGCGCGGGTCGAGCGCCATCAGGGCCTCGATGGTCGGGATGAAATCGTCGGCCACGGTGCAGCAGATGCAGCCGTTGGCCAGCTCGACGATGTTCTCCTCCGGGCAGTCCGGGATCGCGCAGCCCTTCAGGATCTCGCCATCGACGCCCACATCGCCGAATTCGTTCACCACCACGGCCAGCCGCCGCCCGCCCGGGTTCTTCATCAGCTCGCGGATCAGCGTGGTCTTCCCCGAGCCGAGAAAGCCGGTGATCACCGTGACGGGGAGTTTTGCAAGATCAGTCATCGTCGGCCCTTTCCAAGGCATCGTTGTAATTCTGCGGCGGCACCCGCGCGACGCAGTTCCGCTTGAAGTGCTCGGGGCGCTGGCGCCAGGGGATCAGCCCGTCCTCGGTGGCGTGATAGAGCGCGGCGCCGTCCACGAGCATGTCGGCTTGCGACGCTTCGTCGATCTTTCCGAACACATAGGTCCAGCGGTTGCCGCCGCGCAGCGCCACGGTGCAGCCGGCCTCGCAGTTCTGCAGGCACTCGACGGCGCGGAGCGTCACGCCCTCAGGGAGCGCGCTTGCGGCGAGGAGGTCGTGCAGAAGGCGGCCGGGGCGGCGGTCGTCCGCCGGCACCTCGCGCTGGCCGCGGCAGGTGATGCAGACCAGGAGCTCGGTGGGTGCGCGATCGGTCGCGTCTTTCATCAAGGGCCGTCCAGTTCGCCAGGGAACGCCGGGGCTGATGGCGGGACGGGCGCGCATCGGCGCGGATCCCGACACCGGAACCCCCCGTCCGGTTTCGTCGTCTGCGCGGGCAGGTCTCCCGGCTTGCGGATCCCGGCCCTCCTGGGCCCGCGGTCGCCCTGCCTTCCCGGCCATGGGGCCAGTGGCATCCGGGCGACCTCTCCGGTCACGGTCGCGGGGGCGGCTGTGCTTGACCGCGGCGCCCGCGGCTGCACATTCCCTTTTCACCTGCTTGCGCAGGCACCAGCGCAGGCCGCAGTTGCGCCGCCATGGCACGGCTTGTCAAGAACGAGGACCGAAGATGCAGAGCGACGAGAATACCCGCCACGCCGAGAAGATGAAGAAGATCAAGGCGGCGCGCGACCGGATGATGGAGACCAAGACCGAGGAGAAGGGCCTGCTGATCGTCCATACCGGGGCGGGGAAGGGCAAGTCCTCCTCGGGCTTCGGAATGATTCTGCGCTGCATCGCGCACGGGATGCCCTGCGCGGTGGTACAGTTCATCAAGGGCAACTGGATCACCGGCGAGGCAGAAATGATCCGGACGCGGTTCGCCGAGGAATGCCGGTTCTTCGTTTCGGGCGAGGGGTTCACCTGGGAGACCCAGGACCGCGAGCGCGACATCGCGGCGGCGCGGCGGGGCTGGGAAATCGCGAAGGAACAGATCCTCGACCCGGAGATTCGCTTCGTCCTCCTCGACGAGATCAACATCGCGCTGCGCTACGACTATCTCGATATCGACGAGGTGGTGGGGTTCCTCCTCGAACAGAAGCCGCCGATGACCCATGTCTGCCTCACCGGCCGCAACGCCAAGCCCGAGCTGATCGAGGCGGCGGATCTTGTGACGGAGATGACGCTGGTGAAGCACCCGTTCCGCGACGGGGTGAAGGCGCAGAAGGGGGTGGAGTTTTGAAGGTGGCTCTCGGTTCCGGCCGCGCGCGGCCCTCCCCCTCGATCCCCCTCCCAGGGGAGGGGGAGGCGCCCGACGCTGCCGCCAGCGCTTCCCCCCTCCCGGCGGGAGGGGGGAGAGGGGGGAGGCACGGCTGGAGATGAGCGGCGCGCTGATGCTCCAAGGCACCGGCTCCAACGTGGGCAAGTCGGTGCTGGTGGCCGGGCTCTGCCGGGCGGCGCTGCGGCGCGGGCTGAGCGTGGCGCCGTTCAAGCCGCAGAACATGTCGAACAACGCCGCCGTGACGGCGGATGGCGGCGAGATCGGCCGGGCGCAGGCCCTGCAGGCGCGGGCCTCAGGGCTTGAGCCCCTGACCGACATGAACCCGGTGCTCCTGAAGCCTGAAACCGATATCGGCGCGCAGGTCGTGGTACAGGGCAGGCGCCTGACCACGACGAAGGCGCGGGACTACGCGGCGCTGAAGCCGAGGCTGATGGGCGCGGTGCTGGAGAGTTTCGAACGGCTGAAGGCCCGGCACGACCTGGTGATCGTCGAGGGGGCGGGGAGCCCCGCCGAAATCAATCTCCGCGCCGGCGACATCGCCAATATGGGCTTTGCTGCTGCGGCGGGAGTGCCGGTGATCCTGTGCGGCGATATCGACCGGGGCGGCGTGATCGCGCAGATCGTCGGGACACAGGCGGTGCTTGCCACGGAGGACTCCGCGCTGGTGCGGGGGTTTCTCGTCAACAAGTTCCGGGGCGATCCGGCGCTGTTCGACGCGGGCTATGCGGCGATCGCGGCCCGCACCCGCTGGCGCGGCTACGGCGTCTTGCCGTGGTTCGCCGAGGCCTGGCGGTTGCCGGCGGAGGATGCGCTCGACATCGCCTCGGCACCGCGCCGGGAGGGGCTGCACGTGGTCTGCCTGCGGCTGTCGCGGATCGCGAATTTCGACGATCTCGACCCGCTGGCGCAGGAACCTGGCGTGCGCGTCACCATGCTGGCGCCGGGCGCGGCGATCCCGGGCGATGCGGATGTGGTGATCCTGCCCGGCTCGAAATCGACGCGGGGCGATCTCGCCTTCCTGCGCGACCAGGGCTGGGACGTGGATCTTCAGGCGCATTACCGGCGCGGCGGACATGTGCTCGGGATCTGCGGCGGCTACCAGATGCTGGGCGCCTCCGTCGCCGATCCGGACGGGATCGAGGGGGACCCGGGCGAGGCGCCGGGGCTCGGCCTGCTCGCGGTCGAGACCGTGATGGGCGGCGACAAGCGGCTGAGCCGGGTCGGGGCGGTGCACGCGGCGACGGGGCAGGGCTTCTCGGGCTACGAGATCCATATCGGCCGGACCGCGGGCGCCGATTGCACCCGGCCCTTCGCGACGGTGGCGGGCCGGCCCGAGGGGGCGGTCTCGCCCGACGGGCGGGTCGCGGGGAGCTATCTCCACGGCATGTTCGCCGAGGACGGGTTCCGCCGAGCCTGGCTCGCGGGGTTCGGCGTGAGCTCGGATCTGGGCTACGACGCGCGCGTGGAGACGGTGCTCGACGCGCTGGCGGATCACCTCGAGGCGCATCTCGACGTTGCCGGTCTGCTCGAGCTTGCGAGGTAGGGCGGGACGGGGCTCCGCGGAAACACAGGCATTTCCACGGTCTTACTGTCCCCCGCCCGAATCGCGC
>JBNKWI010000089.1:0-14188 GCA_050299695.1 Paracoccaceae bacterium
GGCAGAACCTTCTGGGCAAGCGCGTGGACTTCTCGGGCCGTTCGGTTATCGTGACCGGTCCGGAGTTGAAGCTGCACCAGTGCGGGTTGCCGAAGAAAATGGCGCTCGAGCTCTTCAAGCCGTTCATCTACTCGCGGCTCGAGGCGAAGGGTCTCAGCTCCACCGTCAAGCAGGCGAAGAAGCTCGTGGAGAAGGAGCGTCCGGAAGTCTGGGACATCCTCGACGAGGTGATCCGCGAGCACCCGGTGATGCTGAACCGGGCGCCGACGCTGCACCGTCTCGGCATCCAGGCCTTCGAACCCACGCTGATCGAAGGGAAGGCGATCCAGCTTCACCCGCTGGTCTGCGCCGCGTTCAACGCCGATTTCGACGGCGACCAGATGGCCGTGCACGTTCCGCTGTCGCTGGAAGCGCAGCTTGAAGCGCGCGTCCTGATGATGTCGACGAACAACGTGCTGTCGCCCGCGAACGGCTCGCCGATCATCGTGCCGTCGCAGGACATGATCCTTGGCCTCTACTACATCTCCATGCAGCGCGAGGGGATGAAGGGCGAGGGGATGATCTTCGGTTCGCCCGAAGAGGTCGAGCACGCGCTCACCGCCGGCGAGGTGCACCTTCACGCCAAGATCACCGCGCGGGTGAAGCAGATCGACGACGAGGGCAACGAGGTCTTCGAGCGGTTCGAGACGACGCCCGGCCGGGTTCGGCTCGGGGCGCTCCTGCCGCTCAACGCCAAGGCGCCGTTCGAACTGGTCAACCGTCTCCTCCGCAAGAAGGAGGTGCAGCAGGTCATCGACACCGTCTACCGCTATTGCGGTCAGAAGGAGTCGGTCATCTTCTGCGACCAGATCATGTCGATGGGCTTCAAGGAAGCGTTCAAGGCAGGCATCTCGTTCGGCAAGGACGACATGCTGATCCCGGAGAACAAGTGGGAGATCGTGAACGCCACCCGCGACCAGGTGAAGGAGTTCGAGCAGCAGTACATGGACGGCCTGATCACCCAGGGTGAGAAGTACAACAAGGTCGTCGATGCCTGGTCGAAATGCTCCGACGAGGTCGCGAACGCGATGATGGGCGAGATCTCGGCGGTCCGGAAGGACGATGCCGGGGCCGAGATGGAACCGAACTCGGTCTACATGATGTCGCATTCGGGTGCCCGGGGTTCGCCGGCGCAGATGAAGCAACTCGGCGGGATGCGCGGCCTGATGGCCAAGCCCTCGGGCGAGATCATCGAGACGCCGATCATCTCGAACTTCAAGGAAGGCCTCACCGTGCTCGAGTACTTCAACTCGACCCACGGCGCCCGGAAGGGCCTTGCGGACACCGCGCTCAAGACCGCGAACTCGGGTTACCTGACCCGGCGCCTCGTGGACGTGGCGCAGGACTGCATCGTGCGGCTGAACGATTGCGGCACCGACCAGGCGATCACCGCCGAAGCGGCCGTGAACGACGGCGAGGTCGTGGCCTCGCTCGGCGAGCGCATCCTGGGCCGAGTCGCGGCCGACGATGTGCTGAAGCCGGGCACCGACGAGGTTCTGGTCTCGAAGGACGAGTTGATCGACGAGCGCAAGGCGGACATGATCGAGGCCGCCGGTCTCGCCAACGTCCGGATCCGCTCGCCGCTTACTTGCGAGGCGGAAGAGGGCGTCTGCGCGATGTGCTACGGGCGTGACCTCGCGCGCGGCACGATGGTGAACACCGGGGAAGCCGTGGGCATCATCGCGGCGCAGTCGATCGGCGAACCCGGCACGCAGCTCACCATGCGGACCTTCCACATCGGGGGCATCGCGCAGGGTGGCCAGCAATCGTTCCTCGAAGCGTCGGTCGCGGGCACCATCGAGTACCGCAACACCAACGTGCTCGAGAACGAGGCGGGCGAGACCATCGTCATGGGCCGCAACATGTCGCTCGCGGTGATCGACGAGAACGGGGTCGAACGGGCGAGCCACAAGCTCGGCTACGGCACCAAGCTGCACGTCAAGGACGGCGCCACGGTCGCGCGCGGCGACAAGCTCTTCGAGTGGGACCCGTACACGCTGCCGATCATCGCCGAGAAATCGGCGACGGCGAAGTTCGTGGATCTCATCACGGGGATCTCGGTCCGCGACGAGACCGACGATGCCACCGGCATGACCCAGAAGATCGTGACGGACTGGCGGTCGGCGCCGCGGGGCAACGAGCTGAAGCCCGAGATCATTCTCGTCGGCGAGGATGGCGAACCGGTGCGGAACGACCAGGGCAACCCGGTCACCTATCCGATGTCGGTCGACGCGATCCTCTCGGTCGATCCGAATGCGGAAGTCCAGCCCGGCGACGTGCTGGCACGCACTCCGCTGGAAAGCGCGAAGACGAAGGACATCACCGGCGGTCTGCCGCGGGTGGCCGAACTCTTCGAGGCGCGGCGTCCGAAGGACCACGCGATCATCGCCGAGATCGACGGCTACGTGAAGTTCGGGCGCGACTACAAGAACAAGCGCCGGATCTCCATCGAGCCCGCCGACGACACCCTGGAGCCGGTCGAATACATGGTGCCGAAGGGGAAACACATCCCCGTCGCCGAGGGCGACTACGTCCAGAAGGGCGATTACATCATGGACGGCAACCCGGCCCCCCACGACATCCTGTCGATCATGGGTGTCGAGGCGCTGGCGGATTACATGATCGACGAGGTGCAGGACGTCTATCGCCTCCAGGGCGTGAAGATCAACGACAAGCACATCGAGGTCATCGTCCGGCAGATGCTGCAGAAGTGGGAGATCCTCGACAGCGGGGATACCACGCTTCTCAAGGGCGAGCACGTGGACAAGGTCGAACTCGAGGCCGCCAACGAGAAGGCGGAATCGAAGGGCGGACGTCCGGCCTCGGGAGAGCCGATCCTGCTCGGGATCACCAAGGCCTCGCTGCAGACGCGCTCGTTCATCTCGGCGGCCTCGTTCCAGGAGACCACGCGGGTCCTCACCGAAGCCTCGGTGCAGGGCAAGCGCGACAAGCTCGTGGGCCTGAAGGAGAACGTGATCGTCGGCCGCCTGATCCCGGCCGGGACGGGCGGGGCCACGCAGCGGATCCGCCGGATCGCCGCCGAGCGTGACCTGACAGTGATCGAGCAGGCCCGGGCCGAGGCAGAAGCCGCCGCGCAACTGGCCGCGCCGATCGCGGATTACGAGGACGAGGGCGAGCTGCTCGACTCGGGTCTCGTGGATCTGCCGGAGAGCCGCGACTAGGGCTTCGGCGATCGCAACAAAATTGGGGGCCCCGCTTCGGCGGGGCCTTCGCGTTTACCGCCGGGGCTCAGTCGACCATCCGCGTCTCGTTGGCGAAGACCGAAAGCTTGAGCCAGTCCCGGAATCGCCGCCGCAGCGTAGGCGATGCATCGAGCGTGATGGCGCCGCACTCGATCTCGTCGGTGAAATTCGTGAGCCCCATCCAGACCGAGGTCATCGCCCGCAGATCGGCGGTTACCAGGATGTCGACGTCGAAGCCTGGGTCGAATTTGCACAGATCGGTCGTCGCGGGTTCCACCACGAGCCACCAGTCCTGCAGATTCGGCTGGATCTCGGGGTACTGAAACTGTACCACCATGCGCCTTTCGGGGCGCGGGTCCGGGTCGAAATTCCGCCGGATGTCCCACATCAGGAGCGACGGATCGAGGTTCCTCAGCGAGAGCCGTGACTCGACCCAGCGCTGGCCCCAGTTTCCGATGCTGACGACGAGCGGCCGCAGCTCCTCACCCGCCTTGGTGAGCGCATATTCCCGGCCGCGTTCCGTCTCCTCGACCCGGATGACGCCGGAAAGTTCCAGTTCTTTCAGGCGCTTGGAGAGAAGGCTCGGCGACATCTTCGGCACCCCGCGGCGGATGTCGTTGAACCGGGCGCTGCCGCAGAGAAGCTCGCGCAGGACCAGAGGTGTCCAGCGTGTGCAGATGACCTCGGAGGCCATCGAGACCGGGCAGAACTGGCTGTAAAGATTGTTGATTTCCATCGTCGCATTCCCCCGTGCGATCGGACGCTGCACCCGCAGGGGTCCGGTCGCGGCCCACCAGTACAGTTCGTGAACTATCGCGGGCATGCCAGGTCTGCGAGAGTCCGTGCATTGAACACTATGCACGAAAATTTGGAGCCTGACCCATGACAATGCTGGAAACGGTGGAACGGACCACTGCCACCGATCTGTCCGACCGCGCCGACGCGCTTGCCGCCGACATCGCGCGCGGCGCCCAGGCGACGGATGCCGAAGACGGCTTCGTCGCGCAGAACTATGAAAAGATCCGCGCCGCGGGCCTGATCGAGGCGGGCGTGCCCGCGGAGCTCGGCGGTGGCGGGGCCTCCATCCGCGAACTTGCCGACATGCTTCGGCGCCTCGCGCATGGGTGCAGCTCGACCGCGCTGGCGCTGTCGATGCACACCCATCAGGTGGCCTTCCCCGCCTGGCGCTGGCACCACCAGCCGGAGAGCCGCGACAAGGTGGAGCCGCTCCTGAAACGGGTGGCGGCGGAAAGGCTGGTGCTGCTCTCGTCTGGCGGTGGCGACTGGATCGGCGGTTCGGGAAAGGCGGTTCGCGTCGAGGGCGGCTACCGGATCACGGCGCGCAAGATGTTCGTCTCCGGCGCGCCGGCCGGCGACATCCTGATGACCAGCGCGGTGACCGACGAGGACAGCCCGTCGGTGATCCACTTCCCATGCCCGATGGCCGCGCCCGAGGTGAGCGTGCTCGATACCTGGTACGCGCTCGGGATGCGCGGGACCGGGTCGCATGACGTGATGATCGACGGGCTGTTCGTTCCCGATGACAAGATCCCGGTCAAGCGCCCCGCCGGCGTCTGGCACCCGCTGTTCTTCATGCTGGGAACGCTCGCCTTCCCGCTGATCTACGCGGTCTATCTCGGCGTCGCCGAACGCGCCCGCGACCTCGCGGTCGGGATCGCCTCGCGCGGAACGCCGACGGACCGGGCGATCGACCGCGCGGGACGGATGGAGACGGCGCTGACCGCGGCACGGCTGGCGCATGGCCACATGCTCGTGACGGCGGAGCGGAACGCTCCCTCGGCCGAGAGCGTCAAGGACGTGATGACCGGGCGCAGGCTGGTGGAGGAGGCGGCAATCCGCACCGTGGAATGCGCGATGGAACTGGCGGGCGGGGCCGGGTTCTACCGGAAGGCCGAGCTCGAACGGCTGTTCCGCGACATCCAGGCGGCGCGCTATCATCCGCTCCAGAAGGAGGCGCAGACCGCCTTCGCGGGCGCCCTCGCGCTCGGCCAGCCGATCGACCGGATCTGGTAGGGCTTCCGGCCGGAGGCCGATTGGGGCCCCGCTTCGGCGGGGCCATTCCTGTCCGGCAAACGAAAGTTCGAACGCTTTTCTCCGCGGTTGGTTTCGCTATAGTTGCAGGCATCCACCAGCGGGCGGGCCGCCCGGCGCAAGGGTCCGCAGCTGCACAGAGGGGAGCGAACGCGCTTGGCAAAGACAATGAAGACGAAGGCCGCGAAGGCCGGGGGAGAGAAGAAGGCCGCCGCAAAGCCCGCGAAGGGCGCGCCCGACCGGGTGCCGCAGCAGGCAGAGAATATCGAACATACGATCCGGCGGGTGGTCCGCGACCGCGACCGCTACAAATCCGACAAGTACGGGCAGTATCTCTAGGGCGCGGCTGCCGCTGTCAGAAGAAGCGATTGAACGTCGTCTTCAGGGCGGTGTCGAGGTCGCCCATGGTGACCGGCAGCCCGAGATCCACGAGGCTCGTCACGCCGTGGCCGGCAATGCCGCAGGGCACGATGCCGTCGAAATGGGCGAGGTCCGGTTCGACGTTGATCGAGATCCCGTGGAAACTGACCCATTTGCGGAGCCGGATGCCGATGGCGGCGATCTTGTCCTCGCGCGGGCTGCCGTCGGGCAGGGGGAGCTTGTCGGGCCGCGCGACCCAGACGCCGACGCGGCCCTCGCGGATTTCGCCGTTGACGTTGAATTCGCCGAGCGTGGCGATCACCCAGGATTCCAGCCGGGCCACGAAGGCGCGCACGTCCTTTTCGCGGCGGGAGAGGTCGAGCATGACATAGACCACCCGCTGGCCGGGCCCGTGATAGGTGTACTGCCCGCCGCGACCGGTCCGGTGGACGGGAAAGCGGCCGGGGTCCAGCAGATCCTCCTCGCGCGCCGAGGTGCCGGCGGTGTAGAGCGCCGGGTGCTCCAGGAGCCAGATCGCCTCGTCCGCGCCGCCCTCCGCGATTCGGGCCGCCCGGGCCTCCATCTCGGCCACGGCCGCCGGATACTCCACCGGGGCATCGGATTTCAGCCAGGTCACCATGATTTGCGCGGATCTCCCCGCCTTGCCGACGATTGGGGGCGACATGTCGCGGCGCTGTGATAAACTTGCCGGCGACAGCGGTTCATTTCGGAGGAATGTCATGATTATGCGTGGTTTGACAACACTTGGGCTCGTTGGAGCTGTGGCGCTGGCGCCGGTGGGCGAGGCGCAGGCCGGGGATGCCGGCAAGGTTCTGGGCGGCGCGATCATCGGCGGCGCGATCGGCTATGCCGCGGGCAAGAACGCCGAGAAGCAGAAGCAGCAGCAGGCGGCGGCCACCAAACGGGCGTACAATCCGGGCATCCCGTCCACCTCGCAAGGCGCGCAGACCCAGACGGCGTTGAATTATTTCGGCTACAACGCGGGCGTGGTCGATGGCCAGATCGGCGGCGGCACGCGCCGCGCAATCGAGGCTTACCAGGCGTCGATGGGCTATCCGGTCAATGGCCGCGACTTCCAGCCCTACCAGTTCGATTTCCTGATGCAGGCCTATTACTGGGCGCAGAATGGCGGACAGGCGCAGACCCAGCTCGCCGGCCAGCCGCTTCTGATGTCCTAT
This sequence comes from Paracoccaceae bacterium, assembly GCA_050299695.1. GTDB lineage: Bacteria > Pseudomonadota > Alphaproteobacteria > Rhodobacterales > Rhodobacteraceae > Ovoidimarina. The sequence continues at coordinate 6,854 of JBNKWI010000089.1, forward strand.
CGCCAGAAGGTGCAGACCGGCACGCTCTACGCCAATGCGCCGGCCGGCGCGGCGCCGGTCGCGCCGGTCGAGAGCTATGCGGCCGCGCCGCAGATCGCCCCGATCGGCTCCGAGCCGGCGGCGGCGGCCCCGGGGCTCCCGGTGCTGAGCGCGCCCGAGCCGGCAGCCCCGGCGGCGCCCACGACCGAGGGTGGCCTGGCGACCCTCTTCGCGGGCGGGGCCCCGGCGCCGTCGCTCGCCAACCATTGCAACGCGGTGATGCTGCAGAACTCGAACAATGGCGGCTATGTCACCCTGGCCACGATGACCGATCCGAGCTACGCGCTCAGCGAGCAGTTCTGCCTGGCGCGGAGCCACTCGATCCAGTCCGGCGAGACGCTGATGCAGCAGATCCCGGGTGCCACGGCGCCGCAGATCGCCCAGACCTGCGAGGCTTTCGGCGCGCAGTTGCGGCCTCTGGTGACCGCCGCGGGCGCGTCGCCGATGAAGGACGTGCTGAGCGAGGCGCAGCGCTTTGCCGCCAATTCCGGCAGCGCGACGGCGGATCTGGTGGCGACGTCGCGGGTTTGCCTGTCGAACGGCTACAGCGCCGACGACATGGAAGAGGCGCTCGGCTCGGCGGTGCTGCTGACGGCGCTCGGCGAACCCGCCTATGGCGAGCTTGTCGGGCATCACCTGCGCGAGGGCTTCGGCGTATCGGCGCGTCCCGACCTTGCGATGCAGTGGTACGATTCGACCCTGACGGCGCTCGAGAACGGCGCCCAGCCGGTGTTCCAGCCGGGGCAGGCGGGCCGCCCGATGCTCCTGCGCGAGGCCACGCTCAAGCTGCGCGATGCCGCTGCTGCGCCCGTGGACGCGAGCCAGCCGGCCGAGACCGCCTCGGCGATTCCGACCTTCAAGGTCGCGCAGTAACTCCCCGTCCGGGCGCGGCCAAACCGGTCCGCGCCCGGACCTTCCGGGACACAAAAAACCTCGCTTCCCCCTCTTCACATCACCAAACCGCGCGTGTATCAGGGCGCTCACGTTACGGATCAGTGCGGTCGTGGCGGAATTGGTAGACGCGCAGCGTTGAGGTCGCTGTGGGGTAACTCCCGTGGAAGTTCGAGTCTTCTCGACCGCACCAAAACCACCCTTTTGAGGGTCTGTTTTTCAAACATTACAAGCCACTAAGGCCCCTCCCGAGACACAAATTGGGACACAAAGGGGACACAACGGATGGTGGTGGTGATGAAGCTCAAGTATGTGGATGAGCTATCCGGGGGCCGAAAGCGGTTCCGGCGGAGGTATCCGAAAGCTGTAGCTGAGGTGCTTGGTGACTCGGTCTTTCAAGTGGGGGCCACCGAGATCGCCCGTCGTGTGGGCATCGGCTGGGCCAGCGTCTACCGTATACTTGAAGAGGAGAAGGCGGCATAAGGCGCAGCACGGGGATGTCTTATCAGACTTTTTCGAGGGCTTTGAATGGGAAAGAAGAACCGAGACCAAAAGGCCGCAAACGTTTCCGTTTGGGTCGAATTCGACGAAGAAAGACGCCCCGCAAGGGCGACCGTCCAAAAGAATGGGGACATCGAATTCTTCGACGAAGCCGGGAACGAGATACAGCCAACAAGTGTGAAGCGAGAAATGTCACATGACAGGGTCAAGGGGCCCAAGGTTCGGACAAGTCAAGTCCTTGAGCACACTAAAGGAGCATTCTCTGGCCTTCAGCATTTGGCTGAGTATGAAGTGGTCTTTGCCGTTGACACGAATACTTCGGAGGTGGACGGAAACCCAATTTCGGTTGCCGCGTTCATGCCATTTTCCGTAGAGCCAAGCGATGAAGGGTTCAATGTCGTGAACCACGAGGAACAAGTTCAGCTATACGAGTTCGACGGTTCATCCGAAAAACCGGAACTTTGTGCCATCCTGAAGCTCACACTCGATTTGGCGAAACATGCGGGCATTGGGGAAAGTAGTCGTGTCGCGATTGTTACCGATACAGAACTTGGTTCACTCGACAGCTTCAACGAACGGAAGAAACCAATCTATGGCGACCGAAACCTCCCAGACGGCTTCACTCTCTTGTACGCAAGTTCTGACACGGGTTGGGAAGTGCTCAACAAGTTCATTCGAATTTGCGACAAGGCCGCTGAGCAAACGATCAAGGAGCGCCGGGCGGGAGACAACCCGGATGCGCCCTTCGTTTCGGTAGAGGAAATTCCAGACATCAAAATCCGAGTAGGTAGACGGAATGCTAAACTCACTATTGAGAATTCGAACATCACAGATATTGGGCTTCGTCCGGGTCAAAAGATATCTCTGTTCGGAGTGGAGAAGTCGAAATAGCAACCACTCGTGGCTTGCGGAGATAGCCCGTTTATGGGACACAAAATGGACCCGCTATGGGACACGGAGGGGCAGCACCGACTTGCAATGCCCTTGAAAAGCAGTAGGCTATAGGTGCGGTGATCGCTGAGGTAAGGCGTCTCGACCGCACCAAATCCAAGGCCCTCAGGGTCTGAGAGGCGTCTTCCAAATCCTGAAATGTCCGTCAACCCGGCCGGCGCCGAAGTGGGTTTTCTCCGCCGGCCTCGACCCTGGAAACGGAGGCGGTGCTCCAGGGGAGCGGATCCGGTCCGAGCTTCGCTTTGGGTGGACCTGGCTGCGGACGTGACCGCGCGACGGAGTGGGGGAGGCGGTCGGTCCGCCTCCCGAGAGCGTGTCAGCCGATGACGGCATTCAGGGCCGGGCTCGGGCGCATCACCGCCGCGGTCTTGGCGGGATCGGTGTGGTAGTAGCCGCCCAGATCCGCCGGTTTCCCCTGCGCCGCGGCCAGTTCGGCGAGGATCTGTGCTTCGCTCTCGGCCAGCGCCTTGGCGATGGGCGCGAAATGCGCCGCGAGCGCGTCGTCCTGCGATTGCGCGGCCAGCGCCTCGGCCCAGTAGCGGGCGAACCAGTAGTGGCTGTCGCGGTTGTCGGGCTCGCCCACCTTGCGGCTTGGCGAGCGGTCGTTGGCGAGCACTTTCTCGGTCGCGTCCTCGACCGCCTTCGCCATCACCAGCGCCTTCGCGTTGCCGCTGGTCTCTCCATGGAAGCGGAAGCTCTCACCAAGGGCGCAGAACTCGCCCAGCGAATCCCAGCGCAGGTGGCCCTGTTCGACAAGCTGTTGGACATGCTTGGGCGCCGACCCCCCCGCGCCGGTCTCGAACAGGCCGCCGCCCTGCATCAGCTTGACGATGGAGAGCATCTTGGCCGAGGTGCCGAGCTCCAGAATCGGGAACAGGTCGGTCAGGTAGTCGCGCAGCACGTTACCGGTGATCGCGATGGAGTTCTCGCCCTTGCGGATCGTCTTCAGCGTCCGGCGGGTGGCCTTCGCGGGCGACATGATCGCGAACCTGTCCGCCACGCCCTTCGCATCGAGGATCGGCGTGACATACTTGATCAGCTCGGCATCGTGCGCGCGGTCGGCGTCGAGCCAGAAGATTGCCTCGCAGCCCTCGGTCCTCTGCCGGTCGATGGCGAGGTTGACCCAGTCCTCGATCGGTGCCTTCCGCGCCGAGGCCGAGCGCCAGATGTCGCCGGCCTCGACCGCATGCGAATGCAGGACGTCGCCATTGGCCGCGATCATCTTCACGGTTCCGTCCTTCGGGATCTCGAACGTGGTCGGGTGTGAGCCGTATTCCTCGGCCTTCTGCGCCATCAGCCCGATGTTCTGCACCGCCCCGGCCGTGGCCGGGTCGAGCGCGCCGGTTTCCTTGAAATAGGCGATGGTCTCTTCATATACCGGCGCATAGGAATTGTCGGGGATCACGCAGTTGCAATCCCCTTCCTTGCCGTCCGGCCCCCAGCCCTTGCCGCCGGCGCGGATCAGCGCCGGCATCGAGGCGTCGATGATCACGTCCGAGGGCACGTGCAGATTGGTGATGCCGCGGTCGGAATTCACCATGTACATCTGCGGCCGGTCGGCGGTGCAGGCGTCGATGGCGGCCAGGATAGCGGGACTGTCCTTCACCCGGTCGAGGAGGTCGCCGAGGCCGGAATTCGGGTTCACGCCGAGCGCCTTCATTTCGTCGCCATGGGCTTCGAAGACCGGCGCGAGCCAGGCCTTGACCGCGTGGCCGAAGATGATCGGGTCCGAGACCTTCATCATCGTCGCCTTCATGTGCAGCGAGAACAGGGTGCCCTCGGCTTTCGTCGCGGCGATCTGCGCGGCGAGGAAGACGTCGAGCGCCTTTGCCGACATGAAGGTCGCATCGACCACCGTTCCGGCCGGGAAGGACACGCCGTCCTTCAGCACGGTTTCAGAGCCGTCCTTGCCGATCAGCACGATCTTCGTCGGCCCGGCCTGCGCCTCGGACAGCGTCACAGAGGTCTCGTTCGAAAAGAAGTCGCCGCCTGTCATCGACGAAACGCGGGTCCTCGAGTCCGGCGACCACTTGCCCATCGAATGCGGGTTCGCCTTGGCGAAGTTCTTCACTGCCACCGCCGCGCGCCGGTCGGAATTGCCCTCGCGCAGGACCGGGTTCACCGCCGAGCCCTTGATCGCGTCATAGCGTGCCCGCGCGGTCTTTTCCGCCTCGGTCGCCGGGGTTTCCGGGTAGTCGGGCACGTGGTAGCCCTGCGATTGCAATTCGGCGATGGCGGCCACAAGCTGCGGCACCGAGGCCGAGACGTTCGGCAGCTTGATGACGTTCGCGGCAGGGGTCTTCACCAGCTCGCCGAGCTCGGTGAGGTCGTCCGACTGGCGTTGGCCGTCGCCCAGGCTTTCGGGGAAGGCGGCGAGAATCCGGCCCGCCAGCGAGATGTCCCTGGTCCCGACGCTGATCCCGGCGGCGCCCGCGAAGCTCTGGATGATCGGCAGGAGCGAGGCGCTGGCAAGCTGAGGCGCTTCGTCTACGATGGTATACACAATATCGGGAGAGTTTTCTGCACCCATTTCCGTGACCCTCTTTCTGGCTCGGTTGGAGATCGTTGGCGATCGCGCGCGCGTAAAGGCATGCGCGGGGTTTCCTCGCGCAACCGGGTAGTGCAGGCGCGGGCAGAGTTCAACCGGCTAGGCATCGCGCCGCCTGGGTCAGATCACCGCGCCGATGGCCTGGTCGAGCTTGTCGGTCAACTCGTCGAGCTGCCCGTCCTCGATGATGAAGGGCGGGGCCAGGAGGATGTGGTCGCCGCGACGCCCGTCAATGGTGCCGGCCATCGGGTAGCAGATCAGCCCCGCCTCGAAAGCCGCCTTCTTGATCCTGCCCGCGACGCCCCGGGACGGGTCGAACGGCTCCTTCGTTTCACGGTCCTCGACAAGCTCGATCCCGCGAAACAGGCCGCGACCGCGGATATCGCCGACATGGGCGTGCTGCCCCAGCCGGTCGCGCAGGGCGGCGTCGAGCTTCGTCCCCTGTTCGCGGACACGGGGCAAGGCCGCGGTCGAGCAGCGCCGAGACTACGGCCAGCCCGGCGGCGGCGGCCGCGGGGTGAGCCATGTACGTGTGGCCGTGCTGGAAGAAGCCGGATCCGTTCGCGAGCGTGTCGTAGATTTCGGCGGTGCAGAGCATCGCGCCCACCGGCTGGTAGCCCGCGCCGAGCCCCTTGGCGATGCAGGCGATGTCGGGCGCGATCCCGTCCTGCTCGCAGGCGAAGAGCGAGCCGGTCCGGCCCATGCCGCACATCACCTCGTCGAGGATCAGGAGCACGCCGTAGCTGTCGCAGATCTCGCGGATCCGGCGGAAATAGCCCGGGGCAGGGGCGAGCGCACCCGCCGTGGCGCCGACCACCGGCTCGGCCATGAAGGCCATCACCGTTTCGGGGCCGAGGCGGAGGATTTCGTCCTCCAGCGCCTGCGCGGCGCGGAGGCCGTAGGCCTCGAGGCTCTCGCCGTCCTGCCGGAGCCGGTATTCGTAGCAGGGCGCGATATGGCTCACGTCGAGCAGGAGCGGCCCGAACTGCGCCCGCCGCCATTCGTTGCCGCCCGCGGAGAGCGCGCCGATGGTGTTGCCGTGATAGCTCTGCTTGCGGGCGATCAGCCTGGCCTTCGCGGGCTCACCCTTCTCGACCCAGTATTGCCGGGCGAGCTTGATCGCCGCTTCGGTGGCTTCGGAACCGCCCGAGACGAGATAGACCCGGTCGAGCCCCGCCGGTGCGTTCGCGATCAGGAGATCGGCGAGCGCCTCGGCCGGTTCGGAGGTGAAGAAGCCGGTATGGGCGAAGGCGAGCCGGTCGAGCTGCGCCTTGATCGCCTCGGTGACGGTCCTGTCGCCATGGCCCAGGCAGGACACCGCCGCGCCGCCCGAGCCGTCGAGATAGCGCTTGCCGGAAGCGTCGACCAGGTAGCAGCCCTCACCGGCCACGGCGACCGGCGGATCGAGCTTCGAATGGCGGGGAAAGATATGCGACATGGGCCCGGTCCTTCTGGCATCGGCAGGACGAGACTAGCCGGGACGGGCAGGTCGCAAAACCCCGCGGCGCTCCTCCGTGCCGCGAGGTTCGGGCAGCGGGTTACTCCGCCGCCAGGGCGTGCGCCTCGGCCACCGCATCCGCCAGGGCCGCTTCGAAGATGCCGAGGCCTTCCTCGATGATCGCGTCCGAGGCGGTCAGCGGGACCATGATCCGCACCGCGTTGCCGTGCATCCCGCAGGCGAGAAGGATCAGGCCGCGCTTCAGCGCGTGGCCGATCACCGACTTGGTGAAGGCCGCATCGGGCGTTGCGGTTTCGAAATCGGTCACGAATTCGATGGCGAGCATCGCGCCGATCCCGCGGATGTCCCACATCCGGAACGGCGCGGTCCGGGCGCCGATCTCGGCGAAGCGGGCGCGGAAGGTCTCGCCAAGCGCGGTCGACCGGGCGAGGAGGCCTTCGGTCTCGATCGCCTCGATGGCCGCCAGCGCGGCGGCGCAGGCCACCGGGTTGCCGCCATAGGTGCCGCCGAGGCCGCCGGGAGCCGGGGCGTCCATGATATCGGCCCGGCCCACCACGCCGGCGATCGGATAGCCGCCCGCCACCGATTTGGCGAAGGTGATGAGGTCGGGGACCACGCTCGAATGCTCGATCCCGAACCAGGTGCCGGTCCGGCCGAAACCCGCCTGGATCTCGTCGGAGATCAGCACGATCCCATGCAAGTCGCAGATCGCCCGGAGCCGCTGCCACATTTCGGCGGGCACCGGCAGGTAGCCGCCTTCGCCCAGGACGGGCTCGAGGATGATCGCGGCGACACGGGCGGGATCGGCATCGGTCAGGAACAGGGTTTCCAGAGCTGCCAGCGCGTCGTCCACCGTCACCCCGGCCCGCGCATCGGGGAAGGGGGCCCGGAAGATGTCGCCCGGGAAAGGCCCGAAGCCCTTCTTGTAGGGAGACACCTTGCCGGT
>JBNKWI010000090.1:0-14060 GCA_050299695.1 Paracoccaceae bacterium
CCATGACAGCGACGGGCTTTTCGTGGCGCGCGGCAATGGCGAGACGCTGTGGCGGGCGCTGCAGAACCCGGCCAATCTCGCGACCTCGTATTTCGCCGAGCCCGACCTCAGGGGTTTCGGCCTGTTCCAGCGCGACCGCACATTCGCGCATTACGAGGATCCGGGCGCGCGCTACCAGGACCGTCCCTCGGTGCTGGTCGAGCCGATCGGCGACTGGAGTGACGGCGATGTGCGGCTCGTGGAGATCCCGAGCGATCTGGAGGCCAACGACAATATCGTCGCCTATTGGCGGCCGCGCCACGGGGCGGCGGCGGGCGAGGCGCAGGAATACCGCTACCGGCTGCATTGGGGCATGCTGCCGCCCGATCCCAAGGCGAGCCTCGCCTATGTGGTGGATACCAGGAGCGGCAAGGGCGGCGTCTCGGGCGTGAAGACCGAGACGAACGCGCGCAAGTTCATTGTCGATTTCGCGGGCGGGCTGCTCGCGGGCATGGACGGATCGGCCGACGTGTCGCCCGTGGTGGTGGCCGAGGGCGGCGAGATCGTCGATCAGGCGCTCTTCAAGGTGCCCGAACTGAACGCTTGGCGGCTCAGCTTCGACGTGGCGCCCGGGGGCACCGGGCCGGTCGAGCTGATGGCGCATGTGGAAGGCTACGACCAGAGGCTCTCGGAAACATGGCTCTTTCAGTGGAACCCGCGCGCATGAGCACGACCGGCCTCCTGGCGCCCCCGGGGCGCGATCTCAGGCTCGACGTGTTCCGCGGGCTCTGCCTGGTGATGATCTTCATCAACCACGTGCCGGGCACCGCCTGGGAATACATGACGAACCGCAATTTCGGCTTTTCCGACGCGGCCGAGGGCTTCGTCATCATGTCCGGCATCGCGGCGGGGCTGGCCTATGGCCGGGTGGTGCTGCGCGACGGGATCTTCGCGGGCGCGCTGAAGACCTGGCGGCGGGCTTTCACGCTCTACTGGGTGCATATCACCACCACGGTGATCGCGCTGGGGATCTCGGCGGCGGCGGCGCGGTTCTTCGGCGTGACCGAGATGATCGAGGCGAACAATGTCGGCATGTTCTACGAGGATCTGACCGGCGTGCTGATCGGGCTGCCGCTGATGGCGCACCAGATGGGCTATTTCAACATCCTGCCGCTCTATTGCGTGCTGCTTCTCGCGACGCCGGGGTTGATCGCGCTGGCCGGGCGGTCTCCGGCGCTGCTCGTCGGCGGATCGGTGGCGCTGTGGTTCGTGACCGGGCTGTTCCGGCTGAACATCCCGAACTACCCGACCGAGGGCGGCTGGTTCTTCAACCCCTTCGCCTGGCAGCTGATCTTCGTGGGCGGGCTGATGACCGGGCTCGCGATGAAGGAGGGGCGGCGCTTCGTGCCGGTGGACCGGCGGCTCCTCTGGCTGGCGGGGGGGTATCTCCTGTTCTCGCTCGTCTGGGTGAAGGTACCGCCGGTGATGCAGGCGGGGCGCGACGCGCTGCACGTGCTCTACGACCTGGGGCTGCCGTTCCACGTGGTGAGTTTCGACAAGACCTTCCTGGCGGTGCCGCGGATGCTGCATGCTTTGTCCCTGCTCTACGTGCTCTCCTGCCTGCCGCAACTCGTCGGAACCGCGCGTGCGCGTTGGACGGCGCCGCTCGCCCTGATGGGGCGGCAGGCGCTGCCGGTCTTCGCGCTCGGCTCGGTGCTGTCGATCCTCGGGCAGGCGGTGGAGAAGGGGACGGAGGCGGGCTTCTTCCTCGACACGGCGATCCTCGCGGTGGGGCTGGGGCTGCAGTACCTCTTCGCCCGCGCCTTCGATTGGCGGGCCGGGCTCGAGAAGCGCGCCGCCCGGCCGTCCCAGCGGCCCGCGCCGCTCACGCTGGTGGCGACACCGGCGGAGTAGGACCTACCCGCGCCGCCGCCGGCGCCGTCCGCCGTCTCCCGCGCCGCTCTCGCCGCCGGTGTTGAAGCTCACGTCCGGGAGCGTCACCACCGTGCCGAGGATCGGGAACGGCTCGACCGCGTTCGGGATCGCGGAGGCGTTGACGAAATGTTCCTGGAAGCGCGGTTCGACCGCGGTTTCCACCTTGCGGATTTCGCGCACCGTCGCCTCGATCTCGGCCCGCGCCTCGCGGTTCAGGAGCGCGATCCGCGCGCCGGTGCCGGCGGCGTTGCCGGCCGAGACCACTTTGTCGAGCGCGCAATCGGGGATCATGCCGAGCACCATGGCGTGCTTGGGCGAGATATGCGCGCCGAAGGCGCCCGCCAGCACCACGCGGTCGACCGTGTCGACGCCACGCTTGTCCATCAGGAGCCGCGCGCCCGAGTAGAGCGCAGCCTTGGCCATCTGGATCTCGCGGATGTCGCGGTTGGTGACGGTGATGCCGCGGCCGTCTTCGCCCGCCTCGCGCACCCGGTAGGAAAAGGTCCGCCCGTCGAGGAAGCAGCGGTCGGTGCCGGTCTGCTCGGGCGAGCCGATGAGGCCCGAGGCATCGAGGATCCCGGCCATGCGCATCTCGGCGACCATCTCGATGATCCCCGAGCCGCAGATGCCGGTGACGCCGGTTTCGGCCACCGCCGCCTCGAACCCGTCCTCGTCCGACCAGAGCTCGCAGCCGATCACCCGGTAGCGCGGCGCCTTGGTCACCGGGTCGATCTCGACGCGTTCGATGGCGCCGGGCGCGGCGCGCTGGCCGGCGGAGATCTGCGCGCCTTCGAAGGCGGGGCCGGTGGGTGAGGAGCAGGCGAGGACGCCGCCCGTGCGGTCACCGAGCTGGATCTCGGCATTGGTGCCGACGTCGACGACGAGGACGAGGTCCTCGGATTTCTCGGGCGCCTCCGAGAGCGTCACCGCCGCCGCGTCGGCGCCCACATGGCCGGCGATGCAGGGCAGGAGGTAGACCGAGGCCGCCGGATGCAACGCGAGGCCGAGGTCGCGCGCCCGGATGTTCAGCGCGTCCGACGTGGCGAGCGCGAAGGGCGCCTGGCCGAGCTCGTAGGGGTCGATCCCGAGGAACAGGTGGTGCATCACCGGGTTGCAGACCACGACGGCGTCGAGGATCTCGGCCGGCACCACACCCGCCTCGGCGGCGATCTCGGCGATCAGCCGGTTCATCCCCTCGCGCACCGCGCGGGTCATCTCCGCCGCGCCGCCCTCGTTCATCATCGAATAGCTGACCCGGCTCATCAGGTCTTCGCCGAAGCGGATCTGCGGGTTCATCAGGCCCGAGGAGGCCAGGACCTCGCCGGTGGCGAGGTCGCAGAGATGGCCGGCGATGGTGGTGGAGCCGAGATCCACGGCAAGGCCGGTCACGCGGCCTTCATGGAAGCCGGGCCAGACCTGGAGGATGCGCGGCACGGCGCCCTCGGCGGCCTGGTGGACCGCGCAGGTCACTTTCCAGCCGCCCTTGCGCAGCACCGGCTGCAGCCCCTGCAGCACCGCGAAGCCGCAGCGCGCGCCCTTGAGGCCCCATTGCGCCTCGATTGCCTGCGCCAGCCGCTCGGCATCGCCCGAGGGCTCGTGCATGTCGGGTTCCTCGACCTCGACATAGAGGAGCCGCACCGCCGGGCTCATGACGATCTCGCGCGCCTCGGCGCGCTTGCGGACCACCTGTTTGTGCACCTGGCTTTCGGGCGGCACGTCGATCACCACGTCGCCCAGGATCTGCGCCTGGCAGCCGAGCCGGCGGCCGGGCTGGAGGCCGCGCACCCGGTCGTAGCGGTCCTCGACGGCGTTGCGGCCCGAAAGCGCGCCCTCGGCGACGGTCACGCCGTGCTTGGGAAAGGCGCCAACGCCCGGCGAAACCTGGCATTTCGAGCAGATTCCGCGGCCGCCGCAGACCGAATCGAGGTCCACGCCGAGCTGGCGCGCCGCCGTCAGTACAGGCGTGCCGAGTGCCACCCGCCCGCGTTTCCCGGAAGGGGTGAAGATCACCAGCGCGTCATCCGCCATGCTGTTGCTCCGAAGCTACGTCTGCCGCCTTGATATCCGTTTCCTGCCGATGGTGAAGCCGTGCCGCGGCACAAATTCGCTCATCCGCGTCATCCCGCCCGGCGGACGTTGCAGCTGGCCGCGCCAGGGGCCATCCGGGTGCCGACCCCAGCTGTGTTTCTGAACATGTCCGCACAGATCATTCTCCTCGTCCCCATCCTTTATGTGGCATTGCAATGGGCCGCGCTCCACAAGATGCGCGATGGCTGGCATATCGCCGCGCTGCTGCCCGCCGTGCTGATGGGCGTGGCGCTCCTGTTCATGGTGGTCGGACTTCTGGCCAGCGCCGATCTCGCGCTTCTGGCGCTGATGATCGGGCTTCCCATGGCCACGGCCTATCTCATGATCCTTTGGCCGCTGCACCTGGTGCTGGGCCGGAACGGATAGGCGGGCAGGGCGGGCGGGCCACCGTGGCCCGTCCCGCATCGTTTCTCCGCCGGTCAGGCCCGGCGACGGCGGCGTTCGCCGCGGCCGCCACGACCGCCGGCACCTGCGCCGGCCGCGGGCTTGTTGAGCCGGATCCAGGTGCCGCCCGAGGGATCGTGGTTCAGGAGGAAATCCGCAGCGCGGATCGACAGGGTCTCCTCCGAGGTCACGCCGATCTTGGGGCCGAGCCCGAGCATGGGCCCGAGCTTCGCCAGATCGGCCTCCTCGGGCAGTTCGATGCCGAGCGCGGCGAGGCGGGCAACGCGCTCCTGCACCAGATCGACGGAAGTGCTGAGCCCCAGGAGCGGCCCGAGCGCGCCGAGATCGACATCGTCGGGCACCGAGAAGCCCAGCGCCTTCAGCTCGTCCACACGGTCCGAGACGTTCTTTTTGGTCGCGGGCATCGCGACGGGGTTCATGATCGCCGAGGTCATGCCGTGCGAGGCCGCCATCGCGAGGAAGGCGTTGTTGATGCCGTGCCGGTTCGGCAGGCCGAAGGAGATGTTCGAGGCGCCGCAGGTGGTGTTGACGCCCAGTTCCTCGCGCAGTCGGCGGACCAGGGTGAAGACCTGCTGCCCGGCGGTCGCCATGGCGCCGATCGGCATCACCAGCGGGTCGACCACGATGTCATGGGCCGGAATGCCGAAATCGGCGGCGCGGTGGACGATCTTCTTGGCCACCTCGAAGCGGACTTCGGGGTCTTCCGAAATGCCGGTGTCGTCGTTCGAGATCGCGACCACGGGCACGTTGTACTTCTTGACCAGCGGCAGCACGAGTTCGAGCCGCTCCTCCTCGCCGGTGACCGAGTTCAGGAGCGGCCGCCCGTTCGCGGTTTCGAGCCCCGCTTCGAGCGCGCCGGGCACCGAGCTGTCGATGCAGAGCGGCACGTCGACCAGCTCCTGCACGAGTTCGACGACCTTGCGCATCAGGGGCGGCTCGGTCTCGTTCGGGTTGGGATTCGAGTTGTAGACCACGCCGGCGTTGATATCGAGCACCTGGGCGCCGCAGGCGACCTGCTCGAGCGCGTCCTTCTCGACGGTCGAGAAGTTGCCGGCCTCGAGCTCGCCGGCGAGCTTCTTGCGGCCCGTGGGGTTGATCCGCTCGCCGATCACGCAGAACGGCTCGTCGAAGCCGATCACGACGGTCTTGGATTTCGATTCTAGGACGGTACGGGTCATCAGGCGAGGCCTCTCTGTGGAGCGGGGACGGGATCGGCCCCTGGCGTGTCTCGGCCACGTGATCGGTCGATTCCGACGCCCTGTCCGGGCGTAAAGCGACGTTGCGCGCGACGGAAGAGACTCATAGGGGGTTCCGCCCCGTCGGGCGAGGGGCGGGCGGATGAAAACTTCTCAAGAAGGTCATGAACCGGCCGGGTCACGCGGCGGCGCGGGACAGGCCGTCGAGATGGGGCATGAGGCCCGGGTCGGCGAAATCGGCGAGCGTGTCGGCGGCGCCCGCGGCGGTGAGCGCGTCGTGGCTCAGGCTGGAGCGGAGGCCGAGGGTGCGGATCCCGGCGGCGCGGGCGGCGGCGAGGCCCGAGGGGCTGTCCTCGAAGGCGAGGGCGCGCTCGGGGGCGAGGCCGAAATGCGCGAGCGCGGCGAGATAGGGGGCGGGATCGGGCTTGCCGGCGGCGCATTCCTCGCCGACGACCACCGCGTCGAAGGCGGCGCCGAGGCCGAGGGCGGCGAGCATCGCGTCGGCGTTGAGCCGGGGCGCGTTGGTAACGACGGCCAGGCCCCATCCCGCCGCGCGGGCCCGGGCGATCAGTTCGGCCGCACCGCGCACGGGCGGCACCGCGGCGCCGAGGACGGCGCGGAACCGCGCTTCCTTCTCGAGGTGCAGCGCCCAGGCATCCTCGCCGGGCATGTGCTCGGCGAAGATGTCGGTGTTGTGGCGGCCGTGGATGCGGTCGACATAGAACGCTTCGTCGATCTCCCGGCCGCGTTCGGCGAAGAGCTCGATGAAGATCCGCGCATGCAACGGGTCGCTGTCGATCAGCGTCCCGTCGAGGTCGAAGAACAGCGCGGCCCGCGCCATCCGGTCAGGCCAGGGCGGCAGGAACCGTCGAGGCGCCGCCGTTCTCGATCGCCCATTCGGCATTGGTCTTGATGCCGCCGAGCGGGAAGAAATGCACCGCCTCGATGCCGAAATCGGGGTTCGCGGCCTTGTGTTCGGCCAGTTCGCGGACCACGTCGGTCGGTTCGTAGGGCAGCACCAGCTTGGTCACGTCCATCGCGCGCTTCTGCAGCACCTTCAAAGACGGACCGACGCCGCAGGCGATGGCGAACTTGATCAGCGTCTGCAGCTTCGCGGGGCCCGCCACGCCGATATGGACGGGGATGTCGATCCCCTCGGCCTTGAGCCGGTCGACCCATTTGATGATCGGCTTGGCATCGAAGGCGAACTGGGTGGCGATGGCCATCTTGGCGTCGGTGCGCTCGCAGAAGCCCTGCTTCCACTTGAGCGCTTCCATCACCATCTTGTCGCCGCCATTCGGGTCGATGTCGCGGTTGCCTTCGGGGTGGCCGGCGACATGCAGCCGCTCGAAGCCGTACTTGTCGAAGAGACCGGTCTCGATCATCTGGATCGAGCTGTCGAAATCGCCGCGCGGTTCGGGGATGCCGCCGCCAAGGAGCAGCGCCTGCTTGATGCCGGCCTCGCCCTGGTAGCGGTTGATCCAGTCTTCCAGTACCGCCTTCGAGGCGATCGAGCGCGCGGGCAGGTGCGGCATCACGTTGAAGCCGTCCTTCGCGAGACGCGCGGCGGTCGCGACCATGTCGTCGATCTCGGTGCCGTCGATATGCGCGATGTAGACGCGGGTGCCCTCGGGCAGGAGCGCGCGGAAATCCTCGACCTTCTCGGCCGTGCGCGGCATCACCTCGATCGAGTAGCCTTCAAGGAAGGCTTCGACCGCTGCGGACGAGATCTTCGGCGCGTCCTTGCGCTTGAACTTCAAAAGAGCCATCAGAGCCTCCCATCGCGGCACGGGCATCAGCCCCGGCCTTCGTTCGCCACCAGCGCCCGGATCCGGTCGCCATCGTATTCCGCCTCGATCCGCGCCGCCTCGGCACGGGCCAGCTCCTCTGGATCGCCGTCCTTCTCGCCCGATGGCACCTTGCGCCATTCGGCGAGATAGGCGTCGGTCTCGGCCGCGCCGCTTTTCATCGCGGCCCGGTCGATCGCCTGCTCGAAGCGCTCGGCGAGCTGCACCTTGGCGCCACGGCGTCCCTTGCCCACGATCACCTGGGCCGGGATGTCGCGCCAGTAAACGATGGTCACTTCGGGCATCGGCGATTCCTCTGGTCGGCTCTCTCCTACGCGGCGCCGGACCCGGGACCCGGTGCGTTTTCGACATGCACCGCGCCGCAAGCGACGTCGCTTCCGATTTAGCCCGGTTGCGGTGCGGGCACCACCGGGCAATGCGGCGCGGGCCAAGGCTTGCGCCGAGCGCGGCCACCGCCTAGCATGTGGATAACCTGAGTTGGAGGGCGACATGCCGCCCGAGCGTCCCACTGGTGCGGACGCGTTCCCGAAGCCGGTCGAGCGAGCCGCGCCACGACCGCCCGATCCCGCGGACCTCTATGCCGCGCTGGACCTGGGCACGAACAGTTGCCGCATGCTGATTGCCCAGCCGCAGGGCAACCAGTTTCATGTGGTGGACAGCTTTTCGAAATCCGTGCAGCTGGGCTACGGGCTCGAGAGTTCCGGGCGGCTGTCGCGCTCGTCGATGGTGCGGACGATCCAGGCCTTGCGGATCTGCCAGTCGAAGCTCAAGAAGCACGAAGTGCGGCGGATGCGGCTCGTCGCCACCGAGGCCTGCCGGCGGGCGCAGAACGCGCGACAGTTCATCGAGATGGTGCGCCGGGAGACCGAGCTCGGCCTCGAGATCATCGAGCCCGAGGAGGAGGCCCGGCTGGCGGTGATCTCCTGCGCGCCCCTGGTGTCGACCAAGACCGAGCAGTTGCTGGTCGTCGATATCGGCGGCGGCTCGACCGAGCTTGTCTGGATCGACCTGACCCGGGTGCCGCGCGCCGAGCGGCCGCGCGCGATCATGCGGCTCCATGCCGGCTTCACCAATTCCGACACGCCGTTTCCGGCGGCGCGGGTGGTGGACTGGATCTCGGTGCCCCTGGGCGTCGCGACGCTGCGCGAGCAGTTCAACGACGTCGCCGACGATTCCGCCCGTTTCGCGCTGATGAGCTGGTTCTTCGAGGAGAACCTGTCGAAATTCTCGCCCTACGAGGCCGAGCAGACCCGCGAGGGGTTTCAGATCATCGGCACCTCGGGGACGATCACCACGGTCGCCGCATCGCATCTGGGCCTGAAGCGCTACGACCGGACACGGGTGGACGGGCTCCGGATGACCTCGGACCAGATCGACCGGGTGATCCGCGAATACCTCTCTCTCGGCCCCGCCGGCCGCCGCCGCGACCCGCGCATCGGCCGCGACCGCCAGGCGCTGATCATGTCCGGCGCGGCGATCCTGCAGGCGCTCTTGCGGATCTGGCCCACCGACCGGCTGACGGTCGCCGACAGGGGGCTGCGCGAGGGGTTGCTCTACGCGCAGATGTCGGCGGACGGGGTGCTGGAGGACCGGGGATAGCCGGGGAGGCGGAAACTCATTGAGTTTCGGTCCAAAATTCCTGGTTCAAGAATTTTTCGCCCGGCAGGTCACGCGAGGAGCGCGTCGATCTCGGCGCCCGACATGCCGCCGAGGCCGGAGAAATCGCCGGCCCCGAACATCGCCCGGCCCGCTTCCAGGATCACCTTGTGCGTGGCGCGCGCCAGCGCCGAGCCGAGCGAGATCCGGGCGATGCCCATCGCCGCGAACTCCGCCCTGCCAAGCCGCGTGAACGGGCCGGCCGCCAAGGCGTTCACCGTTTTCGCGGTTGCCGCGACGACCCGGGCGAGCTCCTCCGGCGAGGGCGGCAGCGGCAGGTAGAGGCAATCGGCCCCGGCCGCGTCGAAGGCCCGGATGCGCCACAGCGCTTCTTCCATGTCGTAGACGCCGTTCATCACCCCGTCCGCCCGGGCCACCAGCACGAAATCGCGGGGCAGGGCGCGGGCGGCGGCGGCCGCCGCGCGGATCCGCTCGACCGCGAGGGCGCGGTCATAGGCCGCCACATCGGGCAGGGCAGTGTCTTCCACCGAGATCCCCGCGAGCCCGGCCTCGAAGGCGAGCCGCACGGTTTCGGCCACCGTTTCGGGCGCATCGCCGAAGCCGTTCTCGAAATCGCCCGAGACCGGGACCTGTACGGCGGCAACGAGCGTCTCGGCATGGGCCAGCGCCTCGTCGCGGGTGACATGGCCCATGTCCGGCCGTCCGAGCGTGAAGGCGTGGGCCGCCGACGAGGTGGCGATGGCCGCGGCCCCGAGCGACGCCAGCATCTTCGCGGAGCCCGCATCCCAGGCATTGGCGAGAATGAACGGGTCTCCGGGGCGGTGCAGGGCGCGCAGCGCCGCGCCGGGATCGTGGGTCATGACAGGCTCCTTGCAAAATCGGCGATCTCTTCCAGAGCGGCGGCGAAGGCCCCATCCTCCACGGTCATCGCGATCCGGAGATGGCCGGCAGCGGAGGCGCCGAAGGCTTCGCCGGGCATGACCGCGATGCGGCGCTCGTCGAGGAGGCGGTCGGCGAAGGCGAGGCCGGAGAGGCCGGTGGGGCGGATGTCGAGCATCAGGTACATCGCCGCCTGGGCGGGCAGGAGGCGCAGGGCCGGGCGGTTCGAAAGGATGTCGAGCGCCAGCGCGCGGCGGCGCAGGAACGGGGCGGCGATTTCGGCCTCGAAGGTTTCGCCCTGCGCCAGCGCGAAGAGCGCGGCGTCCTGGATGAAGCCCGGGACGCCGTAATTCGTCGCGGTGGCGAGGTCGGCGAGCCGGGCGATGACCGGCTCGGGGCCCACCAGCCAGCCGATCCGGCTTCCGGTCATCGCGTGGCTCTTCGACATGGAGCCGACGAGGAGCGTGCGCCCGGCCATCCCGGGGAGCGCGCGGGGGCTCAGATGGCTGCCGTCCCAGACCTGGGTTTCGTAGACCTCGTCCGAGATCAGCCAGAGCCCGTGCGCCGCCACCACGCCCGCGATCCCCTCGAGCGTCGCGCGGTCGTAGAGCCCGCCCGTGGGGTTGTTGGGCGTGTTGATCAGGAGCGAGGCGGCGCCCGCCGCATGCTCCGCCAGCGCGGCGGGATCGGGGCGGAACCCGTCGCGCGAGCGGGTGGGCACCGCCACCGGCACCCCGCCCGCGGCCCGGATCGTGCCGGGATAGGTGGTGTAATAGGGGTCGATCATCAGCGCCCGGTCGCCCGGATCGAGCGCCGCCATATGAGCGGCGAACAGCGCCGCCTGCGCGCCCGGGGCGATGAGAACGTTGTCGCGCCCGGTGGGCACACCGGTCCGCGCCGTGACCCGCGCCGCTACCGTCGACCGCAGCGCATCGGTGCCCGGCACCGCGGCATAGCCCGTGTGCCCGCCCCGCGCCGAGGCGCCCATTGCGTCGAGGATCGCCGGATCGGTGCGGATGTCGTGCTCGCCGATGGTGAGCTCGGTCACCCTCGTGCCGGCGGCGACCATGGCGCGGGCGCGCAGGAACACCGACCAGCCATCGGTGCTGCCGTCGAGCCCGCGGATGCGTGCGGAAAGGGCAGGGAGATTCGTCATGGCGCCGATCTCGCCCGGAGCGCGCGCCCCGCGCAAGGGGGCCTTGAGGTCGCGCACGGTTTCGGCATGATGCCCGGACGGGATCGGTGGGGACGAGACGAATCGCACAGCTGTTCGACAGAAGCGCCCGGCGCGGATTGCTGCTGGTCAGTCCGACGCTGATCTACGCGATGGCGCTTCTGGCCGTGCCACTGGCCGCCATCGTGGTGTTCAGCTTCTGGAGCCAGGACTTCCTGACCGTCGACACCACGCCGACGCTCAAGAACTATCGCGAGGCGCTCACCGAGCCGCTCTACCGGCTGCTCCTCGGCCGCTCGATCCTGATCTCGGGCGCGGTGACCCTGGTGACGGTCGTCCTGGCCTTTCCGATCGCCTATTACGTCAGCTTCCACGTGCCGGCGCGGCGGAAATCGCTCTGGATCTTCCTCATCACCATCCCGTTCTGGACCTCCTACCTGGTGCGGGTGTTCCTCTGGAAGGTGATCCTCGGCTTCAACGGGGTGATCAATTCCGGCCTGATGGCACTCGGGATCATCGACGATCCGGTGACCTTCATCCTCTACAACGCCAATGCCGTGGTCATCACGCTGGCGCATGCCTTCGCGCCCTTCGCGATCCTGCCGATCTTCGTCGCGCTGGAGAAGATCGACCGGTCGCTCCTCGAGGCCTCGCGCGACCTGGGCGAAGGCCATGTGGTGACCTTCCTGCGAGTGACGCTGCCGCTCGCCATGCCGGGCGTGGTGGCGGCGGTGCTGATCGTGTTCATCCCGACCGTGGGCGACTACGTCACGCCCGAACTGGTCGGCGGTCCGGGCGGCACGATGATCGCCAACATGATCCAGACCCAGTTCCTGAAGATCAACAACGCGCCGATGGGCGCGGCGCTCGCCGTGATCGCGATGGCGGTGGTCACGGTGATCGCGCTGATCTTCGTCTGGCTGAACCGCCGCTGGCTGGGGGCGCCGAAATGAAGGGCAGGGGGCTCCGCATCTACGCGCTGGCGTATCTGGTGTTCCTGTACGCGCCGATCGCGCTCCTGCCGCTCTTCGCGTTCAACGATTCCACGATCATCGCCTTCCCGCTCAAGGGCTTCACGACGAAGTGGTTCGGCGAGCTCTCGACCATCGAGGCGCTGCACGGCGCGGTCTGGACCTCGCTTTCCATCGCCGTCACCTCGGCCATGCTGGCCACGGTGCTGGGGATCTGCGCCGCCCGCGCCGCGACCCGCTACCGCTTCCCGTTCAAGCCGGGGATCATGGGGCTGATCATGCTGCCCCTGGTCCTGCCCGAGATCATCGTCGCGGTTTCGCTCCTCGTGGTGGTGGTGCAGCTCTTCGGCCTGAACCTCTCGCGCTGGACGGTGATCGCGGCGCATACGCTGATCTGCACGCCGTTCTGCATCGCGATCCTGAACTCCTCCTTCGGCAATCTCGACGCCTCGCTCGAGGAGGCCGCGGTCGATCTTGGCGAAACCCCGGCCTCGACCTTCCGGCTGATCACGCTGCCGCTGGTGATGCCGGGGATCATCTCGTCCCTGCTCATCTCCTTCACGATCTCGCTCGACGAGTTCATCATCGCCTTCTTCCTCACCGGGACCCAGCCGACGCTGCCGGTCTATATCTGGGGGCTTCTGCGCTTTCCGCAGCGGCTGCCGGTGGTGATGGCGCTGGGGACGATCCTCGTCGCGCTCTCGATCTGTCTTCTCATCGTCGCCGAGTATTTCCGCCGCCGGGGCGTCGCCCGGGCAGGCCAGGAAGACCACGGAGGGTTCCTGTGAACGTCAGCCAGCCAGCCCGCCGGGCGATCATCGAGTTGCGCGATATAGAGAAGCATTACGGCGCGTACCATGCGCTGCGCGGCGTCAGCTTCGACATCCGCGAGGGCGAGTTCTTCTCGCTCCTGGGCCCGTCGGGCTGCGGCAAGACCACGCTTCTGCGCACCATCGCGGGGTTCGAGGATCTGTCCTCGGGCACATTGACCCTCGACGGCAGCGACATGGAGGGCGTGCCGGCCAACAAGCGGCCGACCAACATGGTGTTCCAGTCCTACGCGATCTTCCCGCATCTGAGCGTGGCCGAGAATGTGGGTTTCGGGCTGCGGCGGTCGGGAAAATCCCGCGAGGAAAAGGCGAAGCTCGTCGGCGAAGCCTTGGAAATGGTTGGGCTTTCCGGCTACGGAAATCGTGCGGCCCATGCGCTTTCGGGCGGCCAGCGCCAGCGGGTGGCGCTGGCCCGCGCGCTGATCCTGAAGCCGCGCGTGCTGCTTCTCGACGAGCCGCTGTCGGCGCTCGACAAGAAGATGCGCGAGCAGATGCAGGTGGAGCTGATGCGGCTCCAGCGCCATGTGGGCATTACCTTCATCCTCGTCACGCACGACCAGGAAGAAGCGCTGATCATGTCCGACCGGATCGCGGTGATGTTCGAAGGCAGCATCGAGCAGCTCGACGAGCCCGAGGTTCTGTACCGCCGCCCGAGCTCGAAGCGCGTCGCGCAATTCATTGGAGTCATGAACTTTCTTCCCGGTGAGGCCCAGGGCGTTTCCGGCGGAAGGCTCGCGGTGGACGTTGCCGGGCTCGGCCGCGCCGAGATCGAGCCGGGCCAGTTCTCGCCGGATCTCGACCATGGCGCGGTGAGCGTCGGCATCCGTCCGGAGACCATGTCGCTGCTGTTCGAGGGCGAGGCCGACCGCGCGCGCGTGGCGTCCGGCACGGTGCGCGAGGTCGTCTATTACGGCGACATGACGTATTACGAGGTGGTGCTCGACGGGCTCGACAGCCACGTGACGATCTCGATGAAGAACCTCGTCGACCGCCCGGTGCTCGACGTGGGCGCACGGACCCGCGTCACTTGGGACGCCCGCGCGCTGGTGGCCTTCGCGGCGTGATACGGCACATCCGCATTTTACATAATATTGATTATGCGCCTTAGACCTGTACGCGCAAAGCAAGAGCGTGACGCTTTTTCGTGCCCCCGCCCGAACAGCGCCGAAGGCGCCGGG
>JBNKWI010000091.1:0-13664 GCA_050299695.1 Paracoccaceae bacterium
GGAGACCGCATCCCGCTTCAGTTCCACGACGACACGAACGCCATCCCTGTCGGATTCGTCGCGAATGTCCGAGATGCCCTCGATCCGTTTCTCGCGGACCAGTTCGGCGATCTTCTCGATCATCGCCGCCTTGTTCACCTGGTAGGGGATCTCGTCGAGGATGATCGCGAAACGGTCCTTGCGGATCTCCTCGACGCGGGTCTTGGCGCGGATCACCACGCTGCCGCGGCCCTCGAGATAGGCGCGGCGCGCGCCGGAGCGGCCGAGGATCTGGGCGCCGGTGGGGAAATCCGGGGCCGGGATGTACTCCATCAGCGCCTCGGAGGAGAGATCGGGGTTCTCCATCAGCGCGAGCGTGCCGTCGATCACCTCGCCCAGATTGTGCGGCGGGATGCGGGTGGCCATGCCGACGGCGATGCCCTCGGCGCCGTTGACGAGCATGTTGGGGAACTTGGCCGGCAGGACCGTCGGTTCGCGTTCCTTGCCGTCGTAATTGTCCTGGAAGTCGACCGTGTCCTTGCCGATGTCGTCGAGAAGCGCATTCGCGACCTTTTCGAGCCGGGACTCGGTGTAGCGCATCGCCGCGGGCGGGTCGCCGTCCATCGAGCCGAAATTGCCCTGGCCCTCGATCAAGGGCAGCGACATCGAGAAGTCCTGCGCCATCCGCACCAGCGCATCGTAGATCGCGGAATCGCCGTGGGGATGGTAGTTCGCCATCACCTCGCCGACCGGTTTCGCCGACTTCCTGTAGGATTTGTCGTGCGTGTAGCCCTGGTCGCCCATGTGGTAGAGGATTCTACGGTGCACAGGTTTTAGGCCATCGCGCAGATCCGGGATCGCCCGGGAGACAATCACGCTCATCGCATAATCGAGATACGCGGTGCGCATTTCCCGCTCGATCGCGATGGTCGGGCCGTCGTAGGACGGCCGCTCCGGTGGGGTTTCTCCGGTCATTTCAGGGGGTTCCGGCGTATCGTTCACTCGATTGTGCCTCGTCCGCGCACTTTACCATATCTTGTACGAAGTCTTTTATCACCAGCCGGATATGGGGTGCAATGCCGCAATGTCCGCTTTGTCGGCAGCCACCGCCGGTGGATGCTAACAGCTTGTTTTCATTGAAAAGACATAATTGCGGTGGCTCAATTGGGTGAGGGCATAAACCATGAGGCGCAGAATGGAAAGACGTGAGACCGAGTTGATGCTGTCGGGATACGGGCTGACGACGGCGGAGTTCTATTACCGGATGCCCGACTACCGGAACGTGCTGAACACCTTCATCTGGCAGGAGTACGACCTGGCGCCGGACCACCCGAAACTGTTCGGCTTCATCGAGTTCTGGCAGGACTCGATCGAGGGGCCGTTGCACTCGGTGCGGTTCGTGCATCGCAAGATGATCGCGCCCGGCGAGTGGACCAACGTGACCGGCGAGTTCACGATTCACTGAGCTCAGTCGGGCTCCACGCGCAGGAAATTGCCGGCTTCGCCGCCGCGCAATGTGCGCGCTTCCCGCTCGGGTTCGCAGGCGATGCCGGTGCGGTTGCGGTCGAGCCGCCGGAAATAGCCCGGCTCGCCCTCTTTGGCCGGCATGGTGCCGATATAGCCGCCCACGGTGCAGCCGGCCGCCGAGGCGTAGTGCCGGACGGTATCGACGGGGCCGAAGGGGCTGGCGGCCATCAGATAGACGGGAACGGCCAGGACCGGGCCGAAAAGCACGACACGCCACAGGATCCACTCGCCGAGCGGCATCGCATGGTCGGACGGCACGTCCCATTCGCGCCGGATCCCCGCGGATCCGGCCTCGCGGCCAGTTTTCTTCTGCATATCCGGAATCGCGTGTGGTTAACGACTCAGTCGGTCGGAACCTGTCGCAATTCCAGAGGCTTGGCTAGTCCCCGGTCCGCACGAAAGCGACCGAACCGTTGCCTTGCATGCGGCGCTCGACGGTGGGTTCGCAGGCGACGCCGTTGTGGTTCGGATCGAGATTGGCGTGGTAGCCGGGCTCGCCCTCCTTGGCCCCCTCGACGCCGAAATAGCCCGCCATCGTGCAGCCGGTGGCGGAGGCGTAGTGGGCGACGGTGTCCATCGGCCCGAACGGGCTGGTGACGAGAAGCGCGACCGGGACGGCGACGATGGTGCCGTAGATGCCCAAGCGCCAGAAGAGCCTGCCGCGGTCGGACATCTGGTGGTCGGCGGGGGTGTCCCAGACGCGGGGCGCCGGCGGGTTCGGGTCGGCCGGGCTCGCGGGTTCCGGCGCCAGAAGCGCCGGATCGGCGAGCGGCGCGGGCCGCGGCTCGTCGAGCGTGCCGCTGCC
Source organism: Paracoccaceae bacterium (assembly GCA_050299695.1). GTDB lineage: Bacteria > Pseudomonadota > Alphaproteobacteria > Rhodobacterales > Rhodobacteraceae > Ovoidimarina. The sequence goes on from JBNKWI010000091.1 coordinate 2,312, forward strand.
GCCGAAAACGCTGTCGTCGTAGGGGGTTATGTCTTCTTCCTCGAAGGCCGCCGGGGCAGGTCGGGCCGGTCCGGCGGCGGCCTCGGCGGCCTGGCGCTGGCGGAGCCGTTCGATCGGGGTCAGGACCCGTTCCGCGGGTTCGGCCTCGACTGCCTCCTCGGCGTCCTCGTCATCCTCGTCCCCGGCGTTGAGCGCGTCGCGGAGCGCCGCCCAGCGTTCGCTCCGCTCGTCCTTCCGGGGCGCCGGGGCGGCGGGGGCGGGCTCGGCCGGCTTCGCGGCCTCCGCCGGGGCTTTCGGCGCCGGCTCGGCGGCCGGGGCCTGTTTGGCGACGAGGTCGCGGATCATCGAGATCGACTGCGCCTCGGGCACCTGTTTCTCGTCGGTTTCGTCGCTCATGTCGCGCATCCTGCGGGCTGCCTGTGCGCGTCATGGATAACGACAAAACCGGGCCGGAATCGGGCCTCAGGCGACGGATTTTTGGGCAGCTTTAAGCCAAATGATCACGAGTAGGGCGGAAAGGATGGCGTTCCAGTTGGCCATGGAGAGGCCGAACAGGAACGGGGTGAACTGGTCGCACAAAACCAGCCGGGCCCCGTCGGTGGCGAGGAGGTCGCCGCCCGAGAGCCCGCCGATGCCGCCGCCCGCCGAGGTGCAGCTCGAAGGTCCGAGCCACCAGTGCCGTTCCACACCGGTGTGATAGATCGCGATCCCGGTCGTGGTCGCGGCAGAGGCGGCGCCGAGGAGGGCCAAGGGCCAGCGCGGCAGGAAGAATCCGACCGCACCCACGAGCACCGCGGCGGCATGGGGCCAGCGCTGCCAGAGGCACATGGCGCAGGGCTGCCAGCCGAGCGCCTGGAACAGGAAGGCGCCGGCGAGGAGCGCGGCGGAACCGGCGGCGGCGAGGAGGATGAGGGCACGGGAGGTCATAGATATTTCACCACGTAGAAGCCGCCGATCAGCAGGATGCAGAACAGTGTGAAGACAAGGCCGAGGCGCTTTTCGATGAAGTCGCGGATCGGTTCGCCGAACACGCGCAGGAGCCCGGCGATGACGAAGAAGATGGTGCCTCGGGCGATCACCGAAGCCAGCATGAACGTGCCGAAATGGAGCCCGGTGGCGCCCGAGGTGATGGTGATCACCTTGTAGGGGAAGGGGGTGAGCCCGGCGAAGAGCACCGCCCAGGCGCCGACCTCGTTGAACTTCGCGGCGAAGGTGTCGAAGGCGGCGGCCTTGCCGTAGAATTCGAGGACCGGCAGGCCGATCTGGGTGAAGAGCGCGGCGCCGATATAGTAGCCCAGGATGCCGCCCAGCACCGAGGCCACGGTGCAGACGCCGGCGATCACCCAGGCGCGGCGCGGCGCGGCGATCACCATGGGGATCAGCAGGAGATGCGGCGGGATCGGAAAGACCGAGCTTTCCACGAAAGCGACGATGGCCAGCGCCCAGAGCGCGTGGCGCGACGCGGCGAGCGAGATCGTCCAGTCATAGAGCCTGCGGAGCATTTGGCCTGCCTCGGATTTTTCCCATCCCTAAAGTCACGGGGCGTTGCTAAGGTCAAGCGGGCAGGAAGGCCATTGGGGGGTATGCGATGCGTTGGCAAGGCAGGCGGGGCAGCCGCAATATCGAGGACCGGCGGCGGATGCGGGGCGGCCGCGCGGCCACCGGCGGGATCGGCGGGCTGGGGCTGATCGCTGTCCTGGTGATCGGCTATTTCCTCGGGATCGACGTGACGCCGCTCCTCGAGGGGGCCGCCGCGCCGCAATCGGGGGGCGGCGGGGGCACGGTGACGCGCGCCGACGAGGCGGCGGCGGAGTTCGTGTCGGTGACCCTGGCCGATACCGAGGAGGTCTGGAGCGCCGTCTTTCGCGAGGAGCTGGGGTCGGCGTACCGGCCGGTGACGCTGGTGCTGTTCAAGGGGGTGACGCAATCGCCCTGCGGCGGCGCGTCGGGAGCGACGGGGCCGTTCTATTGCCCGGTGGACAAGAAGGCCTATCTCGACACCGATTTCTTCGCCACGCTGTCGCGGCAGCTCGGCGCCAAGGGCGATTTCGCGGCGGCCTATGTGGTGGCCCATGAGGTGGCGCATCACGTGCAGGACGAGCTCGGCATTCTCGGCGAGGCCAACCGGCTCCGGGCGCAGGCGAGCGAGGCGCAGGCGAACGCGATCTCGGTGCGGATCGAGCTGCAGGCGGATTGCCTGTCGGGGGTCTGGGCGCGCGAGGTGGAGGGCCGGTTCGGCTCGATCGAGCCGGGCGACATCGCCGAGGCGATGAACGCGGCGAAACAGATCGGCGACGACACGCTGCAGCGGAACGCGGGCCAGGTCCCGCGGCCGGAGACCTTCGGCCATGGCAGCTCCGAACAGCGTCAGCGTTGGTTCGCGACGGGCTATCAGAGCGGGCGGATCGGCGCCTGCGACACGTTCGGGGCGGAGGAACTTTAGAGAAGCTCGCGGCGTGCTCCCGGCCTGACGCTGCCCTTTTTCGCGCCAACGCGGTTGCGGGAAAATCCTCTGAATAAAAGGAATTGCAAATTCCTTGTCGAGGAATTTGTGCGCGTCGGGGCAGCCTTCAGTGCTCCTCGGGAGGGGCCGGACGCCGGAGCCGTTTCGGGCGTGCTCAGGCCGACCGCCGGTCCCGCAGGGCGAGCCAGATCAGTGCGCCGCCGGCGAGGGTGAGGAACGGCACCATCGCCAGGTTGACCGCATTCCAGCCCTGGATCGGGTCGCCGCCGGTGCAGTTCATCAGCCCGCCCGAGGCGAGCGAGGCCAGGGTCACGCAGCCGAAGACCAGCGCGTCGTTCATTCCCTGCACGGTGCCGCGCTCGTGCGGCAGGTGCTGTTCGGCAAGGAGCGTCGTCGCGCCGATGAAGCCGAAATTCCAGCCAAGCCCGAGAAGGATCAGCGCGCCGAAGAAATTGGTGAGCGTCACGCCCGACAGCGCAGTGACGCCGGCGAGCGCGAGGAGCACGAGGCCGGTGGCGATGGTGCGCTCGACGCCGAAGCGGGCGATGACATGGCCGGTGAAGAAGGACGGTACGAACATCGCGAAGACATGGGCCGAGACCACGTTCGAGGCGTCGGCCACGGCAAAGCCGCAGCCCACCACGGCGAGCGGGGTCGAGGTCATCACCAGGTTCATCAGCGCATAGGAGACCATGGCGCAGATCACCGCGACGCGGATCTCGGGCGTCGCGAGGAGCTGGCGGCGGGTCCGGCCTTCGGGCAGGTCGGCGGCGCGCGGGGCGGGTTTCGGGATCCGGAGGAACGGGAAGATCAGCACCGCCGCGGCGTTCAGTGCCATGACGGTGAGATAGATCGGCAGGAAGCGGTCCACCGTCGCGACGGGCCCGCCGGCGAGAAAGGCGACGAGGCGCGGCCCGATGAAGGCCGAGAGCAGCCCGCCCGCCATCACGTAGGAGATCGCCTTGGGCCGGAAGGCGGGCGAGGCGGTGTCGGCGGCGGCGAAGCGGAAGAAGCCCTGCGCCGACATGTAGATGCCGGTCAGGTAGCTGCCGGCGAGGAACAGCCAGAAATTCCCGAGCGCGATCCCGAGCGCCGCGAACGCGGCGCCGCAGAAGCCGCCGGCTGCGCCCGCGAAGAACCCCGCGCGGCGGCCGTGGCGCTGCATGAAGGGCGAGAGCCAGGGGGCGGTGGTCATCGAGCCGAAGACGATCATCGAGATCGGCAGGGTGGCGAGGCAGGGAATCGGCGAGAGCTGCTGGCCCGCAAGGCCGCCGATCACGAAGATCATCGGCATCTGGCTGCCGAGCACGGCCTGGGCGGCGACGAGGACCGCCACGTTGCGCTTCGCGGTGGCGTCGTCGTCCGTTGCGTCGGGGGAGAGGCTGCTCATGCCCCCCCGAATAGTCCCGGCGCGCGGGCGCGGCAAGGTGCGGAAAGGGGGCTGTCCGCCCGCCGTCCGGGCCGGTATGGAGGGGCATGAGCGTCGGACGGATCATCGAAACGCCCGCCTGCGTGGCCGAGGGCGCCGCGCATCTGGCCCGGCACGACTCGCGCTTTGCCGCGGCGCTGGAGCTGACCGGCCCCTTGCCGCTCCGGCGGCGGAAGGACGGGTTCGCGGCGCTCCTGGACGCCATCGTGAGCCAGCAGGTCTCGGTCGCCGCGGCGGATGCGATCTGGGCGCGGATGAAGGCGGCGAACATGGTGGGGCCGCGCAAGGTCCTGGCCGCGAGCGACGAGGAGCTGCGCGCCTGCGGGTTGTCGCGGCAGAAGATCCGCTATGCCCGCGCGCTGGCCGAGGCGCGGTTGCCCTATGACGCGCTGCGGGAGGCGCCGACCGACGAGGTGATCGAGACCTTGATCGCGCTGCCGGGGATCGGCCGCTGGACGGCGGAGATCTATGCGATGTTCTCGCTCGGCCGCGCGGATGTGTTCGCGCCGGGCGACCTGGCGTTGCAGGAGGCCGCGCGGATCCTCTTCGCGCTGGAGGACCGCCCGTCGGAGAAGGTGCTGCGGGCGATGTCCGAGGCCTGGTCGCCCTGGCGCGGCGTTGCGGCGCGGCTGCTCTGGGCCTACTACCGGGTGGCGAGGGAGCGGGAAGGGATTCGATGAGCCAGGGCCTGACATTGCACCGGCGCGCGGCGCGCTCCGGCACCGCGACATCGCTGGTCGTGTTCCTGCATGGCTATGGCGCGAATGGCGAAGATCTGCTCGGCCTTGCCGATCCTCTGGCGCCGCACCTGCCCGACACGGCTTTCGTGGCGCCCGACGCGCCCGATCCCTGCCTCAACAACCCGATGGGGTTCCAGTGGGCGCCGGTTCCCTGGCTCGACGGCTCGGACGAGGTGCGGGCGGCGGCGGATTTCGCGCGCTCGGTCGACCTCGTGAACGCGATGCTCGACGGGCTCATCGCAGAGACCGGGCTCGGCCCGGACAAGGTGATCCTGTTCGGGTTTTCGCAGGGCACGATGCTGGCCCTGCACGTGGCGCCGCGCCGGGCGGAACAGCTGGCCGGTGTCGCGGGGTTCTCGGGCCGGCTCATGGTGCCCGACCGTCTGGCGGCCGAGGCGGTCTCGAGACCGCCGGTGCTTCTGGTCCATGGCGATGCCGACGATGTGGTGCCGTTCCCCTCGATGGGCGAGGCCGGCCGCGTGCTGCAGGAGGCCGGGTTCACAGTCTATGGCCATGTGATGCACGGCACCGGGCATGGCATCGCGCCCGACGGGCTGGGCGTCGCGCTAACCTTCATGCGGGAGTGTCTGGGCACGGCCTGACCCCGCGCGACATGGGAGGAAGACCATGACACATCCGGCGATCCGGGCGGGACATGCGGCCGTCGTCACCGGCGGCGCGGCGGGGATCGGGCTGGCCATCGCGGCGCGGCTTGCCGGCGCGGGGATGCCGGTCGCGGTGATCGACCTGGGCGCCGAGCGGCTGGCGGCGGCGGAGGCAGCGCTGAAGGCGGCGGGCGCGGCGCAGGTGTTGGCGCTCGAGGCCGACGTGTCCGACCCCGGCGCAATGGCCGGGGCCGCAAGGACGGTCGAGGCGGCGTTCGGCGCACCGGCGATGCTGTTCGCCAATGCCGGGATCCAGCCCGGGAGTTCGATCTTCGGGTCGGAAGAGGCCTGGGACAGGGTGCTCAAGGTCAATCTGCGCGGGATCGTCAACGCGGTGCGCGCTTTCGGGCCCGGGATGATCGCGAGGGGCGGGCCCGGCGCCATCGTCTGCACCGGCTCGAAACAGGGCATCACCACGCCACCGGGCGATCCGGCCTACAACGTGGCGAAGGCGGGGGTGAAGGCCTTCGCCGAGGCCCTGGCCCATGAGCTGCGCAACACCGAGGGCTGCGAGATCGGCGCGCATCTGTTCATTCCGGGCTTCGTCTTCACCGGTCTTACCGCCAATGGCCGCAGCGAGAAGCCGGCGGGGGCCTGGACGCCGGAACAGGTCACCGATTTCCTGTTCGAGAGCCTCGACCGGGGCGATTTCTACATCCTGTGCCCCGACAACGACGTGACCCGCGCGCTCGACGAGAAGCGCATGGCCTGGGCCATCGGCGACGTGATCGAGAACCGCCCGCCGCTGTCGCGCTGGCATCCCGACTGGGCGGAGCAGTTCGAGCGGTTCGTGCGCAGGGAATAGCCTAGGCGGGCAGCTTCCCTTCCGCGAGACCGGGGAATTCCGCCGGGAAGACCGGGTGGCCCTCGTCCACATGCGCCCAAACTGGGGCCTGCGCCGCGTAGACGGTCAGGCTCGGCGAGAGCTGGTCCATGTCGTCGAGGCTCGAGGCGCGGAGCGCGACCAAGCCGGGGATGCCCGAGTTCCGGGACAGGACCGGCGAACCGCAGGTCGGGCAGAATGAGCGGGTGACGATATTGCCGCTATCGGCGGGCTTCGCGAATTCGGACAGGGTGCCGGTCAGCGCGACCCCGGCCTCGGGCACCAGCGCGTGGGTGCAATGGCTGGTGCCGCTCGACCTGCGGCAGGCCTCGCAGAAGCAATGCCCGGCGACGACAACGGGGCCTTCGGCCGTGTAGTGGACGGCGCCACAAAGACATTTGCCGGTGAGCGTTTCCACCATGGCATTCTCCTTACTTGCGATTCACAAGCGACTGTAGTTTATCAATTGCGTTTTGCAAGCGACTAGATAGGGTCGACCCAATGCCGGACGAACACCGCTCGAAATGCCCGATCGCCACCTCGCTCGACGTTCTGGGCGACCGCTGGACGCTGATCGTTGTGCGCGATCTCTTCACCGGCAAGAGCCGGTTCGGCGAGTTCCTGGCCTCGCCCGAGGGGATCACGACGAGCGTGCTCGCGGACCGGCTGGCGCGGCTGGAGCGGTTCGGGCTGGTGGCGAAGACGCCCTATCAGGAGCGGCCGGTGCGTCATGAATATGCGCTGACCGGGCGGGGAAGGGCGCTGAAGCCGATGCTGCAGGAGCTGTGCCTCTGGGCGAACGAGGCGTTTCCCGAGACCTGGGTGCCGCCCGCGAGCTTCATGGCGCGCGAGGGCTGAGCGCTTCGCCGTTGTGACGGGCCGGGCGATCCGGTATCCCGGTTGTCCAGAGGATCAGGAGAGCTCCGATGAAGGATCTCGAGAACATTCCCGCGCTCATGGCGGAGATCGGCGTGCAGGCGAAGGCGGCGGCGGCCGCGCTGGCCTTTGCGCCGGCGGAGCGCAAGACGGCGGCACTCAACGCGGCGGCGGATGCGATCTGGGCGCGGCGGAGCGAGATCGCCGCGGCCAATGCCAAGGACATGGCCTTTGGCGCGGAGAAGGGCCTTTCGCCGGCGATGCTCGACCGGCTGATGCTGGACGAGGGCCGGATCCGCGGCATGGCCGAGGGGCTGCGCGCGGTGGCCGGGCAGGAAGATCCGGTGGGTGCCGTGGTGGCCGAGTGGGACATGCCGTCGGGGCTTCGTATCCGCCGGGTGCGCACGCCCCTGGGCGTCATCGGCGTGATCTACGAGAGCCGCCCCAACGTCACGGCGGATGCTGGTGCGCTCTGCCTCAAGGCGGGGAACGCGGTGATCCTGCGCGGCGGGTCGGAGAGCTTTCATTCCTCGGGCGCGATCCATGCCTGTCTGGTGGAGGGGCTCAGGGCGGCGGGCCTGCCCGACACGGCGATCCAGCGCGTGCCGACCCGCGACCGGGCGGCGGTGACCGAGATGCTGACCATGACGGATACGATCGACGTGATCGTGCCGCGCGGCGGCAAGGGGCTCGTCGGCCTCGTTCAGCGCGAGGCGCGGGTGCCGGTTTTCGCGCATCTGGAAGGCATCGTGCATATCTATATCGACAAGGCGGCCGATCCGGAAAAGGCGCTGAAGGTAGTGTTGAACGCCAAGACCCGGCGGACCGGGATCTGCGGCGCGGCGGAGTGTCTGCTGATCCATCGCGAGATCGCCGACACCATCGGGCGGGACGTGATCCGCGCGCTGATCGCGGCGGGGGTCGAGGTGCGGGCGGATGCGGCGCTTCTCGGGATCGAGGGCACCGTCGCGGCGGGCCCCTCGGACTGGGGCTGCGAGTATCTCGACATGAAGATCGCGGCGAAGGTGGTCGACTCGCTCGACGACGCGATGGCGCATATCCGGACCTACGGCTCGAACCACACCGACGCGATCCTCACCGAGGACGATGCCGCCGCCGCCCGGTTCTTCGCCGAGCTCGACAGCGCGATCCTGATGCGCAACGCCTCGACCCAGTTCGCCGATGGCGGCGAGTTCGGCATGGGCGCGGAGATCGGCATCGCCACGGGCAAGATGCATGCCCGCGGACCGGTGGGCGCGGCGCAGCTGACCTCGTTCAAGTATCTCGTGGACGGCGACGGCACCGTCCGGAGCTAGGCGCCTCGTCGGGATCAAGCGCAAGCCGGGCGAGCGCCGGCCCGGTCGGGCCAGAGGCACGCCTCCGGCGTGACACGGGCAGGCGCTCGCCCGGGCAGCCTTCGGCGCGTTCAGGCGGGGGAAAATGCACGACTGTCGCAAGGCGGCGCCTGTCCCGAAGAAACGCATCCCGGGCTAGAGCGAAATGCGGATCTCCCGCTCCTTGAGTTCGGTCGATACCCGGCAGCCGGCGCGGGCGGCAGCGTCGGCGACGAGTGCGAAATGCACGCTCGCGGCGGTCAGCTCGACCTCGGCCTTGGGATCCACGAGAAGCGCCCAGAGCCCGTAGTCGATCCGGGTGCGTTCGGCGGTGCCGGTCAGGCGCCAGCGGCCGCCCTCGCAGGACACGTCGATCTGCCCGCCGAAGGGCATCGCCGTTTCCAGGCATTGCAGGAGGAGATAGGCGAGCTTCACCTCGCGGCGCGGCAGGTCACCCTTGGCCATCCAGTTGTAGCGCAGCCGGCTTCCGCGCGAGAGGTCGCGGAGAAGGAGCTGGCACTCGCTGCCCGCGACCATTTCGGTCGGGCCGGCGGCGCCGAAGGCGATGCGGAAGAAGCGGATCCGCGCGTTGGCGTTCTCGACGCTCTCGCTGATCAGCGCGATCTCGGGCGCCGCATTGATCCCTGAGAGACCGAGAAGCTCGATTCCGTTTCCGATCGCCCCGATCGGGCTGATAAGGTCATGGCAGATACGCGACCCCAGGAGGGATGTCAGATCGCGTGGTGTCGTCATGGTGAGGGCCTGTGAATGAAGTACAATCCTGAGGAAGAGGGCGGTCCCGGCGGCATGGCCGACCTCTTGGAACCGGGAATGCTGGTAAAACACCCGGCCGAGCCCCAATGGGGACTCGGCCAGGTCCAGTCGAACGTCGCAGGGAGGGTCACAGTGAATTTCGAGCATGCCGGCAAGGTGGTGATCGATGCGCGGCGTGTTGATCTGACCATGGTCCTTGACGAGTGATCTGCGGTTGGTCGTTCCCCGACGATAGAGGAATCCGAATGCCAGTCAATCACAAGTTGAATCAACTTGGTGCGGCACCCGGCGCGAGGGAGACGCTAGCGCGCGAGGCCGGCCGTGGCTGAGGCGCGAGGCGCGTCAGGTCCTGATTTCGCGCAGTTTCAAACCGGAAAGGATGATAGACCTTTCCTGAAAATGCTTTAGAAGTCCCAGACCTCTGGGCGAACGGCCAAGGCATGGATCTCACCGACCCGAACCTCTCCGTCCGGCTCGCCGCGAGCGAGGACGACCTCCGAGCCGCCCAGCGGCTGCGCTATGCCGTGTTCGTGGACGAGCTGGGCGCGTCGGGGGGCATGGTCGACCACGCGGCGGGGGTCGAGCGGGATGGCTATGACGCGGTGGCGGAGCATCTGATCCTCGAGGACCGGCGCCGACCGGGCGCGGTTGTGGGGGTCTACCGGCTTCTGGCCGAGGCGGCTGCGGCGCGGGCCGGAGGGTTCTACTCCGAAAGCGAGTACGACCTCGCGCCGCTCAAGACGTCGGGGCGGCGGCTCCTGGAGCTGGGCCGGTCCTGCCTCCATCCCGAATATCGCGGCAGCACCGCGATGCTGCTCCTGTGGCGCGGCGTCGGCGAATACGTGCTGCGGAACCGGATCGAGGTGCTGTTCGGCGTCGCGAGCTTCCATGGCACCGACGTGGCGCCGCTGGCCGGACCGCTCTCGCTCCTGCATCACCGCTTCCTGGCGCCCTCCGAGCTCCGGGTGCGGGCGCGGGCCGAGGCGTTCCAGCCGATGGACCTGGTGCCGGAAGCCGAGATCGACCGGGCCGCGGCGATGCGCGCCACGCCGGCACTGATCAAGGCCTATCTCAAGCTCGGCGGCTGCGTCGGCGAGGGCGCCTATATCGACCGGGCGTTCAACACGATCGACGTCTGCCTGGTGATGGACACCGCGGCGATGAGCGGCGAGGCAAGGCGGCGCTATGGCGGGGAGGGGGCGTGAGCCTGACCTGGAACGCCGTGCCGGCCCCGCCGGAACCCGCGATCGGCCCGGGCGGCTGGGTGCGCGCGGCGGCGAAGGGCGCGGTGCTCGGGGGGCTGTTCTTCGGGGCGCTTCTGGTGCTTCTCCTGATCCGCCTGGTGGAGCGGCCGGTGCACGGGGTGCAGCGGCCCTGGACGCCCTGGATCTCGCAGGCGGCCTGCCGGACCGCCTTCCGGGTGCTGGGCATGGAGCATCGCACCGAGGGGGAGCGGATGACGGCGCCGGGGGCGGTGGTGGCCAATCACGGCTCCTGGATGGACATTCTCGCGCTCAATGCCCGGAAGCGGGTCTATTTCGTGTCGAAATCCGAGGTGGCGGGCTGGCCGGGCATCGGCTGGTTGGCGCGGGCGACGGGCACGGTCTTCATCACCCGGACGGCGCGCGACGCCAAGGCGCAGCAGGCGCTGTTCGAGGCGCGGCTCCGGGCGGGCCACAAGCTCCTGTTCTTCCCCGAGGGCACCTCGTCGGACGGCCGCCGGGTGCTGCCGTTCAAGTCGACGCTCTTCGCGGCCTTCTTCGCGCCGGAGCTCCGCGAGTTCGTGCGGATCCAGCCGGTGACGGTGGTCTACACGGCGCCGGAGGGGGCGGACCGGGCGTTCTACGGCTGGTGGGGCGAGATGGAGTTCGGACGCCATCTTCTGAAGATCCTCGCCGCGCCCCGGCAGGGGGCGGTGACGGTGATCTATCACGATCCGGTCGCGGTGGCCGACTTCGCCGACCGCAAGGCGCTGGCGCGGCATTGCGAGGCGCAGGTGCGCGGGGCGTTCCCGGCCGGAATCCCTCCGGTGTCTTCGGAATCGCATTGACCCCGCGCGTTGCGACCGCCCCGGGCCAATGGCCGCAAATGATTGATCCAATGAAACAAGGCAAAACCGCGCGTTTTGGCGGGTCGGCATTACGTCGGTATCCGGTCGGTGCCGGGATCGGCTCCGCCATCCGGGAGCTTCCCGGCAGCGGCCCGCGTTAACGAAGGTTGATCCTTTTCCGGTTCCGGGGGCGCCGGA
>JBNKWI010000092.1:0-12913 GCA_050299695.1 Paracoccaceae bacterium
GGCTGCCTCTTGCGTAGCCTAGCAAGGCGCGCGCCAGCGCCACGCGCTTCTCCGCCTCCCTAAACGCAAGACGCCGCCCCGAAGGGCGGCGCCGTTTCTGTCCCTCGATGGGCGCCGGGTCTCAGAACCCGAGGCCCTCGTATTTCTTCTTGAACTTCGAGACCCGGCCGCCCGTGTCCATCAGGCGGGTGCCGCCACTGGTCCAGGCCGGATGCACGGAGGGGTCGATGTCGAGCGGCATGGTGTCGCCTTCCGAGCCCCAGGTCGATTTCATCTGCACGATGTCGCCGTTGACCAGCTTGACATCGATCAGGTGATAGTCGGGATGCGTGTCTTTTCTCATGGCCGCTCTCCTTACGCGTCGGACTTGGCTTTGTAATGCGCGTCCTCGGCGATCCGCGCCGATTTCCCGCGCCGCGAGCGCAAGTAGTAGAGCTTGGCGCGGCGCACGCGGCCACGGCGCACGACCGTGATCGAATCGATATTGGTCGAATGCAGCGGGAACACCCGCTCGACGCCCTCGCCGAAAGAGATCTTGCGGACCGTGAACGACCCGGCGATGCCTTCGCCGTTCTTGCGGCTGATGCAGACGCCTTCGTAGTTCTGCACCCGGGTGCGGGTGCCTTCGGTCACCTTGTAGCCGACACGGATGGTGTCGCCCGCCTTGAAATCCGGAATTTCCTTGCCGAGCGCGGCGACCTGCTCGGCTTCCAGCTGTGCGATCAGATCCATCTGACCCACTCCTTGTTCAACCCCGGGTGCATCCCGGGAGGTGTCTCGCGCCTCAGAGCTCCGCGTCTTCTGCCGGGTCCGCCAATCGCGCCCGCCGGAGGTTCAGGTCACCATTCCTTGTTGTGCGCCGCCTGCCCTTCACTCCGCCGCCGAAGAAGGCCGCTCGGGAACAGACCAACGGTCCGCCGGACGATTCCGCCCGCGAACCCGCGCCGTATAGGGGCAGAGCCCGCGCCGATCAAGCCGAAACCGACCGGCGCGGGCCACACAGGGCTCAGGCGAAGACGATCCCGTCATCCTCCATCGGCAGCCGCATCACCCGCTTGCCCATGGCCTGATAGATCGCGTTCGCCACCGCCGGGCCGGCGGGCGGCAGGCCGGGCTCGCCGATCCCGGTCGGCGCCTCGGTCGAGGGCACGATATAGACCTCGATCTTCGGCATGTCGTTGATCCGGAGCGGCGGATAATCGGGGAAGTTCGACTGGTCCACCTCGCCGTCGGTGAAGGTGATCTTCTGCCGCATCGCATGGCCCAGCCCGTAGCCGATCGCGCCTTCGACCTGCGCGCGGATCACGTCCGGGTTGATCGCCACGCCGACATCGACCGCCGCCACGATCCGCTCCAGCTTCACCTTGCCATCGGTCACCGAGACTTCCGCGACCTCTGCCACATGGGTGTTGAACGACTTGTGGACCGCCACGCCGCGGCCCCAGCCCTCGGGCAGCGGGCTGCCCCATCCGGCCTTCTCGGCCGCGAGGTTCAACACGCCCAGATGCCGCGGCTTCTCGGCCAGGAGCCCCCGGCGGAACTCCACCGGATCGGCGCCCGCCGCCTCGGCCAGCATGTCGATGGCGACTTCCATCGCGTAGCCGGAATGGCTGTGCCCGACCGAGCGCCACCACAGCACCGGCACCGCGGACTCCATGTTGCGCACGTCGACCCGGATATCCGGCAGCGCGTAATCGGTATCCGCCACGCCTTCGACCGAGAAATGGTCGACGCCCCCGTGAACCGCCATCTGCTCCATCGGCGTCCCGCTGAAGATCGACTTGTTGGCGAGGCTCGAATGCCAGCCCGACACCGCACCGGCCGCGTCGACACCGGCCGTGACACGGTGCTTGCACATCGGCCGGTAGAAGCCGCCGCGCACGTCGTCCTCGCGGGTCCAGACCAGCTTGACCGGCTCGCCTGTGCCCAGCGCCATCGCCGCCATCACCCCCTCGACCTCGTAGTCGGCGCTGAAATTCGCGCGCCGGCCGAACGAGCCGCCGGCATAGACCGTCTGGATCGAGACGTTCTCGGGCCCCACGCCGCTCACCGCGCCCGCGGCGGCCTGCGCCACGGTCTGGAACTGGCAGCCGTCCCAGATCTGCACCTTGCCGTCCGAGATCTGCACCACGCAGTTCAGGGGCTCCATCGGCGAATGCGCCAGGAACGGGAAGTGGAAATCGGCCTCGATGGTCCTGGCCGCGCCCTCCAGTGCCGCCGCCGCATCGCCGTCATTCCGCGCGACAAGCCCGTCCTCGTCCAGCGAGGCGGCATAGTCCGCTTCCATCGCGTCGCTCGACCGGGTCTCGGCGGCCGAGAAATCCCACTCGGCCTTGACCGCGTCGCGGGCCTGGATCGCGTTCCAGGTATTGTCGGCATAGATCGCGACGCCCACCGGCGTCTCGCGCACCGCCACCACGCCCGGCATGGCCTCGGCCTCCGACGCGTCGAACGAGGTCAGCTTGCCGCCGAACTTCGGCGACCGCAGCAGCACCGCGTAGACCACGCCCTCCGGCATCACGTCCATCGCGAAGATCGCCTTGCCGGTGGTCTTGGCCGCGCTGTCCTTGCGCGGCAGCCCGTCCTGGCCGATCAGCGTGAAATCCGAAGGCGCCTTCAGGACCGGCTCCACCGGCACGTCGCCCGGCGTCGCCAGTGCCACCAGCTCGCCGAAGCCCGCGCTCCGGCTGCCATGGGACACCACGCCCTTCGCCACCGCGATCTCGCCCTCGGGCACGCCCCATTCGCGCGCCGCCGTCTTGACCAGCATGCCCCGCGCCGCGGCGCCCGCCTTGCGGTACTGCTCCCAGGAATTCGCCATCGCGGTCGAGCCGCCGGTGCCCTGCACCCCAAAGAGCGTGTTCACGTAAAGCTGGGTATTCGCCGGCGCGAATTCGATCGCCACCTTGTCCCAGTCGGCATCCAGCTCCTCGGCGATCAGCGTGGCAAGGCCCGTGGTCGTGCCCTGGCCCATCTCGAAATGCTTCAGGATCGCCGTCACCGTCCCGTCCGGACCGATCCGGACGAACGGGTTCACATCCATCGCCCCGGCCGAGGCGGTCCAGCCGCCCTTCGGCCCGAGGCCCACCACGAGGCCCGTGGCCGCGACACCCTTCAGAAAGCCCCTGCGCGTCGATTCCAGTGTCATGGCTCAGGCCTCCATTCTCTTGGCGGCTTCGTGGATCGCCGCGCGGATCCGCACATAGGTCGCGCAGCGGCAGACATTGCCGCTCATCACATCGTCGATATCGGCGTCGCTCGGTTTCGGCGTCTCGGTCAGAAGACCCACCGCCTGCATGATCTGTCCCGACTGGCAATAGCCGCACTGCACCACGTCGAGATCCTTCCACGCGCCCTGCACCGCCGCGGCGACCGGGCCCGACAGCCCCTCGATCGTGGTGACCGAAGCGCCTTCCACATCGCCCAGATAGGTCTGGCACGACCGCACCGCCTCGCCGTTCACATGCACCGTGCAGGCGCCGCAGGAGGCTATCCCGCAGCCGAACTTGGTGCCGGTCAGTTTCTGGACATCCCGGATCGCCCAGAGGAGCGGCATGTCGGGCGATGCGTCGATCTCCGTCGCCTCGCCATTGAGCGTCAACGCAATAGCCATTGGAGTCCTCCCTTTATGGTTGTCTCGGAAGGTAGCACCGCTTCCGAAGCTGGCAACAGGAACAAACGCGCCCCGGCCGGGGGCCGCTCACAAATCGATTCCGTCCTCGGGAATCTCCATCGGCAGGGGCCGCTTGCGGCGGATGATGATGTCGCCATTGGGCAGGATCTCGGGCAGTTCGTAGGCGTCGAGATCCGCGAGCCCCCGGTGCAGCTCGTCCAGCGCCGGACCCAGCTGCTTCAGGAGACCTTCCATCAGAAGCCGCGTGCCCTGGCCCAGAAGATCGAGCCCCTCGGACAGGTCGTCGCTTTCCTGCGCGGCCGCCGGGCCGGCAAGGACAAGCGCGATCAGCAGCGGACAAAGCCCCCTCATGAGGCAATCATAGCGCGAGTCGTTTCACAACGCGATGTCGAGCGTCACCGGGAAGTGGTCCGACCCGGTCAGGAGCGCCTCGCGCAGTTCCGGCACCCGGTAGCAGCCCGGATCGTCGAACGGATGCCAGATCCGCCAGGTAGGATCCTTCGCGCGCAGATCCGCCGAGACCATGATGTAATCGAGCAGCACCGACAGCCAGCGCCCCGGCTTCGGCTGCCAGAACCGCGCTGTGGCCGGCATCGCCCCGATCCGCCGCGCCATGGCCTGCGCCGCGTGCGGATCCCAGAGCGGCGCCTCGCCGTCCTGCCCCAGCACGATTTCCACGCCCGAGCGCCCGAAGAGCTTCTCGTATTCGTCGATCCCCGGCCCGTCGTTGAAATCGCCCAGCACGATCAGGCTCTCCCCCGCCGCCAGATGCTCCTCGACCCGGCGCCTGAGCCAGATGCACTGCGCGAGCTGCTTGCGCCGGTTCGCGATCGCCGTCCGCATGATCGCCTCCCGCCCCCGCGCCCCGTGCGGCGCCTTCGACTTGGCATGGACCCCGATCATCCGGAACGCCGTGCCGCCCGCCGCCTCCACCGCCAGCTCCAGGGGCGGCTTCGACCAGACCACCCGGTCGAGCTCGGCGTCGATATCGAGGTCGATCTCGAACGCGGTGTCGAAGCGCGGCACCGGGCTCGTCTCGTCGCCCATGGGATCGTGCCGCACCGTCAGCACGACCGGATCGTAAAGCAGCGCGATCTCCTGCTGGGTCTGGCTCACGAACCCCATCAGCGCCTTCCGCGCCCGGATGCCCGCCCAACCCGCGAAGGTCTCCAGGGCCGCCACCCCGTCCCGCCGCCGATGCCCGTCCGGCGCCTCGACCACCAGCACCGCATCCGCATCCAGCGCCGTGAACACGATCCCCAGCGCCTCGATCTGCTGCGCCCGCGTCACATCGTGCCGCCCTGACCACCCGTCGTCCGCCAGAAGCGCACCCGCGTCGTCGAACAGCGTCGTCATCCACTCGACATTGTAGGTGGCAACCCGCATCGTTCCGGCCTCATGCAGCGTTGCGCCAAGTCTGGCAGGTTTGACCGGGTTTTGAACCCGTGATCCGAAGCACCATCTATGGGACTGCCGCACATCGAGGTTCGGGCGAAAGGTGACACTGGAGAACTTCAAGGCCTGGGCGCGCCGGCTCAAACGCGACGTGATCGCGCTCTGGATCGCCGCCCGCGATCCTCGCACGCCGTTCGTCGCCAAGGCCGTCGCCGCGGCAGTCGCCGCCTATGCGCTCAGCCCCATCGACCTGATCCCCGATTTCATCCCGGTCCTGGGCCATCTCGACGACCTGCTCTTCGTGCCCCTCGGGCTCTTGATCGCCATCCGCCTGATTCCGCCACCGCTCATGGCCGAGTTCCGGCACCGCGCCTCGGAACACGGACGAAAGCCCGCCAGCCTCGCCGGCGCGGTGGCCATCGTCCTGGCGTGGACCCTGTCGGCCGGCGCGGTCGCCTACCTGCTGATGCGCCCCTGAAGCCCTTCGACATTCCCGGACCGGAAAACCGCGCGGCCTTTCCCTCACGCCCGCCCGTCCCAAGGCCTCGATCCGCTGCGCCCGCGTCAGATCGCACCGCCCCGACCACGCATCGCCGCCTGAAGTGTCCCTGCATGGTCGAACAGCGTCGTCATCCACGCGACAGTGCAGGTGCGATCCTCATGCGCCGGGGTTGGCCGGTTTCGTGGAGATTTGAACCGCGAGTCGAGCCAACAAAGGGCAAGCCGGGCGAGCGCCTGTCCGTGGGATGGCGCTGCAACGGTTGTGGGGAGCATTTTATGGTGCAAGCCCGCCGTAAGATCGTTCGGTGCGGGACGGCGAAATAGCGCCAGCCCGCCGGTACGGGCAGGCGCTCGCCCGGCGCCTTCGGCGCTGTTCGGGCGGGGGCAACTGGGGTTGCCCCTCGCGGCACACCTCGGCGCACTGCCGATTCTGCCCAAACCTGTACGGCGCCATCGGGTGACTTGGTGGCGTCGCTGCCGCCTCGCTTGCCTACGCCGCCCGCCCCCGGCTGATCTCCTCCCAGGCGCGGTTGATCGCCACCAGCCGCTCCTCGGCCACCCGGATCGCCTCCTGCGGCACGCCACGGGCGAACATCCGGTCGGGATGGCTCTCGCGCACCGCTGCCCGCCAGGCCGCCCGCGCCTCCTCCAGAGTGGCGTCGGGCGCGAGGCCCAGCACCGCCCAGGGGTCCGGTTCGGCATCCGGTACGAGCCGCGTGCGGATCGCGCGGAACCTCGCCTCGGTGATGTCGAAGATCTCCGCCACCCGGTGCAGGAACGCATCCTCCGCCGGGTGATAGTCGCCATCGGCCACGGCGATGTGAAACAGCCCCTCCAGGAGGTCGATCAGCACCTCGCACTGGTCGCCGAACATCCGCTTGATCCGCGCCGCGTAGTCCTCGAACCCGGCCACGTCCTGCCGCGCCAGGTTGAAGACCCGCGCCGCCGCGGCCTCCTCGCCCTCGGGGATCACGAACACCTCGCGGAACGCAGCCACCTCGTCACGCGTGACGAGCCCATCGGCCTTTGCCATCTTCGCCCCCAGCGCGATCACCGCGATGGTGAAGCCCACCGACCGCTCGGGCGGCGTCTTCAGCCGGTCGAACATCTCGCGCAGACCCTCGCCCGTTGCGAGGGCCGACAAGGCGGCACCGATGCGGGACCAGATCGACATGGCGCCACCCTACAAGCTGATGCTGCACTGCAACAGGGGCAAACGGACCGCACGTCCCCGTGAACGTCCCGTCGCGCTCCGCCATTCCGGCTGCGGGCCGAGCACGGTTCGCGCCATGACATCACAAATCGCACCGTTCAGCCGTCGCAATGCCATCCCACGGACAGCCGCTCGCCCGGCTTCGTGCTTCAAGGACCCAGCATCCCTACCGATCCAGGATCTTCTGCAGGAACACCGCGTCCAGCCATTGCCCCCATTTCCGACCCACCTCCGGAAAGGTCCCCACATGGACATAGCCCAGCCGCTCGTGAAACGCGATGCCGCCCGGATTGGCCGAGGACACCACCGCCACCAGCACATGCACCCCCGCCGCTCGCGCATTCGCCTCCAAGGCCGCCATCAGCGCCCGTCCCGCGCCGCGGCCCCGCCCGGCCTCCGTCAGCATGATCGAATGCTCGTGCGTCAGCGCATAGCCGGTGCCGCTCCGGAACGGTGCCGAGGTGGCGAAACCGGCAAAGACCCCCTCGATCTCCGCCACCAGATAGAGCGCCCCCCGCGCCGCAATATCCGCGGCGATGCCGGCCTCGGTCTTCTCCTCGGTGGTGAAATTGATCAGCGTGTCGCGGATCACGGCGTTCCAGACCGCTGTCACCGCCGCCACGTCGCGCGGCTCGGCCGGCCGCACGATCACGCGAGCACCCGCTCCCCGCCCGGCGTCGCGATCACCGCGGCGATCCGCGGCGCGGCACCCTCGGCGATCTCGACCATCGGCAATTCGCCGACGGCCGGGAACAGCTCCAGAAGCGCCGCCGCCTCCGGATGCTCGACCCGGAGCGTCCGGAGCCGGCAGCCCCGATCCTCCAGGAAATCCGCCGGATGCGCCGCCCCGTCCCACTGGATCAGCGCCGGCGCCGCGCCGTCGAAGGGCAGCCGCCCGGTGCCCGGCACCGCCATCGACCAGGAAAACTGCCCGCGCTGGAACGGAATCGGAACGCCCATCCCCTCGGGCGCCGCCGCCAGCGCAGCCATCAGGTCGGGACTCCGCGCGATCCAGTTCGTCAGCCGCGGCGCCCCCGCGAACCGGTCGAGATCGAACCAGCGCGGCCGCTCCGGCGAACGCGCCTCGGGATTGACCGCGATCGCCTCGAGATAGACCCCGGGCCCCAACGACAGGAGCCGGTTATGGGTGCCCATCTCCATATGGACCCCGCCCGGGTCGAGCGGCACGCCCAGGCAGGCCTCCACATGGGCCACCGCCGCCTCCAGCGTCTCGCCCGCCACCGCGATATGGTCGAGCTCGATCACCCCGCCGGCTCCCACAACTCGATCGGGTTGCCTTCCGGATCGTGGATCCGCGCGAACCGCCCGATTTCGGGCATGTCCCAGTCCGGATTCCGCTCCACCGCGATCCCCGCCGCCTCGAGCCGCACCGCGAGCGCGTCGAGCCCCTCGACGCGGAAGTTGAACATGAAACCCCGATCCTTCGGCCAATAGTCGCTGTCCCGGCCGAACAGGCCCAGGACGGAAACGCCTTCTTCCTGCGGCCAGGCGCCGTTCGCCTCTATCCCGAAATGCGTCTTGTACCAGGCCGCCAGCGCCTCGGGATCCTCGGCGCGGAAGAACAGCCCGCCCAGCCCCGTGATCCGTCCTGCCATGATCCCTCCCCTCGCCGGCGCCCGCCGGCCGGCGTCAGATCTCGATGCCGGTGAAAGCATCCCGCAAGGCCTGGCTCCACGCCCGGCTCATCTCCTGGAACCCGGCATCGTCGGCCCCGATCCGGCGCTGCTCGGTCACCCGGAGCGCATCCTTCTCGATCACCGTCATGTCGAGCGGCATGCCCACGCTCAGATTCGAGCGCAGCGTCGAATCCATCGACAATAGCACAGCTTTCTTCGCGTCGAGGATCGAGGTTTCCGGCGTCACCACCCGGTCGAGGATCGGCTTGCCGTATTTGTGCTCGCCGATCTGCAGAAACGGCGTGTCGCGGGTCGCCTCGATGTAGTTGCCCTCGGGATAGACCAGGAACATCCGCATGCCCCCGCCCTTGCGCTGGCCCGCGACGATGAACGAGGCCGAAGCCATCTGCTGCGCCCGGCTCATCTTCTCCGAGATCTCGCTCGCCACGTCCGAAAGCGTGCGCCCGACCAGTTCCGCCGTCTGCAGCATGGTCGGCGCGTTCAGGATCGTCTCGACCGCCGCGTCCTCGGAATCGCTGATCGCCTCCTCGAGCCGAGCGATCGTGGTCTGCGTCACCGAAAGCGATCCCGCAGACAGGAGCACCACGACCTTCTCGCCCGGTTCCTCGAACACGAACGTCTTGCGGTACACCGCGATGTTGTCGAGCCCGGCATTGGTCCGCGTGTCGGACAAGAGCACCATGCCGGCGTCGAGCAAAAGTCCGACACAATAGGTCACGGACACCCCCCAAAACTCAGTCGGAACGGAAGGTACGGTGCCACTCCCGTGCCGTCCATGGCGAATGCTCGCGCGCTGCGCCTTATCGCGGCGATTGCCTGCAAATTCGGCACACCCAATTCCGCCTGGGGTTGCCGCGCGAACAAACCGCACAAGCGGAGCGAAAGGACGCCGGACGAACCGCCCCCGCCATCCCCGCCCGGCCCGGGGCGAGTCGCGCAGACGCCGCCCTCAAATCGGCCGGCAACCGGGCCACAGCCCCCCGATTCAGGCCCGCAACCCGCCCCCGCCCTTGCGCAGGTCGAGCCCCCGGACTCACGCACCACGAAGGTCACATGATCAACGCTCACGTCCCCAAAAGAAGAAGGCGCGCCCGACCCGGACGCGCCCCTCCGTCACGACCCCAAAACGCCTAGTTCAGCGCCGCATCGGTGATGTCATGGGTCCAGGCCATCCCCTCGGGTTCCTTGGTGATCGCCGGGTTCTCCGGCGACACCGCCGACAGCAGCGTCGCCACCGTCTCCTCGTAATCCGCCGCATCGAGCGCGCCGTTCGAGCCCGCGGTCAGCTTCGCCACCTCGCTCATCATGTATTTCTGATGCTCGAGCGTCTGCGCACCGGTCTCGTCATAATCGACGATCACCGCCGCCGCCTCTTCCGGGTTCGCCTCGGCCCATTTCCAGCCCTTCATCGAGGCCCGCACGAACTTGACCATCGTCTCCTTGAACGCCGGATCCGCGAGCCTGTCCTCGAGCACGTAGAGCCCGTCCTCCATCATCCCCACGCCTTCCTGGAGATAGTTGAAGGTCACCAGCTCCTCGGGCGTGATCCCGGCATCCAGCACCTGGCCGTATTCGTTATAGGTCATCACCGAGATGCAATCCGCCTGCCGCTGCAGCAGCGGGTCGACGTTGAACGCCTGCTTCAGCACCGTCACGCCCTCGTCGCCGCCCTCGGTCGGCACGCCCAGCTTCGCCATCCAGGCAAAGAACGGGTACTCGTTGCCGTAGAACCAGACCCCCAGCGTATGGCCGGGGAAATCCTCCGGACTGCCGATCCCGGTATCCTTGAGGCAGGTCAGCTGCAGCCCGCCGCTCTTGAACGGCTGCGCGATATTGACGAGCGGCAGGCCCCGCTCCCGCGCCGCCAGCGCCGCCGCCATCCAGTCGACGATCACATCGGCGCCACCACCCGCGATCACCTGCTCGGGCGCGATGTCCGGCCCGCCCGGCTTGATCGTGACGTTGAGCCCCTCCTCGTCGTAGAACCCCTGGTCCAGCGCCACGTAATAGCCGGCGAACTGCGCCTGCGTGACCCATTTGAGCTGTAGCGTGACATCCTCGGCCCGGGCCATCCCGGCCCCGGCGGCGCACGCCAACAGAGCGACCTTGAAGGCTTTCATACCCTTAACTCCCTGATTGTTGTTGTTCCGTCGTTCGCCGGGTCCCGAAGGCCCCCGCCGATCCCACACCGGCGCATCCTCGCGCCCGTATCCGGAGCACGCAAGGGCGCCCCGCGAGATTCCTGCGCCCGGATCGGGCAAATGCCGCGAAACCGGGCAGTCATGTCCGCTGCGACGGGTGCCAGAACGTCACCCACCGCTCCACCACGCTCACCAGCCCGAACACCGCCGACCCGGTCAGCGCCGCCACCGCGATCTCCGCCCAGACGAGCTCGATATCGAGCCGCCCGACCCCGGTCGAGATCCGGAACCCCATGCCGCGCGTCGGCGAGCCGAAATACTCCGCCACGATGGCCCCGATCAGCGCCAGCGTGGTCGCGATCTTCAGCCCGTTGAAGACGAAGGGCATCGCCGCCGGCAGGCGCAGCTTCAGGAGCGTCTGCAGATAGCTCGCCGCATAGGTCCGCATCAGGTCCCTCTGCATGGCGCTCGCCTCCGCCAGCCCCTGCACCGTGTTCACCAGGACCGGAAAGAACACCATCACCACCACCACCGCGGCCTTCGACTGCCAGTCGAACCCGAACCAGCTCACCAGGATCGGCGCGATCCCGACGATCGGCAGCGCCGCCACGAAATTCCCCACCGGCAAAAGCCCCCGCGTCAGGAACCGCGACCGGTCGATCAACACCGCCACAAGGAACGCCGCCCCGCAGCCGATCGCATAGCCCGAGAGCGCCCCCTTCAGCACCGTCTGCAGGAAATCCTCCCACAAGAGCCCGGTCTCGCCCGCGAACCGCGCCGCCACCGCCGAAGGCGCCGGCAGGATCACCGGCGACACGCCGAACCCCCGCACCGCGCCTTCCCAGAGCGCCAGGATCGCCGCCCCGAACAGCACCGGCACCGCGACCCGCACCCCAAACGCATCCCGCCAGCGCGACCGCGCCAAGGCGACATTCACCCCCCAGGCCGCGAGCCAGAACGCCAAGGCGATGCCGAACACGCTCACCCGACCTCTCCTTCTTTGGGTCCGGAAAATCCCGGGGGAGCCGCCCGAAGGGCGGAGGGGGCAGAGCCCCCCATCGC
Organism: Paracoccaceae bacterium; assembly: GCA_050299695.1. GTDB lineage: Bacteria > Pseudomonadota > Alphaproteobacteria > Rhodobacterales > Rhodobacteraceae > Ovoidimarina. The sequence continues at coordinate 11,605 of JBNKWI010000092.1, forward strand.
GGGGCGAAGCCCCGCCAACCCAAAGGGGCGCGCCGCAGGCGCTCCGCTTGGAAAACCCCCCCTCACGCCGCGATCCCCATCCGCCGCAGCACCACGCCCTGCACCCGGCCCAGAAGCGTCACCAGAACCCCCGCCAGGATCGCCGCCGCGAACAGCGCCGCCCAGATCGCCATCGGGTTGCCGAACTGGTCGCCGATCAGGATCCGCGCGCCGAGGCCCGAAATCGCCCCCGTCGGCAGTTCCCCCACGATGGTGCCCACCAGCGCCGCCGCGATCCCCACCTTCAGCGAGGTGAAGAGATAGGGCATCGAGGCCGGCAGCCGCAGCTTCAAAAACCCCGCGATCCCGCCGGCATTATAGGTCCGGAGAAGGTCGAGCTGCTCCCGCGTCGGCGCGCGCAATCCCTTCACCATCCCCACCAGCACCGGGAAATAACACAGATAGGCGGAGATGATCGCCTTCGGCAGCCCGCGCCCCTCGATCCCCGCCTGCCCCGACAGGACGATGATCATCGGCGCCAGCGCCACGATGGGCACGGTCTGCGAGATGATCGCCCAGGGCATCAGGCTCATCTCCATGGTCCGCGAATAGACGATCATGACCGCCCCCAGCACACCCAAAGCCGTGCCCAGCGCGAACCCCGCCAGCGTCGATTGCAGCGTGATCCAGCCATGGTAGAGGAGGCTCCGCTTCGAAAACCCGCGCCCGCGCAAGGCCATGTCGCCGGTCGTCGCCCAAAGCTCCCCCGCCACCTGCCCCGGCGTCGGCAGCCGCGGCCGCTCCAGCGCATAGCCCCGCGCCACCTCGCCCGGGTTCCGCGCCATCAGGACAAACGCATTCACCCCCTGCCGCGCCGCCGCCCCCTCGGGCACCACCGCGACGCCCGCCCGCTCGGCGGCATCCAGCGCCTGCCGGACATTCATCGGCGCGACCGCCCCGTACCAGAGCGCCAGCAGCCCCGCGAGCACCGCCAGCACCGGGAGCAAGCGCGCGCTCATCCGCCGCTTTCCTCCAGATAAGCGACCTCGACGAGAAGCGGAACGCGCACTCCCGTCGAGGCGTCTGTCACGCCGATGGTCATCCTGCTGGTCCCGCCCGCATCCTCCGCTTCCCATTCCAGATGGACCTGCATGCCCGTCAGATAGATGTCGGTCAGCGGCCCCTGCGGCCTGCCGGTCGCGCAGGGAACCGGGCTCATCGCCCGCACTTCCTCCCCGGGATCCTCCGCGCGGATGTCGCAGAGCACCTTGAACGCCCCGTCCACCAATCCGGCGCCGCTGAAGAAGACCAGAATCGTCGCGGTTTCGCC
>JBNKWI010000093.1:0-12650 GCA_050299695.1 Paracoccaceae bacterium
TGCGCGATGCGGCCGGCGAAATCGTTCTCGAAGAACCGCATCGAATGACCGAGCGTGTAACGGTTCACCCGCGACAGGATCAGCGGGAAGAGATGCGGGCCGATCAGGATCGAAGTGCCCGCCGCGTCGCCGGCAAAGACGATGGGACGCAAGACCAGGAAGAACAGGGCCCCCACCGCGACCACCACGCCGAAAGGCTGCCAGAAGCTCCCGGCGCCGGCGGCCTGCGCGCGGTCGATGGCCCAGCCGGTGAACCAGGCCGAGGCGACTTCGATCATCGCGGCCGCGGCAACGATCACCGCCGACCAGAAGATCGCCCGCCCCGCGCCGGCCAGCGCCCAGCGCGCGAAGGGCCAGAAGGTGCCCGGCGGCGGGCCGTCGGCCTCGGCATAGGGATCGATCAGCCGGGTCAGCAGGGCGGTCAGGGTCATGCGGCGACGTCCTCGGTCCCGATGAATCCGCCCGATTGCCGCTGCCAGTAGCGGGCGTAGAGCCCGTCGCGGGCGAGCAATTCCGCGTGGCTGCCGGTTTCGACGATATGCCCCCGGTCCAGCACCACGATCCGGTCCATCCGCGCGATGGTGGACAGCCGGTGCGCGATGGCGATCACCGTCTTGCCCTCCATCACCCGGTCGAGCGCGGCCTGGATCGAAGCCTCGACCTCGCTGTCGAGCGCGCTCGTCGCCTCGTCGAGCACCAGAATCGGCGCGTCCTTCAGGATCGCCCGCGCCAGCGCGATCCGCTGCCGCTGCCCGCCCGAGAGCTTGACCCCGCGCTCGCCGAGATGCGCGTCATAGCCGGTGCGGCCCTTGTGGTCGCGCAGCTCGCGGATGAAGTCATGTGCCTCGGCCCGCCGCGCGGCCTCCTCGACCTCCGCCTCGGTCGCATCGGGCCGGCCATAAAGGATGTTGTCACGGGCCGAGCGGTTGAACATCGCGGTTTCCTGCGTGACCATGCCGATCCCGGCCCGGAGGCTCTCCTGCGTGACGCTCCGCAGATCCTGGCCCGAAACGAGGATCCGCCCCTCCTCAGGGTCGTAGAGCCTGAGAAGCAGCGCCACGAGCGTCGACTTGCCCGCCCCCGACGCGCCGACGATGCCCAGTTTCTCGCCGGGCGCCAGCACCAGGTCGATCTTCTCCACCCCACCGGTCTCGCGGCCATAGGCAAAGCGCACATCCTCGAACCGGATCGACGCCTCGCCCATCTCCAGCGGCACCGCACCCGGTGCGTCGACCAGGACCGGCGGCGGGGTCAGCGTGTGCATCCCGTCCTCGACCTCGCCGATGGAGCCGGAGATCGCCATCAGCGTGTGGCTGACCCAGCCGGTCATCTGCGCGATGCGGATCGCGATGGTCCCGGTCGCGGCGATGTCACCGGCGCTCGCCTGCCCGAGGCTCCAGAGCCAGAGCGTGCCGCCGACCATCAGCACCGGCAGCACCCCCGCCAGCCCCATCAGCGCAAAGCGGAACGAAGCCGCCACGACACCCCAGTCGAGCGCCCGGTCGCGGAAGCTCGCCACCGCGTCGATGGCGGCATGTTCCTCGTGATCGGCATGGGCGAAGAGCTTGACCGTCTTGATGTTGGTCACCGTGTCGACGACCTGCCCGGTGACCATGGCGCGCGCATTCGCCCGTGCCTTCGAGCGCGACCGGATCTTCGGGATGTACCAGCGGATCAGCCAGAAATAGGCGACGAGCCATAGGGCGAGCCCCGCGGCGATCCAGCCGTCGATGGTGATGACCAGGAGCGCCGAGCCGATCAGCGAAGCGAGCGCGAAGCAGACCACGTTGATCGTCTCCGTCGCGACATCGGTCAGGGCGCGCGCGGTCTGCATCTGCTTCTGCGCGATGCGGCCCGCGAAATCGTTGTCGAAGAAGGTGACCGACTGGCCGAGCGTCCAGCGGTGCAGCCGTGTGAGAACCATCGGCATCACGTTCGGCGCGACCACCACCGAGTTCGCGGCCGAGGAGGCGCCGAAGGCCAGCGGGCGCAGGATCAGGAAGAACCCGAGCGCGCCGGCGAGAAACAGCACGTGATCGTTGAAGAACGCGTCCGGCCCGGCGGCGAGCGCGGTGTCGATCACCCGGCCGAGGATCAGCGCCGTCATCACTTCCAGCGTGCCCGCGGCGGCGGAGATCACCGCGGCGAGCCCGAGCACGCCAAGCGAACCGGAGAGCGCCCAGCCGAAGAACGCCAGGAGCCGTCGCGGCGGCGGTCCGTCCGCATGTCGGAACGGGTCGATCAGGTCGCCGAGTTTCCTCATGCCGCTTCCTCGGTGCCGAGGAACCCGCCCGATTGCCGCTCCCAGAACCGCGCGTAGAGCCCGCCGCGCGCCAGAAGCTCCCTATGCGTGCCCTCCTCGACGACATGGCCCTCGTCGAGCACCAGGATCCGGTCCATCCGCGCGATTGTGGACAAGCGGTGCGCGATGGCGATCACCGTCTTGCCCTCCATCAGCCCGTAGAGCGTGTCCTGAATCGCCGCCTCGACCTCGCTGTCGAGCGCGCTGGTGGCTTCGTCGAGCACGAGGATCGGCGCGTCCTTCAGGATCACCCGCGCCAGCGCGATCCGCTGCCGCTGCCCGCCCGAAAGCTTTACCCCGCGCTCGCCGACCTGGGCGTCGTAGCCGGTCCGGCCCTCGGAATCCGCGAGCCCCAGGATGAACTCATGCGCCTGAGCCCGCTTCGCCGCGGCGATCATCTCCGCCTCGGTCGCCTCCGGCCGGCCATAGAGGATGTTGTCGCGCACCGAGCGGTGCAGGAGCGAACTGTCCTGCTGCACCATGCCGATCACTTTCCGAACGCTGTCCTGGGTCACGGCGGAGACGTCCTGCCCGTCGATCTCGATCCGCCCCTGGTCGGCGTCGTAGAACCTGAGAAGCAGCTTCACGAGGGTCGATTTCCCCGCCCCCGAGCGGCCCACCAGCCCGACCTTCTCGCCCGGCGCGATCTCCTTGTCGATCCGCTCGATCCCGCCGGCGCCGCGCCCGTAATGGTGGCCGAGGCCCCGGAACGCGATGCGCCCATCGGTGAAGACAAGCGGCTTCGCATCCGGCCGGTCGGTCAGCTGGATCGGCTGGGCGATGGTCTCCATCCCCTCGGCCACGATGCCGAGATTCTGGAAGAAATTGGTCAACGCCCACATGATCCAGCCGGTCATCGCGTTCAGCCTGAGCGCGATGGCCGTGGCCGCCGCGACCACCCCGATCGACGCGCTGCCCCCCTGCCAGAGCCAGATCGCCCAGCCGACGCAGCCCAGGATCAAGAGCCCGTTCAGGAAAGTCAGGCAGGCATCCATGATCGTGTAGATGCGCATCTCGGCCCGAAACGTCTCGCGCGCGTGCTCGATGGCCTCCTTCGCGAAGGTGAGCTCGAGGTCGTGGTGCGCGAACATCTTCACCGACTGGATATTGGTGTAGCTGTCCACCACCCGCCCAGTCACCGCGCTGCGGGCATCCGAGGCGGCCTGCGACGCCGGCCCGACTCGCGCCGTCGTCCAGCGCACCAGCCAGCCATAGAGCGCAACCCAGATCACCAGCGGCACCGCCAGGCGCGGGTCGGCATCGGCGAGCACAACAGCGGCACCGACGAAGTAGGCGATGGCGAAGGTGAGCGCGTCGAAGATCTGGAACACCGCCTCACCCGCCGCCGGCGGGGTCTGCATGATCCGCCCCGCGATGCGGCCAGCAAAATCGTTCTCGAACCAGCTCACCGACTGGCGCAGCACATGCCGATGGGCGCGCCAGCGGAACAGCGTGCCGAGGTTCGGCAGAACGGTGTTGTTGAGGAGCAGAACGCCCACCGATTGCAGCACCGGCCGGGCGAAGAGGATGAACAGCGCCACCAGGATCAGTTCGGTCCCGAACGTCTCCCAGAACGCGCCCGGCCCGCTCCTGTCGAGAATGTCCACCAGCCGGCCCATATAGGCGATCAGCCAGATCTCGACGACCGCCGTCACCACCGACATGATCCCGGTCACGACGAAGACCCGCGTGAAAGGGCGGGAATAGTCTCTCATGAACGGCCAGAGACGGGTCGGCGGCCGGTCTGTCTCTTCGTACGCGACGTAGGGATCGACCAGGTTTTCGAAGAACCGGAACAAGGGGATAACCTTGGCTTGTCTCGGGGATATAGACCGAAACCGGCGTCAGGAAAACTCTCGCCGGCGAGAGAGAGGGATGTGCGCCTATGCCGGTCCGTCGAGCAGCGCGTCGCGGCCGAGCGCGAAGCGCGACGCGATCCAGCGGCGCTCCAGCGCCTTGAGCCTCCGACCGAGCTCCTCGCCCTGAAGCGCCGGCATCAGATCGGCGGCGCTGACCGGGAAATGCGCACCGGCGCCCAGCGCCGCGTCGGCCAGCGCGGCCGGGTCGAGCAGCGTTCCCGTCATCGCCGCACGGAGCAGCGCGACGTCCCGCGCCGTCTCGGCGCCGTGCCGGTAGCCGATCTCATGGATCGGGGCCATATCGGCCAGGAGCTTGTGGCGAAGCTCCAGCCCCTGTGCTTCGCTCCGCGACAGGCGCAGCCGCTCGGACGCGTCCTCCCCGCCCAGCGCGGTCAGCCGCCGCAGCCAGTCGGGTGCCGTTCCCGAGGCGTCCTCGAGCGCGATCAGCAGCCCGAGCGCCTCCGTCGCCGCGCCCGGCAGCACCCGGGCCAGAACGCCGGTCTGCATCATCGCCGCCACGGCGGGCACCGGATCGGGACGGGCGAGCAGCCGGCGCATCTCGTGGCCGATCCGCTCGCCTGGCAATGTGTCGAGCCCGTCGAGATTGGCCGCGATCGCCGCCAGTGCTTCCGCATCGAGACCGGCCCGGGGGTCGCCGTACCCCGCGTGAAACCGGAAGAACCGCAGGATTCGCAGGAAATCCTCGCGAATCCGCTGGTCCGCATCGCCGATGAACCGCACCCGGCCGGCCCGCAGATCGGCGAGCCCCGTGCCGACCGGATCGAGCACCTCACCGTCCGCCTCGGCATAGAGCGCGTTCATGGTGAAGTCGCGCCGCATCGCGTCGTCCTCGATCCGGGTCGCGAAGGCGACGACGGCGCGGCGGCCGTCGGTCTCGACATCCCGGCGCAAGGTGGTCACTTCGTGCGGGATTCCGCCCGAAACGACCGTGACCGTCCCGTGCTCGATCCCGGTCGGGATCGCCCGCAGCCCGGCATCCGCGGCCAGCGCCATGACCGCTTCGGGCAGCGCAACCGTGGCGATGTCGATATCCTTCACCGGCCGGTCCGCCACCGCATCGCGGACGCAACCGCCAACGAACCAGGCCCGGTACCCGGCGCGCGACAGCATCTCCACGACCGCCAGTGTGGGCGGGTTGGAGATCCAGTCGGCGGCAATCCGGGTCACGGGCGCACCCGGTCGGCGAGGCCGCGCAGGATCCGCGCTGTGGCGCCCCAGATGTAATAGGGGCCCCAGGGCACCGCGTAGTAGTAGCGCCTGCTGCCGCGCCAGTGCCGCGATTCGACGACGAAATTCCGCGGATCCAGAACGAAGCGCAGGGGCGCGAAGAAGACCTCGTCCACCTCGCCCGCCTCCGGGCGGGGCGTGAACCCGCCAGCGATCCAGCCCAGGACCGGGGTCACGCAGAAGCCGGTGACGGTCTCGTGCGGCGGCAGGCTGCCCAGAAGTTCGACGGCATCTGGAGCCAGCCCCACCTCCTCCTCGGCCTCGCGCAGCGCCGCGGCCTCGGCGCTGGCGTCGCCCTCGTCGACCTTGCCCCCCGGAAACGCGATCTGGCCCGGGTGATGCTTCAGCCGAGACGAGCGCTTGGTCAGAACCAGTTCCGCCTGTCCCGCCCGCTCGCGCACCGCCACCAGCACGCTGGCCGGCCGAAGCACGCGGTTCGCCGGCAGCGACAGATCGCGGTTCAGGTCGTAGTCCGACGACGGCGCCCCATCGCGTGCGGCGGCCGCCGCGAGGGCCGCCCGCGCCTCAGCCCCCGTCATCGGGCGGCTCCGTCGCCTCGAAACCCAGGGTGGCCGGATCGAACTCGTAATGCGCGCCGCAGAACTGGCAATCGGCGGTAACGATGCCCGCGTCGGTGGTCATGTGCGCGATGTCGCGCGCCGAGTAGATCGACAGGCTCTGCCGCACGCGCTCGGGCGAACAGGTGCAGCCGAAGGCGACCGACTGTGCGTCGAAGACCCGCGGGCCCTCCTCGTGGAACAGCCGTACCAGAAGCTCGGTCGGCTGTACCCCCGGACCGATCAGTTCCGGCGCCTCGACCGTGTCGAGCAGGAGGTTCGCGCGCCGCCAATCCTCCAGCTCGTCACCGCTCAGAACGTCGCGCGGCCGCAAGAGCCCACCCTCGCCTGACCCGCCGCCCTGGATGTGCGGCGAAGCCTTGGGCATGTGCTGCAGCATCACGCCGCCGGCGCGCCAACGCTCGCCGGGTTCGCTGGACCGCTCGAAGCTCAACGCAAAGCGGGTGGGCAGCTGCTCGGACTGGGCGAAATAGGTCTCCGCGCAGGCCGCGAGCGACCCGCCGGCCAGGGGCGTGATCCCCTGATAGGGCGCCGTGCCCTTTCCCTGGTCGATCAGCACCGCGAAATACCCCGAGCCCACCTGCGCGAAAGGGTCGCCCGCCGGATTGATCCGGTCGGCGTCGAAGCTGGCATAGGCCCGGATCCGCGCCGGGTCGCCTTCTTTGGCGGGGGCATAGTAATCGGTCGCGACCAGTCGCGCGGGGCCGTCGCCCCGAACTTGCAGGCTCAACTTCCACCGCAGCTTGATGGTCTGCCCGATCAGTGCGGTCAGGAGCGCGGTTTCCGCCACCAGCGCTTCGACCGGCGCGGGATAGCGGTGCTGCGACAGCATCTCGTCGAGCGCGCCGTCGAGACGGGCCACCCGGCCGCGAATGTCCGATAGGTCGAGCTGAAACGGCAGAACCGTGTCGTCCCAGGCGATTTTCGAGCTGAGGGTCATGGGTTTCCTTGGGCCGCAGGTGCTGGCATAGGATCGAGTATATAGGAGGGTGTCCGGAGGGGTTAAAGGTGGCGATCAGACGGGTCGGCGAGCCGGTGAGGCCGGGCATCCGCTATCGGCAAAGGGCCGGCGCCTATGCGGTGCTGGTCCGCGACGACGCGGTGCTGCTGACATTCCAGGAGGCGCCGGTGCCGGAATACCAGCTCCCGGGCGGCGGCATCGACCCGGAGGAATCGCCGCTCCGGGCCTTGCATCGCGAAATCCTCGAAGAGACCGGATGGCGGATCGGCCCCGCGCGACGGCTGGGCGCGTTCCGACGGTTCACCTTCATGCCGGACTACGATCTCTGGGCCGAGAAGATCTGCCATGTCTACCTCGCGCGTCCGGTCCTCAGCCTCGGCCCGCCCCGCGAACCGGGCCATACCGCGGTCTGGACGCCCGCCACGCACGCACCCGGTCTCATCGCGAACGAGGGAGACCGGGCGTTCCTCGAACGGGTGCTCGGCTAGGGCTACCGCGCGGGGCCCTTGTACTCCAGGATCACCGCCGAAAGGTCGTCGTCGAAATCGCCATCTCCGGCGTGGTCGGCGAGATGCCAGATCAGCCCTTCGATGAAATCGCCGCCGAGCGTGTCCGCCTGAAGGCCGGCAATCCGCGCCAGACCCTCCTCCTCCAGCATCTCGCCCTCGGGATCGACCTGCTCGGTGAAGCCGTCGGAATAGAACATCAGCCGGTCGCCAGGTTCGAGCTTCAGGCGAATCGTGCCGAACACCGGCTCCTCGATCAGCCCGATGGGCATGCCGCCTTCACCCGGAAAGACGATCTCGCCCGAGTGCCGCTGGACCATGGGATTCGGATGGCCTGCCTGGGCGATCTCGATCTCGCCGGTGGAAAGGTCGCATTTCGCGAACAGCATCGTGAAGTAGAGCTCGGTCTCCATGTCGCCGATGATCAGCGCGTTGAGACCGAGGCAGATGTCCTCCGGCTTGCGGATCTCGTGACCGCCCTCCTTGCTTGGGACCAAGGCGATATTGTGCTCCGGTGTGCGGCCGGAAAAGTAGCCGGCGAGACGCGCCGTCAGGAGCGCCGAGGCGATGCCGTGTCCGGAGACGTCGATCGCGAAAAGGCCCAGCTGCCGATGCCCGGCCTGTACCGCGCCCACGAGATCGCCGCCCACATGACCCGAGGGCCGCAACAGAAGCGAGACATCGCCCTCCTCGTAGCGCCTGAACCGCTCGGGCACGAGCGATTGCTGGAGCCGCCGCGCTTCGACCAGATCGCGGGCGATCCCGTCATAGAGCCCCTGGAGCTCGTTCAGCGTATGTTCGAGCAGCTGGTTCTTCTCGACCACCGCGCGCTGCATGGCGATCAGCCGCTCGCCCGCCGCGATCCGCGCCTGAAGCTCGTTGCGGTCGATCGGTTTCGACAGGAAGTCGTCGGCGCCGGCCGCGAGGCCGCGCGCCACATCGTCCCCTTCGCTCTTCGACGTCAGGAGGATGAAGTAGAGATAGGACTCCCCGCTCATCGCCCGGCAATGCTCGCAGAGCTCGATCCCGCTCATGCCGGGCATCACCCAGTCGCTCAGCACGAGGTCGAATTTCTTCGCCTCGAGATGCCAGAGCGCCTCCTCGCCGGAGCTCGCCTGCGTTACTTCGAACCCCCAGCGGGTCAGGATCGAGGCGAGCAGTTTCAGATGCGCGCGGCTGTCATCGACGATCAGGACATCGCGGATCGCTGCCGCCTGTGCCAGGGGCGCATGAGATCTGTCCTCGGGCACATTTTGCACTGCTGCACTTTTCATACTGGCCGCTTTTTCCTGTGCGATGTCGCAATGGGAGGTTCTGTGACACCTCTGTTAAGATGGCATGAAACATAAAGTTTTCCGGTTTGCGGTTGGGCTTCGGTAACGCTTGGGTACCTGTTTTCCGCTAACCTGATCCGGTCAGCGAGTGGAGCAGGTCATGATCGACTGGGGCCGGATCGACGAATTGCGTACGGAGGTCGGCGATGACGACTTCGCCGAAATCGCCTTGCTGTTCCTGAGCGAGATCGAGGAGGCGATCGAGGGCCTCCCCGCCCTCGCCGATCTCGCCGCGCGCTCCGACGCGTTGCACGGCATGAAGGGCAGCGCGATGAATCTCGGCTTCGCGGATTTCGCAAGGCTCTGCGCGCAGGGAGAGAAGGACCCCGACACGGTCGACATGCCGCACCTCGCGCAGGCGCTTTCGGCCTCGGTGGCCGCGGTGCGCCAACGGTTTCCGGAACTGGCCTAGCCGGCAGCCGCCCGGATCAGTCCCGGAGCGCGATCAGCTTGGGAAAGTCGGGCTTGTCGATCTTCACGCCCTTGTTGTTGAACCACTGGATCCGCTCGATGCCCGCGCTCGCCATCTGTTCCTTGGTGAACAAGCGGATCCCCATCGGTTCGCCGAAATCGACCTGGCTCAGCATGGACCCGCGCCCGGTCGTGTCATCGAACGCGTCGCCGTTGACGCTGTCGACATAGCCACCGACGGCGACGTCGTCATACGCCTCGAGAGCCTCCGCCAGTTTCCGCGCGAAGCCGTTGCATTCGCAGCCGAGCATCCGGATCTTCACATGGGTCCGCGGCAGTTTCCAGACCTTCGAGATCAGCTGGGCCAGGCCCGCGACGGTAAGACTCAGGCGTTCGGGCGGCGCCTTGCCATTGCTGATCTCCTCGCCGCCTTCGACGCCATGTCCGGCGATGAGCAGGGTCGCTTCCCGTTCGACGTCCTCCAGGGCCCTGTGGAACGGCGTGACGCTAGTGCAGTTCTCCTTCAGGCCGTACTTCCTGACCGAGGCGCCGACGACACTGTCGTAGCTCGGAAAGGGACAGACGAAATACTGCTTGTGAACATCGGGCATGGAAACGTCCCCGCCTTGAAAAGATGCGGCCCGTCAGAATGGTGGGGCCGTAGGCCCGCGATCAACCGGCGGCTGCAATGCGATCGAAGCGTACCACCCGCTTCGCAGCGGGGTCCATAGCCCTCGATCAGTGAACCTTCTTGCGCACCGTGATTCCATCTTTCGCGGCTAACGCTTCGAACCGGTCGGCCGCGAGTTCGAACTCCTCGGCCAGCTGCGCGGCATCCTCCAGGCGAAGCTTGTAGGCCCCCCAGTTCAGAAGGATCACCGCAAGTCCCATGACCGTTTCGATGGACTCTTTCCGGGACAGCGCCAGGACGTCCGAGATCAACTCATCCGCGCGGTCAGAGATGTTCTTCGGTATTCCCATTTCTCCGACCAGGACCCTTCGCATCGCGGTATAGAGCAGGAATGTAGCACGCTCCTTCGCAAAGTCACGCAGATCGCGAGCGCGAAGTAGGGCGAATCCTTCCGTGTTAGAGACAATTGCAAGCGTTTCGCTCAAGGCGCGCAATTTGGTCCGATGTCCCTTCCGGACACGAGTGCAACACCAACGGAGCCAGCCCGCGACACCGCCCTTCCCCCCGAACGGCATCTGGTGGATGATCCCGGGCGAGAGGGGGGCAGATGGTCCTATCACAACAGTTCCGCGATGTGGTGGCGGGCATCTGCGCCGCTTTGCCCGGTGCCGAGGTGTCCGACCCATGGGGCGGCGGCCATGACGCCTGGAAGGTCGGCGGCAAGATGTTCGCCTGCATCGGCGCCGTTGCCCCGGGCGTCTCGGTCAAGACCTCGGATATCGAGACCGCGCAGATGCTGATCGAGGCGGGAGTGGGCCGCAAGGCGCCCTATTTCCACCAGAGCTGGATCAATCTGGCTGAAGACTGCCCTCCCGACGAACTCCGCCACCGGATTCTCACCTCCTACGATCTCGTCCGCGCTGGCCTCACGAAGAAGGCACAATCCGCGCTGGCGCCGCGTCCGGAGACGCCATGAGCGCCGCGATCTTCCCGGATCTCCATGGCGCCTCGGTCTTCATCACCGGCGGCGGATCGGGCATCGGCGCCGCGCTGACCGAGGGGTTCCTCGAACAGGGCGCGCAGGTCGCCTTCGCCGACATCGCCGAGAGCGCCGCCTTCACCGAGGCGATGGCGGAAAAGCACGGCAACCGCCCGCTCTTCCTCCGCTGCGACATCACCGACACCCCGGCCCTCCGCGCCGCGCTCGACCGCGCCGCCGCGGCCCATGGCCCCATCGCCATCCTCGTCAACAACGCCGCCAATGACGAGCGCCACCGGACCGAGGAGGTCGACGAAACCTATTGGGAGCGGATGATCGCGATCAACCTCAAGGCCTGCTTCTTCGCCTCCCAGGCGGTGATCCCCGCGATGAAGGCGCGCGGCGGCGGGGTGATCGTGAACCTCTCCTCGATCAGCTACATGATGGGCATGGGCGATTATCCGGTCTACACCACCGCGAAATCGGGCATCAACGGCCTCACCCGCTCGCTCGCCCGTGCGCACGGGGCCGACGGGATCCGCGTCAACGCGCTGGCGCCGGGCTGGGTCCTGACCGAGCGGCAGATGGAGCTCTGGGCCACCGAGGAAGGATTGGCGAAGTTCATGGACCGGATGTGCCTCAAGAAACATCTCACGCCCCTAGACGTTGTGGCCCCGGCGCTGTTCCTGGCTTCCACGGCCAGCGCGGCGATGACCGGCCAGGCGCTGGTGGTCGATGGCGGCGTGGTGGTGACCGGATGACGCCCGACTGGATCGCCGTCGACTGGGGCACCTCCGCCTGCCGCGCCTGGGCGATGGGCGCGGACGGCACGGTGCTGGCCGAAGCCCGCTCCGACAGGGGCATGGGTACCCTCGCCCCCGAGGCGTTCGAACCCGCGCTGCGGGAGATGATCGCCGGCTGGGGCCTCGCACCGGTCCTTGCCTGCGGCATGGTCGGCGCGCGACAGGGTTGGATCGAGGCGCCCTATGCCCCTGTCCCCTGCGCACCCGACGCCTTCGAAACCGTGAAAGCGCCCGTATCAGACACTGATCTTTCCGTTTCCATCATCGGTGGCGTCAGCCAGGCAAAGCCCGCCGACGTGATGCGCGGCGAGGAAACCCAGATCGCCGGCGTCTTCGCCACGCGACCCGGCTTCGATGGCGTGCTCTGCCTGCCCGGCACCCACACCAAATGGGTGCAGGTTTCGGCCGGCGAAATCGTCAGCTTCCGTACCGCGATGACCGGCGAGCTCTTCGCGCTCCTGTCGAAGTCCAGTACCCTTCGCCATTCCATCGGCCCGGGCTGGGACGACGAGATCTTTGCCGAGGCCGTCACCGACGCGCTCGCGCGCCCCGAAACGCTCGCGGCAAGGCTGTTCTCTGTCCGCGCCGACAGCCTCATCCACGGCCTCGATCCCGGCGCCGCCCGCGCCCGCGTCTCGGGCCTCCTGATCGGCGCCGAACTCGCCGCGATGCGCGCCTACTGGCTGGGCCAACCCGTCGCGCTGATCGGGGAAACCGGCCTGAACAGTGTCTATTCAAGGGCCTTGGCCGTCCAGGGCCTCGTCGCAGAAAGCTTCCAGGCCGACGAGTTGACCCGCGCCGGCCTCGGCCTGATCCGCGCCCGGAGGGAAATCCACGCATGAGCCGCCCGCTGATCGCCATCCTCCGCGGGATCGCCCCGCCCGAGGCCGTCCCTGTCGCCGAGGCGCTGATCGCCGCCGGAATCGACCGGATCGAGGTGCCCTTGAACTCGCCCGATCCCTTCGCCTCGATCGCCGCCATGGCCGGGGCCTGCGGCGACCGCGCCCTGATCGGCGCCGGCACCGTGCTCACACCGGC
>JBNKWI010000094.1:0-12649 GCA_050299695.1 Paracoccaceae bacterium
AGCCGCATGTTCAGGATCGCCTCGGCCTGAACCTCGGAAAGCTCGCCATCGTCCTCGCCCGCCGGCAGGGGCGAGACATAAGCCGCCTCGTTCTCGGCGCGCGGCGGCACCTTCGCCCAGTCCTGCGCCATCAGCGCGGGCTTCGGCGCGTCGTCGTATCGGATGATCTCGATCACCCGGTCGAGGTTCAGGAACGCGGTGATGAAGCCTTCCAGAACTTCCAGCCGGTGGTCGATCTTGCCGAGCCGGAACCGCGTGCGCCTGAGGAGCACCCCCCGGCGGTGGTCGAGGAAGGCACGCAGCACCTCCTTCAGCGTCGAGACCACCGGCGTGCGCCCGTCGATCAGCACGTTCATGTTGAGCGAGAACCGGATCTCCAGGTCGGAGTTGCGGAACAGCATCCCCATCAACACGTCCGGATCGACGTTCTTCGTGCGCGGTTCCAGCACGATCCGCACATCCTCGGCGCTCTCGTCGCGAACATCCGCCAGGATCGGCACCTTCTTCAGCTGGATCAGCTCGGCGAGCCTCTCGATCAGCTTCGATTTCTGCACCTGGTAGGGGATCTCGGTGACCACCACCTGCCACTGGCCGCGGCCCAGGTCCTCGACCTCGTATTTCGCCCGGGTCCTGAAACTGCCCCGCCCGGTGCGGTAGGCCTCGACGATGTTCTCGCGCGGCTCGACGATGATCCCGCCCGTCGGGAAATCCGGCCCCTTCACCATCTCGATCAGCGTATCGTCGCGCACGAGCTCGGAATTCTGCTTTCCTGCCAGATGGATACAGGCCGTCAGCACGTCGTCGAGATTGTGCGGCGGGATGTTCGTCGCCATCCCCACGGCGATCCCCGAGGCACCGTTGGCGAGGAGGTTCGGAAAGGCCGCCGGCAGCACCGCGGGCTCCTGCAACCGCCCGTCATAGTTGTCGCGGAAATCCACCGCGTCCTCGTCGAGCCCCTCCAGAAGCGCCTCGGCGAACTCGGTCAGCCGCGCCTCGGTGTAGCGAGAGGCCGCCGGGTTGTCGCCGTCGATATTGCCGAAGTTCCCCTGCCCGTCGACCAGCGGATAGCGAATCGTGAAATCCTGCGCGAGCCGCGCCATCGCGTCATAGATCGCGCCGTCGCCATGGGGATGGAAATCGCCCATGGTGTCGCCGGAAATCTTCGCCGATTTCAGGAACTTGCCGCCCGAGGCCAGGTTCAGCCGGCTCATCGCGTAGAGGATCCGCCGATGCACCGGCTTCAGCCCGTCGCGGGCGTCCGGCAGCGCCCTGTGCATGATCGTCGAGAGCGCATAGGTCAGGTAGCGCTCGCCGATCGCCCGGCGCAGCGGCTCGATGGGGTTTCTGAAAGAGGCCTCGCCTGGTTCTTCGCCGTCGCTCATACCAGATCTTGTAGACCGCCCATGGCGCCCCCGCAAGCCGACCCACGCGCCGGGAAACAGTCTCTTTCGCCACCTCGACGCCCCAAACCCGCCTGGTTGCGCTACACTGCCGCCGGGGGCGCCCGGGGAGAAATCCGATGCGGTGGGTGCTATCTTTCGTCACGCTTGGGGTCCTGTTCGCGGCCGGGTTCATCGCGCCCGACCGTCCGCCGGCGCCCCGCGCCACACGGGTCAGCGTCTCGGCGCTCCCGGTGCAGGACGTCACCGACCTTTCCGACGCCCGCGCCCGCGAGGCCTATCAAAGTCCGGTCTCCGCCGCCGAGGCGGTGCAGATCGCCCTCGACCGCGGCGCCGAGATCGCCGCCACCCGCGAGACCAGCACGCCGCAGCTCCGCCTTGCCGCCGCCGTCCAGGTCGCCACCCCCGTCACCTTGCCGCAGCCGGACCCGGCCGAGGCCCTCGCGCTCCGCGTCACCGCCGACCGGGTGAACCTCCGGGGCGGCCCCGGCACCGACAATCCTGTCGTCGGCAGCGCCGCCGCGGGCGAAAGGCTGATCCCCGTCGCGGACCCCGTGGGCGACTGGATCGAGATCCGCCGCCCCGCCGGCGACACCGCCTGGGTCCACACGAGCTTCCTCGCCGCCGAGGGCTGAGCGCCGATTGACAGCCGTCCCGCCCCCTGCGAAGGGGCGGCGATGGCGCCCCCACGCACGATCCTCATCACCGGCTGTTCCTCGGGCATCGGCTACGACGCCGCGCACGGCCTCCGCGCCCGCGGCTGGCGCGTCTTCGCAAGCTGCCGCCAAACCGAGGACTGCGCCCGGATGCAGGCCGCAGGCTTCGAAAGCCCCCGCATCGACTATGCCGACCCGGCCAGCATCGAGACCGGCCTTGCCGAAGTGCTCGCGGCCACCGGCGGCACGCTCGACGCGCTCTTCAACAACGGCGCCCACGGCCTCCCGGGCGCATTGGAGGACCTGCCCACCGAAGGGCTCCGCGCGGTCTTCGAGGTGAACCTCTTCGGCTGGCACAGCCTCACCCGCGCCGTCATCCCGGTGATGCGTGCGCAAGGCCACGGCCGCATCGTGCAGAACTCGAGCGTTCTCGGCCTCGTCACCATGCGCTGGCGCGGCGCCTATGTGGCGACGAAATTCGCCCTCGAAGGGCTCACCGACACGCTGCGGCTCGAAATGGCCGATACCGCCATCAAGGTGATCCTGATCGAGCCCGGCCCGGTCACCTCGAAGATCCGCGTGAACGCGATCCCGCATTTCGAGCGCTGGATCGACTGGAAGGCCTCGCCCCGCCGGGCGCAATACGAGGCGACGCTGCTCAAACGCCTCTACAAGGAGAAGAACGGCAAGGACCCGTTCGAACTGCCGCCCTCGGCGGTGACGAAAAAACTCGTCCATGCGCTCGAGGCGCCCAATCCGCGCCCCCGCTACTATGTGACGACGCCCACCTATATCATGGGCACGCTCCGGCGGCTCCTGCCGACACGGCTGCTCGATCGGGTGCTGGGCCGGAGCTGACCCGCGACGCCTTGACCGTTCGCATTCCCGCCCGCCGCTGCTAGGTGGGACGGAAAGGAGAGACAAGATGATGTCCGACCCGTTCCTGATCGTCGTCACGCTCGCCTGCCTCGTGGTGCTGGGGATCCTGATGCTGGGCATCGGCGCCTTCGGCAAGGGCGGCGATTTCAACCGCAAGCACGCCAACCGGCTGATGCGCTACCGGATCGCCGCGCAGTTCGTTGCGGTGATGCTGATCCTCGCCTATGTCGCCTGGCGGGGAAACGGAGGCTGAGATGGTCGTCCTGAACAAGATCTACACGAAAACCGGCGATGCCGGCGACACGGCGCTCGGCAATGGCGACCGGGTGGCGAAGTACAGCCCGCGCGTCACCGCCTACGGCACCGCGGACGAGCTGAACTCGGTCGTCGGCCTCGCCCGGCTCCATGCCGAGGGCGATCTCGACGCGCGGCTCTCGGTGATCCAGAACGACCTCTTCGATCTCGGAGCCGATCTCTGCCGCCCCGATCTCGAGGGCGACGCGGCGGCCGAGTACCCGCCCCTGCGGATGACCGCGGGCCAGACCGCCCGGCTCGAGACCGAGATCGACGCGATGACCGCCGTGCTCACGCCGCTCCGCTCCTTCATCCTCCCCGCCGGCAGCCCGCTCGCGGCGCATCTCCACCATTGCCGCACCGTCGCCCGCCGCGCCGAGCGCCTCGCGGTGGAACTCGCTTCGGCGGAACAGGTCAACCCGCACGCGGTGACCTTCCTCAACCGCCTCTCCGACTGGTTCTTCTGCGCCGCCCGCATCGCCAACGACGACGGCCGCGCCGACGTGTTGTGGGTTCCGGGCGCGAACCGCTGAAAGCGGCGCTCCATACAGTGGAAGGAGCGGCACCCGGAAGGGCGGAGCCCCGGCCCGCAGGGCGGGTGCGAACCGATGACGGACCTGCGAACGGAAAGGGCGGAGCCGAGACTCTTCCATCTCCAGGAGGCACAAAGCCGGGCGTGCGCCTGCCCGTGGGATGGCGCAGCAACGGCTGATCGGGGCACTTTATGGTGCAAGCCCGCCGTACAATCGTTCGGCGCGGGACCTCACCAAAGCGCCAGCCCGCCGGAACGGGCAGGCGCTCGCCCGGCGCCTTCGGCGCTGTTCGGGCGGGGGGTAGGCGCTCATCCGTAGCAACGAGACCCGGAAGCGCGCCAAACCGCCCAAAACCGTCCAAACCCGCATCGCCTGTGTACGGGTTGTGTACAGGCTGTGTACAGGTTGTGCGCGGGTGTTCCGGCCGTCTCACGGCTTCAGGAGGATCTTCCCGCGATGCGTCGCCGCCTCCATCAACGCATGCGCCTCGGCTGCCTGTTCGAGCGGCAGGACCTTGTGCGTCACCGGCCGGAGCCGCCCGGCGGCGAAGAGCGGCCAGACATTCTTGCGCAGCGCCGCCGCCACCGCCGCCTTGAAGGCGGGCGAGCGCGAGCGCAGCGTCGAACCGGTATAGGTCAGCCTTTTCAACATGATGGGCATCAAGTTGACCTCGACCTTGCTGCCCGCGTTGAAGGCCAGCTGGATGATCCGCGCATCGTGACGGGCGGCCTTGAAGTTCCGCGCGACGTAGTCGCCGCCGATGATGTCGAGGATGATGTCGGCGCCGCCCGCCTCGCGCACCGCCTCGACGAAATCCTCCCGCCGGAAGTTGATCGCCCGGGCCGCCCCCAGTTCCTCCGCGAAATCCGCCTCCTCCGGCGACCCCACCGTCGTCAGCACCTCGAGCCCCAGTGCCGCCCCGAGCTGCACCGCGGTCGAGCCGATGCCGCCCGCGCCGCCATGGACCAGGAAGCGCGCGCCTTCGGGCACGTCATGGCCGTGGAACACGTTGCTCCAGACGGTAAAATACGTCTCGCAGAGCCCGCCAGCGTCCTCGAGCGAAACGCCCTCCGGGATCGGCAGCACATGGCCCGCATCGACCGCGACGAACTCGGCATAACCGCCGCCATTGGTCAGCGCGCAGACCTGATCGCCCAGCGCCCAGCCGGTCACGCCCTCGCCCAGCTCGGCGACGGTGCCCGAGACTTCGAGGCCGAGGAGATCGGACGCGCCCTCGGGCGGCGGGTAATGGCCGCGCCGCTGGACGATGTCGGGGCCGTTCACGCCCGCCGCCGCCACGGCGATCAGCACCTGGCCCGGCCCCGGCGCCGGCTTTTCCCGCTCTCCCGGCACCAGCACGTCCGGGCCGCCCGGCGCGGGGCAATCCACGATCCGCATCGACGTCATCGCAAGTCTCCCGTTGGTCTTCGGGGCCTTGCTAGCCCGCAACCGGCTCGGATTGAACCGCATTCTGCGCGGCAAGCGCCGAAAGGATTGCCGGGGCGACCTCGTCCGGGGTCCGGGCGATCCGCACCCCCGCCCGGGTCAGGCAAGCGATCTTTTCCTTGGCGCTCGGCAGGCCAAAGATCGAGAGCGTGCCGGCATGGCCCATCCGGCGCCCCACGGGCGCGTGGCGGCCCACGACCAGCGCCACCACGGGCTTGCCGTAGTCGCGCGAGGCGAGGTACTCGGCCGCGTCCTCCTCCTCGGTGCCGCCGATCTCGCCGACCAGAACCACGACCTTGGTCTCGGCATCCTCGCGGAACCGTTTCAAACAATCGACGAATCCGACGCCATGGAGCGTGTCCCCGCCGACGCCGACCGTGGTCGACTGGCCGAGATCCGCCGCCGAGCAGCGCGCCAGCACCTCGGAGGTGAGCGAGGCCGAGCGCGAGGCGACACCCACCAGGCCAGGCTTCGCGTCGCGCGTGGGCATGACGCCGATCTTGCATTGGCCCGGCGTCAGGATGCCCTGCGAATTCGGACCGATCAGCGCGGTCTTCGACCCGGCGAGCGCCGCCTTCACGCGGCTCATGTCATGCTGCGGCACCCGTTCGGTCACGCAGACCACCACGTCGAGCTCCGCCTCGATCGCCTCGATCATCGCCTGGCCGGCCTTGTCGGCGGGCGCGACCACGAGGCTCGCAGTCGCGCCGGTCTCGGCCTTGGCCTCGGCGACGCCGTGGAACACCGGGAGGCCCAGATGCCTGGACCCGCCCTTGCCCGGCCGGACACCGGCCACGTAGGTCGGCGCATAGCGCATTGCCTGGTCGGTGTAGAAGGTTCCGGCACGACCGGTCATGCCCTGCACGAGCACCCGGGTGCCACTGTCCACGTAGATCGCCATCTCAGTGCCCTCCCCTGGCGAGTTCCACCGCGCGTTTCACCGCTTCGCCCATCGTCCCGAAGGTTTCGACCGGCACTTTCCGGTCCTTCAGGATCCGGTACCCCCAATCGGCGTTCTGCCCGGCGAGCCGCGCCACCACGGGCGGCGCCTTTTGCGCGCGGGCATAGGCGAAGGCGACGCCCTCGGCCACGGTGTCGCAGACCGTCATGCCGCCGCCATGCACGTTCAGGAGCACCACCCGCACATTCGGGTCCTTGAGGATCAGATCAACGCCCTTGGCGATATCGAAACTGGTCGCCGTGGTGCGGATATCCATGAAGTTCGCCGGCTCGCCGCCGGCATCGACGATCATGTCGTTGGTGGCGAGGCCAAGCCCCGCCCCGTTCACCACGACGCCGATATCGCCTTCGAGCTTCACGAGGTTGATATCGCTCTTCTGCGCCTCGCGCTCGATGCCCTCCAGCTCGTCGCCCGAGGCGAGGGTCTCGTATTCCGGGTGGCGGAACGCCGCGTTCTTGTCGAGCGATACCTTCGCGTCGATGGCGAGCCAATCCCCCTTGTCGGTCCGGGCGAAGGGGTTGATCTCGAGGAGCAGCATGTCGGTCTCGACGAAGGCGCGGCGCGCTCCCATCACCGCATCGAACGCCGCGGCGTCCGTGATGCCGATGCCGGCGAGGAACTCGGCGAGCGCCGCCTTGTCCGCGTCGCCCGCCCCCTTCAAGGCCAGCGTGCGCACGGCATCCGGATCCATCCGCGCACGCTCCTCGAACTCCATCCCGCCTTGGTCGGAGGCGAGGAGGAGCGGCGCGCCCGAACGCGGGTCGAGCGCGAAGCCGATATAGAAGCTGTCTTTCAGGGTCATCGCCGCCTCGACATAGACCGAGGCGATTTCCTCGCCGTCCGGGCCGGTCTGCGCCGTCACCAGCGTCGAGCCCAGAAGCCGCCGCGCTTCCTCGGCTACCGAGGACGGCGTCGCGGCGAAACGGATACCGCCGCCCAGGCCGCGCCCGCCGGCGGCGATCTGCGCCTTGACCACGTATTTCTCGGACTTGATCTGCCGGCAGCGCGCTTCCGCCTCTTCCGGCGTGGTGGCGATCCTTCCCTCGGGAATCGGCATCCCGTACTGGGCCACGAGTTCCTTCGACTTGTATTCCGACAAGAGCATCGCTTCCCCCCCCCTGCATCGGCTCCGCGCCACTGGTATCTGGTATACCAGCTTTCGTTCCGCTCGTCAACGCGACCATGGACGCCCCGCAGCGGTGGAATTGCACCCCACGCACCACCGCGCGATAAGGGAATCACCTCTCCCCGGATCCCGGACCCATGCTTGAACTGCGTGACCTGAAATTCCTCTCGGCCCTCGCCCGTCACCGCCATTTCGCGCGGGCGGCCGACGAATGCGGCGTCTCGCAACCGGCCTTCTCGATGCGCATCCGCAAACTGGAGGAGCGGCTCGACATGCCGATCGTCAAGCGTGGCAACCGGTTCCAGGGCCTGACCGAGGAAGGTGAGGCGATCGTGCGCCACGCCCGCGAGATTCTCGAGGAGGTCCGCTCGCTCGAGGAAATCATCCGCGCGACGAAATCCGACATCTCGGGTCCGCTGCGGCTCGGCACCATTCCTACCGCCGTTGCCGCGGCCGCGCGGCTGGCGAGCGACCTGCACGCGCTTCATCCGAGGGTCCGGGTGCGGGTGGAGACGACCACCGCGCAGGCGATCGGCAAGCGGCTGGAAGATGGTAGCGTCGACGCGGGGCTGACCTACGGCGATGCGGCGCGCGGCGAGACGCAGGTGATCGACCGCCTCTACGACGAGCGTTACGTTCTTCTGGCCCCCGCCGCGATGGCGCCCCGGCAGAGCGGCGTCGTGACCTGGGAAGAGGCGGCCGACCTGCCGCTTTGCCTCCTGGAGCCCGGAATGCAGAACCGGCGGATCATCGACCGGATGTTCTGGGAAATCGACCGCAAGCCGGAACTGGTGGCGGAGACGGACGAACTGGGAAGCGCCATGCTGACCGCCGCGCATGGGCTGGGCGCCACGATCCTGCCCGAGGTGCTGGTCGCCGATCTGGGCCCGCCGGCCGGCACGATTGCCCTGCCGCTGGTGGAACCGACACTTGAACATTCGATCGTCTTGGTGACACAGAGCCGGGGGACGCAGCTGCCTGCCGTCGAGGCGCTGCGACGCTGCGCGGTGTTGGCCTTCGATAAGCGCTGATTATCGTGCCTTCACCAATCTCGATTTGACGATTGGTTTTTCGAATACCAGTGTGCGCAAGTATACATGGGAGGCGAAATGGCACCGCTGGATCAGGGAAAGGGCGTCTGGAAGTCCGGCAAGGGCCGGGGCCGCAAGACGCCAAAGGGCCGCCAGGTCGACGATCTGGCCTGGGAAGAGGTCCGCGCGCTCCTCGGCGACCGGCCGCGGCGCCGCGATCTTCTGATCGAATTCCTGCATCTCATGCAAGACAGATTCGGCCACCTGTCGGCGGCGCATATGCGTGCGCTGGCCGAAGAAATGCGGCTTGGCCAGGCGGAGGTCTGGGAAGTCGCCTCCTTCTACGCCCATTTCGACCTGGTGAAGGAAGGCGAGACGCCGCCCCCTGCCCTGACGATCCGGGTCTGCGATTCGCTGTCTTGCGAACTGGCCGGCGCCGAGGCCCTGAAGGCCGCACTGGAAGGCGGGCTCGACCCGAGCGAGGTCCGCGTGCTCCGCGCGCCCTGCATGGGCCGCTGCGATACCGCGCCGGTCCTCGAGATCGGCCACAACCATATCGACAACGCCACGCCCGAAAAGGTGAAGGCGGCCATCGCGGCAGATGACACCCACCCGCATATCCCCGCCTACGAGGCGTTCGAGGCCTATGCCGGGACGGGCGGCTACGAAACGCTCAAGACGCTCCGCGCCTCGGGTGACTGGGAAAACGTTCAGGAGAAGGTGCTCGCCTCCGGTCTGCGCGGCCTCGGCGGCGCGGGCTTCCCCTCGGGCCGGAAATGGGGCTTCGTGCGCGCCAACGAAGGCCCCCGCTACATGGCGGTGAACGGCGACGAGGGCGAGCCCGGCACCTTCAAGGACCGCTTCTACCTCGAGCGCCAGCCGCATCTCTTCCTCGAGGGCATGCTGATCGCCGCCTGGGCCGTGGAGGCCGAGAAGGCCTTCATCTACATGCGCGACGAATACCCCGCCGTGCTGAAGATCCTCCGCACCGAGATCGCGGCGCTGGAAGCCGCCGGCATCGTCGCGCCGGGATATATCGACCTGCGCCGCGGCGCGGGCGCCTATATCTGCGGCGAGGAAAGCGCGATGATCGAATCGATCGAGGGCAAACGCGGCCTGCCCCGCCACCGCCCGCCCTTCGTCGCGCAGGTCGGCATCTTCGACCGCCCCACCCTCGTCCACAACGTCGAGACGCTCTACTGGGTCGCCAAGATCTGCCGCGAAGGGCCGGAATGCCTGAACGCGACGGAAAAGAACGGCCGCAAGGGCCTGCGCAGCTACTCGGTGTCCGGACGCGTGGCCAACCCCGGGGTCTACCTTCTCCCCGCCGGGTCCACGATCCTCGACATCATCGAGGCCTGCGGCGGCATGGCCGAGGGCCACTCCTTCAAGGCGTACCAGCCCGGCGGCCCTTCCTCGGGCCTCCTGCCCGCCTCGATGGACGACATCCCGCTCGATTTCGACACGCTGCAACCGCACGGGACCTTCATCGGTTCGGCGGCGGTGGTCGTGCTGTCCGACAAGGACAGCGCCAAGGCGGCGGCGCTCAACATGCTGCGGTTCTTCGAGGACGAAAGCTGCGGCCAGTGCACCCCCTGCCGGGTCGGCTGCGAGAAGGCGGTGAAGCTTATGGAAGCAGATCGCTGGGATCAGGGGCTCCTCGAAGAGCTCTGCACCACGATGGCCGACGCCTCGATCTGCGGTCTCGGCCAGGCGGCGCCGAACCCGATCCGGCTGGTGATGAAACATTTCCCGGAGGAGATCTGACATGGCGGCCGACGGCGGACAGATCAAGACCATCACCTTCTCGCTCGACGGGAAGGACGTTCAGGCCTTCGAGGGCGAAACCATCTGGCAGGTGGCCAAGCGCGAGGGCACGACGATCCCGCATCTGTGCCACAAGGACGCGCCGGGCTACCGCTCGGACGGCAACTGCCGGGCCTGCATGGTCGCGGTGGAGGGCGAGCGGACGCTGGTGGCGTCCTGCATTCGCCCGGTCGCCGACGGCATGAAAGTCACCACCGAGGGCGACCGCGAGACCAAGGCGCGGAAGATGGTGGTCGAGATGCTGGCGGCCGACCAGCCGAAGCGCGAGGAGGCGCACGACAGGTCCTCGCATTTCTGGGACATGGCCGAGGCGCAGGGCGTCTCGGAAAGCCGCTTCCCGGCGATGGACAAGACCCGTGTGCCGCTCCTTGACGACAGCCACGTGGCGATGCGCGTCAATCTCGACGCCTGCATCCAGTGCAATCTCTGCGTCCGCGCCTGCCGCGAAGTGCAGGTCAACGACGTGATCGGCATGGCCGGCCGTGGACACGACGCTTTCCCGGTGTTCGACATGTCCGACCCGATGGGCCAGTCGACCTGCGTCGCCTGCGGCGAATGCGTGCAGGCCTGCCCGACGGGCGCGCTGATGGAGGCGACCGTCCTCGACGCGGCGCAGGTCGGCGACTCGAAAGACTACGACCGCGAGGTCGAGAGCGTCTGCCCCTATTGCGGCGTCGGCTGCCAGATCTCGCTGAAGATCAAGGACGGCAAGGTCAAGTATGTCGACGGCATCGCCGGTCCGGCGAACGAGAACCGGCTCTGCGTCAAGGGCCGCTTCGGCTTCGACTACATCGCCCACCCGCACCGGCTGACGAAACCGCTGATCCGCCGCGAGGACGCGCCCGCCAAGGGGCTGAACGTCGATCCGTCGAACGTCTTCACCCATTTCCGCGAAGCCACCTGGGACGAGGCACTGGATTTCGCCGCGAAGGGTCTCGCCGATCTCCGCGCCGACAAGGGCACCCGCGTCGCCGGCTTCGGCTCGGCCAAATGCTCGAACGAGGAAGCCTATCTCTTCCAGAAGCTGATCCGTCAGGGCTTCGGCCACAACAACGTCGACCACTGCACCCGGCTCTGCCACGCCTCCTCGGTAGCCGCGCTGATGGAAAACGTCGGCTCGGGCGCCGTGACCGCAACCTTCAACGAGATCGAGCATGCCGACGTCGCCATCGTCATCGGCTGCAACCCGATCGAGAACCACCCCGTCGCCGCGACCTATTTCAAGCAGTTCGCCAAGCGCGGCGGCAAGCTGATCGTCATGGACCCGCGCGGCGTCGGCCTCCGCCGTTTCGCCACGCACATGCTCCAGTTCCGCCCCGGCGCCGACGTGTCGATGCTGAACGCGATCATGAACGTGATCGTCGAGGAAGGGCTCTACGACGAGCAGTATATCCAGGCCTTCACCGAGAACTGGCCGGCGATGAAGGCGCATCTCGCCGATTTCACGCCCGAGAAGATGTCGAAGATCTGCGGCATCGAACCGGAGGTCCTGCGCGACGTCGCCCGCACTTTCGCCACCGCGAAGGCCGGGATGATCTTCTGGGGCATGGGCATCTCGCAACACATTCACGGCACCGACAACTCGCGCTGCCTGATCTCGCTCGCGCTGATGTGCGGCCAGGTCGGGCGTCCGGGCGCCGGGCTCCACCCGCTTCGGGGGCAGAACAACGTGCAGGGCGCGTCGGATGCCGGCCTGATCCCGATGTTCCTGCCCGACTACCAGAGCGTCACCGATGACGGCGTACGCTCGGCCTTCACCGAGGTCTGGGGCTCGGAGGACTTTTCCGGCCAGAAGGGCCTGACCGTGGTCGAAATCATGGACGCGATCCATGACGGAACGATCAAGGGCATGTACATCCTGGGCGAGAACCCGGCGATGTCCGACCCCGACGTGGACCATGCCCGCGACGCGCTCGCCAAGCTCGACCACCTTGTGGTGCAGGACATCTTCCTGACCGAGACGGCGAACTATGCCGACGTGATCCTGCCTTCCTCGGCCTTTGCCGAAAAGACCGGAACGGTGACCAACACCAACCGGCAGGTCCAGATGGGCCGCCCCGCGGTGCCGCCGCCGGGCGAGGCGAAGGAAGACTGGTGGATCGAGGTGGAACTCGCCAAGCGGCTGGGCCTCGCTTGGGAATACACTCATCCGCGCGAGGTCTTCGCGGAAATGAAGCGCAACATGAAGTCGCTCGACAACATCACCTGGGAGCGGCTCGAGGGCGCGGCGGTCACCTACCCGTCGCTCTCGCCCGAAGACCCGGGCCAGCCGATCGTGTTCGGCGACGGCTTCCCGCGTCCCGAGGGCCGCGCGCGGTTCACGCCCGCGAACGTGATCGCGCCCGATGAGAGCCCGGATGCCGAGTACCCGTTCATCCTGATTACCGGCCGGCAGCTCGAACATTGGCACACCGGCTCGATGACCCGTCGTATCCCGGTGCTCAACAAGGCCGTGCCCGAATCATACGTCGAGATCAATCCCGAAGACGCCCGGCG
>JBNKWI010000095.1:0-12492 GCA_050299695.1 Paracoccaceae bacterium
CCTCGCGGAGCGCGGTCTTGACGTCGTCCTCGGAAAGCGCGCCCTGCTTGGTCAGCCGGTCGAAGACGCCGGAGAGACGTTCGGAGAGATTTTCAAACATGCCTCTGGCTCCTCGCAGCCGGTTGATGACAGGTCCGACATGGGGCCGGACCGGTGAAACGCCAAGCGCCCCCATGGGCGCAACGCGCTGATGGGGGGCGATCCCTCGCAAGTGAGGGACCGGGAGAAGATCGGCTCCCGGAAATCCGGGGCGGAGGTACGCAAGAACGGCGCCCGTGTCAACCCGGAGGGCCCGGGCGCCTTAGCGCTCCGGCAAGGGATCGGTTATAGAGAGGGGCGCGTGGCCGGGAAAGGAGACCGCCTTGCGGGACGGAGTGATCTATGTCGCCACCGGGGCGGAGCACCTCGCGCTGGCGCGGCAATCGGCCGAAAGCCTGCGCCGGACCAATCCGGGCGTGCCGGCCGACCTCTATACCGATGCACCGGGCGATGCCGGGACCGGCCTCTTCGACCGGGTCTTCCCGGTGCCCGCCGCCCATCAGCGCGCCAAGCTCGACTGCTTCGCGCTCTCGCGCTTCGAGCGCACGCTGTTCCTCGACAGCGACACGCTCGTGCTGGCCCCCGTGGGCGACCTCTTCGACGTGGCCGACCGGTTCGACCTCGCGCTCGCCCACGACGTGCGGCGGCGCTCGGCGCTGGTCCGGGAGGGGCTGGCCGAGCGCACGCCCTATGCCTTCCCGCAGCTCAATTCGGGCGTGCTCCTCTACCGCAAATCCCCGGCGGCGCTGGCGTTCTTCGCCGAATGGGCGCGGCTCTACCGCGAGAGCGGCGCGCCGCGCGACCAGATCGTGCTGAAGGACCTGCTCTGGCGCTCGGAGCTGCGCTTCTACGTGCTGCCGCCCGAGTTCAACCTGCGCCGCGTGACGCTGCTCGACGCCTGGGAACCGCTCGACGCGCGGCCGACGATCCTGCATTCGCACCGACTGAAGGACCATCTCGCGGGCGGCGCGGCGGTGACCGGGTTCGACGAGCTTCTGGAGCTCGAGCGCGCGGCGCTGCTCGCGGAATGGGCGGCGCACGGCCTGCCCCGCGACCGGCTGCGGCGCGCCGGGGAGATCCTCGACGTGCTGCTGGCCGACCTTGCCGGAGACACGGCGGCGGAATAGCGCGGGGGCGGAAGATCCTCGGGATCGTCCGTCAAGATTCTTGGTTCAGGAATCTTGCGCCGTCCCGGCGGCGCGCGCCCAGTCATTGATCCGCGCGACCACGGCCTCGTGAGACGTTGAGCCGCCCAGATAGGCGGTCAGCGGCAGCCGCTCGAGCCCGTCCGGCGTCTCGACCAGCAGCATCACGCGATGGGTCGGCCCGTCCGTATGATTGGTGGCCAGCCCCGCCCGGAGCGTTCCCGGCGCGAAATCCCGGAGGCTCGCGCCCGAAACGCTTCGGGTCCGGAGCGTCGCGCCGCCATCGGCGCGGAGCGTCAGGCGGACATGGCGCACCGCCTTGTTCAGCGCGATCCAGATCAGGGCCGCGATAGCCGCACCGGCCAGGGCCGGGACGATCTCGCCGGTCCGGATTCCCTCCAGGATCGCCCGGGCGGCCGCGAGCAGGAACAGCCCCAGCAGCACCGCGAGGGCGAAGGGACGGTCCTCGATCACGATTTCGGACGGGGTATCGGAAACGATCCGCGGCATCGCCAACCCCTGCCACGCAATCGTGGCAGGGGTTGGGCATCCGGATCAGGCCGCGAGGGACAGCGCGGCAACCTGCTCGTCGGCCGATTTCAGCGTGGCCTCGGGGTCGATCGCCAGGCGGTCGGCGGTGACGAACTCCACGTCTGTGATGCCGTAGAAGCCCAGCACGTGCCGGACATAGCCCGTGGCGAAGTCGATCTCCGACCCGGCCTCGGTGCCGCCCGATGCCAACGCGACGATCGCGCGCTTGCCGGTCAGGAGGCCCTCCGGCCCGGCCTCGGTGTAGCGGAACGTGATGCCGGCGCGGGCGACATGGTCGATCCAGGCCTTGAACGCGGCGGGCACGCCGAAATTGTACATCGGCAGGCCGATCACCACGATGTCGGCCGCCTGCAGTTCGGACACCAGCGTGTCGGAGAAGGCCAGCGTGGCGCGCTGCGCCTCGCTGCGCTCCTCCGCCGGGGTGAAGTTCGCGCCAACCCAGGCCTCGTCGAGCTGCGGCACCGGCGTTTCCGCGAGGTCGCGGGTCACCACATGGGCGCCGGGCAACCGGGCGATGATCTTGTCGGAGAGGTCGCGGGACACCGAGCCGGTCCGGCGGGCCGAGGCGTCGATGCGGAGGATGGAGTTGGTCATCGGAGGAGTCCTTTGAGAAAGATTACACCGCCAATATTGCCCTTGCTTTTTCGAACTCAATTCCGAGAATGGAACAGTAAGTGTTCACAGGTGCACATATGGAAAACTGGGACGAGATTCGCACGGCCTTTCACGTGGCGCGCATGGGCACGGTCAGCGGCGCGGCCGATGCGCTGGGCGTGCACCATGCCACGGTGATCCGGCATATCGACGCGCTCGAGGGGCGGCTCGGCGTCAAGCTGTTCCAGCGTCATGCCCGCGGCTATACCGCCACCGAGGCCGGATCGGACCTGATGCAGGTGGCGCAGGCGACGGACGACCAGTTCTCGCAACTGCAAAGCCGGATCCGCGGCCGCGGCGACGGCGTGTCGGGCGATCTCGTGGTCACCTCGCTGGTCTCGATGTCGCCACTCGTCACGCCAACGCTGGTGGCGTTCCAGGCTGAGAATCCCGGGCTCATCGTCCGCTACCTGACCGGCGAGCGCGTGTTCCGGCTGGAATACGGCGAGGCGCATGTGGCGATCCGCGCGGCCCTGAAGGCGCCCGACCAGCCGGACAACGTGGTCCAGCCCTTCGGGCGCATAAGTGTCGGGCTCTACGCGAACCAGGACTACATCCGCCGCCGTGGCCTTCCCACGAGCGAAGCGGACTTCGCGAAGCACGATTTCATCGGCGGCGACAACGAGAATTCTCGGGCGCCCTACAACAATTGGCTCCGAGCCACGGTTCCGGCCGAAAAGATCATCTTCCGCACCTCCGACGGCCAGCAGTTCCGCGACGCAGTGCTCAGCGGCGCGGGGATCGGCTTCATGGCGGAATGGGACGCAAGGCGCTGCACGTCGGTCGTCGAGGTGGCGCCGCCGCGCGACGAATGGTCGGCGCCGCTCTGGCTGGTGACCCATGTGGACCTGCACCGCACCACGAAGGTGCAGACCTTCCTGCGGCACCTGAAGGCCGCGGCCAGGGAGTGGCGGATCGGGGTCTGACGCCCGGCGCGCGCTCAGGCGATGCGGCGCATCCCCGCCGCCACCGGGATGTCGAGCGTGCTGCGCAACAGCCGCGCCTCGCCCGCGTCCAGGACCGGGTGCGGCGCCTGCTCGCCCGCGACGCCCAGCGTGGCGCCGCAAAGCCCCGCCGTCTCGATCACCGCGGGCTGCGCCAGCGCCAGGTGGACATAGGCGAAGTCCGGGCCGTAGTGGGCGGGACCGATCCCGCGCAGACCCAGGAGGTCGCGTGCCTCGACGAAGGCCTCGCGCGCGCCGAAATAGAGTTCCACCGCAGGGTGCCGGATCAGGATCCGGTGCCGGGGCGCGACCAGGACCGGCTCCCAGGGCACGCCCGGCGCCAGCGCGCCCTCGGGGATCAGTACCGGCCGCCCCGCCTCGCCCAGCTCGTCCGGGCGGGTCGCGGCGGTCCAGTACACCTCCTGCAGGCCGTCGTCGCGGGTCAGGATCCGGTGTCCCTGCACCACCCATTCGAGCGGCAGCGGCCCCTCCTCGGTCTCGATCAGCGTGTCGGGCGCGAGCGCCGAGATCCCGAGGTTCCTGAGCGTGAGCGAAGCGGCGTCGGACATCGGCAGATCCTTCAATGGCAGCGATGCCGGAACGCTACCCACGGGATGTGAACCAATCCTTTACGGATGCTTGCCGCCTCCCGCCCGAGCCGCCATAAGCCCCCTGATGGCGAAAGAGCTTCCCTACGCGACGATCCGCGAGATCTTCACCCGGTTCCGCGCCGCCGAGCCCGAACCGAAGGGCGAACTCGCGCATGTGAACGCCTATACGCTCCTCGTGGCGGTGGCGCTCTCGGCGCAGGCCACCGACGCGGGCGTGAACCGCGCGACGAAGGCGCTGTTCGAGATCGCCGATACCCCTGAAAAGATGCTGGAATTGGGCGAGGAGGGGCTGATCGCGCATATCAAGACGATCGGGCTCTTCCGCAACAAGGCGAAGAACGTCATCAAGCTCAGCCGCATCCTGATCGACGAATACGGCGGCGAGGTCCCCTCCTCCCGCGCGGCCCTGCAATCGCTGCCCGGGGTCGGGCGGAAGACCGCGAACGTGGTCCTGAACATGTGGTTCCGCCACCCGGCCCAGGCCGTGGACACACATATTTTCCGGGTTGGAAACCGCACGAGGATCGCCCCGGGCAAGGACGTCGACGCGGTGGAGCGCGCCATCGAGGACAACGTGCCGGCCGAGTTCCAGCAACATGCCCATCACTGGCTGATCCTGCACGGCCGCTACATCTGCAAGGCCCGGAAACCGATGTGCCCGACCTGCATCATCCGCGATCTCTGCCCCTACGAGGAGAAGACCGAGTGACCCGCCGCACCGTTTCCTCCGGCTCGTACCTCGAACCGCAGATCGGCTTCAGCCGCGCCGTGCGGATCGGCGACACCATCGCCATCGCCGGCACCGCGCCGATCGCCGAGGGCGGCGGCACCGCCGCGAAGGGCGATGCCTACGGCCAGATGCGCCGATGCCTCGAGATCGCGCTCAAGGCGCTCGCCGAGGCCGGCGGGCGGCCCGAGGACACGATTCGCACCCGGATCCTCCTCACCCGCGCCGAGGACCGGGCCGAGGCGGCCCGCGCCCATGGCGAGGTCTTCACCGATATCCGCCCGGTCACCACCGTCATGGTGGTCAGCCGCTTCGTCGACCCCGACTGGCTGGTCGAACTCGAACTCGACGCCGTCGTCGCACCGTAACCAGGGGACTTCTTTCCATGACCAAGACCTATGACGTGGTCGGCATCGGCAATGCCATCGTCGACGTCCTGACCCAGGCCGGCGACAGTTTCCTCGAGCTCATGGGCATCCAGAAGGGCATCATGCAGCTCGTCGAACGGAACCGCGGCGAGCTGCTCTATGGCGCGATGGAAAGCCGGGTGCAGGCGCCGGGCGGCTCGGTGGCGAACACGCTGGCGGGGCTCGGCGGGCTCGGGCTCTCCACGGGCTTCATCGGCCGCGTCCATGACGACGCGCTGGGCCGCTTCTACGCCGCCGAGATGGAAAAGGGCGGCACCGCCTTCGTCAACGCGCCCGTCCCGGGCGGCGAATTGCCCACCTCGCGTTCGATGATCTTCGTCTCGCCCGACGGCGAGCGTTCGATGAACACCTATCTCGGGATTTCCGCCGAGCTCGGCCCCGAGGACGTCGCCGACGACGTGGCGGGCGCCGCGCGGATCCTGTTCCTCGAAGGCTATCTCTTCGACAAGGACAAGGGCAAGGAGGCGTTCCTCCGCGCCGCGCGGCTCTGCCACGAGGGCGGCGGCCAGGCCGGCATCGCGCTGTCCGACCCGTTCTGCGTCGACCGCCACCGCGGCGATTTCCGCAAGCTCGTGCGCGAGCTCGATTTCGTCATCGGCAACCAGCAGGAATGGATGTCGCTCTACGAGACCGACGATCTCGGCACCGCGCTCGAAACCGCCGCCGACGAATGCGGCGTGGTGGTCTGCACCCGCTCGGGTCATGACGTGGTGCTGGTGCGCGGCGAGGAGGAGGCCGTGGTGCCGGTGACCCATGTCACCCCGGTCGACGCCACCGGCGCCGGCGACCAGTTCGCGGCGGGCTTCCTCTACGGCTACGCCACCGGCGCCGACCTCGCCACCTGCGGCCGCATGGGCTGCATCGCCGCGGCGGAGGTGATCGGCCATATGGGCCCGCGCCCCGAGGCGGACGTGCTGGCGCTGTTCCGCGCGGCGGGGCTGGTCTGAGGCCCTCGAAACCGGAAGAGCGCATTCAGGCGGACTTTCCCGATCCAGATGCCTCTTCCGCGACCTGCAAGACGCGCGTGCCGGGCGGGCGCCTGCCCGTGGGATGGCGCAGCAACGGTTGAGCGGGGCACTTTATGGTGCCACCAGCCTCCAACCTCGAAGGTCCGCGCAAACGGCACCAGAGCGCCAGCCCGGTCGTGCCAGAGGCACGCCTCCGGCGTGACACGGGCAGGCGCTCGCCCGGCGGCCTGCGGGCCTGGATTCCGGGCGGGGGCATTGCGCAGCCGTTGCGGCACGACGGCGCCGACCCCTGCGCGCTAGGCGGAACGCCAAGCGCCTAAAGCCCCCCCTCCTCCACCAGAAACGCGAGGATTTCCGCCACGCCCGTCCCGTCCCGCAACGACGCCATCACGAAGGGCCGCGCCCCCCGCGCCGCCCGCGCATCGCTCTCCAGGAGCACCGGGTCCACCCCCACATAAGGCGCCAGGTCCGTCTTGTTGACCACCAGCAGGTCCGACTTCGTCACCCCCGGCCCCTTCTTGCGCGGAATGTCCTGCCCCGCCGCCGTGTCGATGACATAGAGCGTCAGATCCGCCAGTTCCGGGCTGAACGTGGCCGCCAGGTTGTCGCCCCCCGACTCGATGAAGATCACGTCGAGATCCGGGATCGCCGCCCGGAACTCCGCCACCGCGGCGAGGTTGATCGAGGCATCCTCGCGGATCGCCGTATGCGGACAGCCCCCGGTCTCGACCCCCCGGATCCGCTCGCCCGGCAACACCTGCGCCCGCATCAGGAACTCGGCATCCTCGCGGGTGTAGATGTCGTTGGTGATGACCGCGACCGAATACTCCACCGCCATCGCCCGGCAGAGCTGCGCCGTCAGCGTGGTCTTGCCCGCGCCCACCGGGCCGCCGATGCCAACCCGCAAGGGTCCGTTTCCACCGCTCATCCGGCAGCCTCCATGAAGATCGTTGCGAACCCGGCCCCCAGCAGGAGGCAAAGCGGGCCGTAAACCAGGCGGTCGAGCCGCGCGAAGAGCTGTTCGGGCACCAGCCGCCGCCAGGCCGGGAGATAGGCCGCGAGCCCCCGCGCGAGGAACACCGCCGCCAGCCCGCCGAGCGCGGCCACCCGGAAAGCCGACGGCGGAAAGAACGGCACCGCCGCGGCGAAGAACAGCGCGACCACCACCAGCGCGCAGGGCACCGCCCCGGGCATCCGGCGCACCTTGGGCCGGCCCACCACGGCGCGGGCCAGCGCCGCCTCCTCGGCGATCGGGAACCAGTAGCCGATCGCCCAGAGGAGATGGAGCGCCGACAGCGCGACAAGCACAAGGGACAGGAGCCAGGCGATCATGACCGGAAGATCCGCACCTCCTGCGTCTCATGCGCCATCGCCGCCAGGTCCGCGCCGAAGACCGACGATCCGATCTCGCCCGGATCGGTCTCCGCCGCCTCCGCCGCCACGCGCAGGATCAGCGGACGGAGCTCCGCCAGCACGCGCTGCCCCTCGGTCTGGCCCAAGGGCACGAAGCGCACCGCCGCCGAAACGAGGTTCGCCGCGAAGGCCTGCAGGTAGAACCCGGCGACAAGCGGCGCCGTGAGCCCCAGCCCCCGTGCCGCGACCCCCACCGCGACCGGCAGCGCCACGCGCGGCACGTCCTCGCCGGTCAGCGCGTTCACCGTCTCGGCGAAGGCTACACCCTGCGCGCGCGTCTCCGCCCAGCGCTCGCGCGAGGCCGCCAGCGCGCGGGCCAGGTCGGCCAGCGCCGCGACATCCGCGCCGCCCTCCATCGCCGCCGCCAGGAGCACCGCGTCGGCCCGGCCCGACCCGCGTGCGATCACCGCGCCGATCCAGTCCCGCACCGCGCCGGCCTCCGTCACCCGCCCCGAGACCACCGCCGCCTCCAGCCCGTGCGACCAGGCGAAACCGCCCACCGGAAAGGCCGGCGACAGCCATTGCGCCAGCGTCAGGAGCGCGCCGTCACTCATGCGAATGCGCGTGCCCGTGGTCGTGCCCATGGTCATGGTCATGGTCGTGGGAATGCCCGTGATCGTGCCCCATCGTGCGGCCATGCCCATAGGCGCCGCCCTCGGGCGAGAACGGCGCCTCGATGCGCTCCAGCCCCGCCCCCAGCCGCTCCAGCATCGCCGCCAGCACATGGTCCTCCCGGATCAGGAGCCGCCCGGGCTCGATCCGGCAGGGCGTGTGACGGTTGCCGATATGCCAGGCCAGCCGCGGCAGGTCGCCGGTCACCGCGATCAGCGCCTCGGGCGCGGCCCGCACCCCCACGCGGCGGCCATCCTCCAGTTCGAAGGCATCGCCCTCGCCCACCGACACCACCTCGGGCAGATCGACGAGAAAGGCCAGCCCGCCCGCGCTCGTGAGCCGCTTGCGCCGCAACAGCCGCGCTTCGTAGTCCAGCGCCACGTGATCGGGCGCGCGATGGTCATGGATCAGGCGCGTGGCACGGGGCAGCGACGACATGGGCGAACCTCTCCGATTTCCCGGGCGACAATGGCGGCCCGCCCCCCGGGTTTCAAGACGGGCCGCGCGGGCGACCCGGCCGGCCCGCCGGGCGCAGCCCCGGCTTCAGGTTTCCTGGAACCGCCTTGCGCTTCGCGCGTTCGCGGCTTGAAGGCTCCACTGGAGCCTTCATCGGCTGCGCCGAACCGCCGCTCACTCTTTGGGTCAGGAAAATCCTGGGGGTGAGCGCCGGAGGCGCGAGGGGGCAAAGCCCCCTTCCCGCGCGCGTCAGCGCGCGCGGATCGACGCCGAAGGCGGCGACATCACCCGCAGCGATAGGTTCCCGCGCGCACGAAGAGATCGGCCGAACCCGGCCCGCCATTCTCCCAGACCACGGTGTCGGCCCCGGCCTCGCGCGCCTTGTCCTTGGTCTCGTTCCGGGCGAGCTCCAGTGCCTTTTCCCGGCCGAGCGTGCCCGAAATCCCCGTCGTCGTGGTGATCACGCTGATCGGCGTGCAGGACGCCACCTCATAGGCACTCGCCTCGGCCACGCCCGACCTGTCGACCAGCGGCGATGCCGGCTCGCAGCCCGCAAGCACCAGCCCCGCCAGGACCGCCAAGGAAACCGCAACACGCATCGCCCGACCCTCCGTCTCGGGCGGGTTCGCCCCGCCCGTTCGCGCCAGACTGCGACGGCTCGCGCGGCTTGGCAAGGCCGCCCCGCGCGCCGCCCGCGAAGACCCGCTCAGGCCCCCGCCGCGATCACCTCGGCCGCCGCGGAAAGCCCGCCCGCGCCGAACGGGATCCCCACCGCGCGCATCCCCGCCTCGACCGCGCCCAGCGCACCCAGCACCATCTGCGCGTTCACATGCCCCATATGGCCGATCCGGAACAACTGCCCCGTCACCGCCTCGGCCTCGGCCCCGGGCCCCGGCGCCAGCCCGAGCCCCAGCGTCACCCCAGCCGTGCGCTCGGCCCAGTCGCGCAGCTCGACCGCGGCCGCGCCGGCCCGGAACGTCGTCACCGAATGGCTCCGGAACGCCGGTTCGGCTATGTTCATCTCGACCGGCCCGCCCCGGCCCCAGGCCTCCGCCGCCGCCCAGATCGCCCGCGACAGGGCCGCATGCCGCGCCCAGACCGCCTCGAGCCCTTCCTCGGCGATCATGTCCAGCGCCGCCCGCAGCCCGAACAGGTGATGCGTCGGCGCGGTGCCGTCGAAATAGCGGTAGAAATACGCGGGCGACACGCGCGGCCGCCAATCCCAGTAATGCGTCACGCAATCCGCCCGCGCCCGCGCCGCGTCGGCACGCGCGTTGAAGAACACGAACCCCAGCCCCGGCGGCGTCATCAGCCCCTTCTGGCAGCCCGCCACCATCACGTCGACGCCCCAGCCGTCCATCTCGAACCGGTCGCAGCCGAGGGACGCCATGCAATCGACCACCAGGAGCGCGGGATGCCCCGCCGCGTCGATCGCCGCCCTGATCGCCGCGATATCGTTCCTGACCGAGGTCGAGGTGTCGGTCTGCACGCACAGAACCGCGCGGATCTCGTGGCCCGTGTCGGCCAGGAGCGCCTCGGTCACCCGGGCCGGATCCACCGCCGCGCGCGGCCCGAAATCGACCATGTCCACCGTGACGCCCAGGGCCCGCACCATCTCGGCCCAGCCCGCGCAGAACCGACCGGTGACCAGCGCCAGCGCCTTGTCGCCGCGCACGAAGACATTGCAGGCCGCCGCCTCCCAGGCGCCGTGCCCGTTCGCGATATAGATCGCCACCTCGCCCGACGTCCGCGCCACCGCCTTCAGATCGGCGACGATCCCCGGCACGGTCTCGACGAAGGCCCCGGCATAGATGTTCGGCGCCGCGCGGTGCATCGCCGCGAGCACCCGGTCCGGCA
Source organism: Paracoccaceae bacterium (assembly GCA_050299695.1). Classification (GTDB taxonomy): domain Bacteria; phylum Pseudomonadota; class Alphaproteobacteria; order Rhodobacterales; family Rhodobacteraceae; genus Ovoidimarina. The sequence goes on from JBNKWI010000095.1 coordinate 10,407, forward strand.
TCACCGAGGGACCGGGAATGGCAAGATAGTGACGACCGTTTGCGAGACTCATGGGCGCGTTCCACCGATACTGCGACCCCACCGCAGCTATCCGCGCCCGCGCGAAGGGTCAATCGCGCGCGACCTTGCCACATGCCCCGGCGCGGGCTAACCCGGCCTCAAAGCCGATGGACGACGCACCCAGGCCAACCCATGCCACGCTCGACGAGCGCAAGGGCACCGAAACCCGCGCCCTCGCGCTGATCGGGCGGCTCTGGCGCGACTACCTGGTCCGGCACTGGCCCTGGCTCGCCGTGGCGACGCTCCTGATGTCGATCGAGGGCTCGACCCTCGGCATCCTCAGCTACACGCTCCAGCCGATGTTCGACCGGGTGCTCGTCGGCAAGGACCAAGGCGCGATCTGGCTGATCGGCGGCGGCATCATGGGGCTGTTCTGCATCCGCGCCGTGGCAGGCATGGCGCAACGGGTGATCCTCACCCGCGTCGGCCAGGTCTCGACCACCGCGATGCAGACCGACCTTCTCGCCCACACGATGACGCTCGACAGCCTGTTTTTCCACGACAACCCGCCCGGCGCGCTCCTGGAGCGGGTCCAGGGCGACACCGAGGCGGTGCAACGGGTCTGGCAGGCGATCATCCAGGGCGCGGCGCGCGACGCGTTCTCGCTCGTGGCCCTCGGCATCGTCGCGATCGCCATCGACCCGGTCTGGACCGCGGTGGCGCTCATCGGCATCCCGCTCCTGGTCCTGCCCTCCTCGCTCCTCCAGCGCTATCTCCGCCGCAAGGCGCGGGCGATCCGCGAGACCGCGGGCCAGCGCGCGGTGCGGCTTTCGGAGATCTTCAACGGCATCAACCTCATCAAGCTGAACCGGCTCGAGGCCTACCAGTCCGCGCGCTTCCGCCGGATCGTCGATTCCATCGTCGCGATGCAGGTGAAGGCCGCGGCGGGCCAGTCGCTCCTGCCCGGCATGCTCGACGTGATGACCGGCGCCGGCTTCTTCGCGGTGCTGCTGTTCGGCGGCAGCGAGATCGTCTCGGGCGAAAAGACCGTGGGCCAGTTCATGTCCTTCTTCACCGCCATGGCGCTGGCGTTCCAGCCGCTGCGCCGCCTCGCGGGGATGGCGGGCACGCTGCAAACCACCGCGGCGAGCCTCGACCGGGTCTACCGGCTGCGCGACCTTCAGCCCAGCATCGTCTCGCCCGCCCGGCCGGTGCCGGGGCCGGACGGCTCCGACGTGGTGTTCGACGACGTGCGCTTCGCCTATGGCGAGCACGCCGTGCTGAACGGCGCCAGCTTCACCGCGGAGGCGGGCAAGACCACCGCCCTCGTCGGCCCCTCGGGCGCCGGCAAGAGCACCGTGTTCAACCTGCTCACCCGCCTCGTCGAGGCGCAATCGGGCGAAATCCGGGTGGGCGGCGTGCCGGTCGGCGCCATGGCGCTCGACGATCTGCGGGCGCGGTTCTCCTTCGTTACCCAGGACGCACCCCTGTTCGACGAGACCCTGCGCGAGAACATCGTCCTCGACCGCACCGATATCGACGCCGAGACCCTCGCCCGCGTGATCGACGACGCCAGCATGACCGAGGCGGTGGCCGCGATGCCCGACGGGCTCGACACCCGCGCCGGCCCGCGCGGCGCCAATCTCTCGGGCGGCCAGCGCCAGCGCATCGCCATCGCCCGCGCGGTGATCCGCGACGCGCCGATCCTCCTGCTCGACGAGGCCACCTCCGCCCTCGACGCCCAGACCGAGGCGGCGATCCAGGCCGCGCTCGCACGCCTCGCCCAGGGGCGCACCACGCTCGTCATCGCGCACCGGCTCGCCACCGTGCGCACCGCCGACAAGATCGTGGTGATGGACAAGGGCCGCGTCGTCGAGGAAGGCACCCATGACAGCCTTCTCGCCGCCGACGGGCTCTATGCCGGTCTCTACCGGCTGCAGTTCCGCGAAGAGGGTTAGGGGCGGATACGCTTCGCTGAAGCCTCTCACGCAAGATCCGCGCACAAAGCCGGGCGAGCGCCTGCCCGTGGGATGGCGCTGCAACAATTTATCGGCGCGCTTTATCTCACCAAAACCGCCCTACAGCC
>JBNKWI010000096.1:0-12315 GCA_050299695.1 Paracoccaceae bacterium
GCAGTTCGCGCGCGCCCATCGTCCCCCGCCCGAGCGCGACCATGCCGGCCCCCGCCGCGGCGTCCTCGGGTCGCGCACCCGGCAGCTTGCCGCGCCGGACCTCCTGCGCGACATGCGCCGCGATCCCCTTGGCCACCGCCAGATCGGCGAAATCGGTGAGCGCGCCGGTGACCTCTTCGAGCGACCAGGCGCCCCCGAGGTCGGCCAGCGCCACCAGAAGCGCCACCCGCCGCTTCGCGCGCCTGAGCCCCGGCCCAACGTCGCCCTCGATCGCCGTCACCTCGGCCAGGATCCCGGCCAGCGCCGCCTCCGGCGCCTCGGCAAGCGCCACATCGAGCCAGGCGCGCTCGCGCTCCATCAGCCCCTTGAGATAGGGGCTGCACCCCGCCGCGCCCGAGAGAAGGGCGCGCAATTCGGGCGCATGGCTGGCAAACAGCGCCGCCGCCTCGGCGCCGCGCTCCGGCTCATACGGGCGCGGCGTCCGGGTGAGCCGGTCGGCGAGCGCTGGCGGGTTTCCATCCATGGGGCCAGACGCTAGAACGCAACGGTTGGGGAGAAAACCGGAATCCGCCACCGAGCCGGGAACCGGAAAGGACAGCTTGCAAGCAAGGGCGTCTCGGACTCTCCTGGTTCCGCCGCTTCGGCGCCGGCTCCCGCCCCGATTCCCCCGAATTCGGTTCGCCATTCGGCTCGATGAGCTCCTCCTCGGCCTTCGGCCGGTGGACGACGCCCTTTGGAACCACGAAAAGTTCGCCCGCGCGGACCACATGGGAGGGCTGGCCCTCGATCCATCATCATCTCGCCTTCGAGCACGTAGAAGAAATCGTCCGTCATGTCGTGCTTGTGAAACGACAGGCGCCCTTGAAGTCCACGACCATCACGTAGTTGTCGTTTTAGTCGGAAACGACATCCGGACCCCAGTGGCTCGCGCACAGCGCCAGTCTCTCGGAAATGTTGACAGGTTTCGCGCGCGTCTCCTCCGGCTGACCAGGTCGAGGGCGTAGCTTCCGGGACGCGCCGCGCAAGCGTAGCTAGATATCCTGCCCCTCGACCTGCCGTTCGAGCCGGTGAATCGTGTCTTCGAGCCCCTCGCGCGCCGGGTAGATCCGCTGCACCGCGCGGTAGGCCTCGAGCGCGCCTTCCTTGTCGCCCAGATCATCGAGAATCAGTGCGAGTCCCGCCAGCGCCCCGAAGTGCCGCGGATTGCGGGCGAGGACCTGGCGGATGTCTTCGAGCGACGGCCCGAACAGGCCGGCCTGGAAATAGGCCGTCGCACGGGCGTTGTAGCCCTCGGCGAAGTCGGGCGCGTGGTCGATCAGCGCGGTGAAATGCTGGATCGCGAGGTTCGGATCCCCGGCCTCCAGCGCCTCGCGCCCGCGCTGCAGCAGGAGGTCCATCGAGGGCGAGCCCGATTGCGACCATTCCTGCCAGATCTTTTCCTCGATCGCCGAGGCCGCCGGACCCTCGGCACGGACCAGGGCGTTGAAAAGATCGTCCAGATTCTGCTCCTGCGCCGAAGCGGGCACCGCCGCGAGGACGGCCAGCGCAACTGCCGTAACGAGACGTTTGAACCTTTGAGGCAGGATGGTCATAACGTGCACAATAGGGATCGGTACGGAAAAATCACCCCTCCCCGGATCACGAATTACGGAGACTTGCAGATGAGCGACGTGGTTGAGGCGGCGGTGGCCGCGCTGAGCGAGAAACTGTCCGGCGGCTTCGACGGCACGGCGAAATTCGTGATCGAGGGCGAAGGCGCCATCGTGGTCGACGGCGCGGGCGTCCATGCCGGCGACGACGACGCCGATGTGACGCTCACCGCCGATACCGACACGTTCCAGGCGATCCTCTCGGGCGATCTCGACCCGGCGGGCGCGTTCATGTCGGGCCGGCTGAAGATCGACGGCGACATGGGCGCCGCGATGCGGCTCGGCTCGGCGCTGGCCTAGGCGCTCCGTTGCAGGAGGCCCCGTTCCACGCCGACCTTGCCGACGGGCCCGAGGGCGGTCGGGCTCTCTGGCTCACCGCCCGCGACGGCGTGCGGATCCGCGCCGGTCTCTGGCCGGTCGATGGCGCGGCGGGCACGGTCTTCCTGTTCCCCGGCCGCTGCGAATATATCGAGAAATACGGCCGCACCGCGCGCGACATCGCGGCACGAGGCTATGCCACGCTCGCCATCGACTGGCGCGGCCAGGGGCTGGCCGACCGGCTCCTGAACGACCCCTATATCGGCCATGTGCGCCGCTTCTCCGACTACCAGCTCGACGTCGCCGCGCTGATCGACTTCGCCCGGGCGGAGGGCCTGCCGAAGCCCTGGGTACTCCTCGCCCATTCGATGGGCGGCTGCATCGGGCTCCGGACCCTGATCGAGGGCGGCCCCTTCGCTGCCGCCGCCTTCAGTGCGCCGATGTGGGGCATCCGCGTCGGCCCCGAAATGGAGACGCTCTCCAAGTTCGTTCCGGTTGTCGCCGCATGGCTTGGCTTCGGCAGCCGCCGCACCCCAACGACGGGCGCCCCCTCCTACCTCCTCGACACTCCGTTCGAGGACAACCTGCTCACGACCGATCCCGAGATGTGGGCCTACATGGTCGCCCAGAACCGCGCGGTCGAACGCTTCCGGTTGGGCGGACCCAGCCTCAACTGGCTGGCCGAGGCGCTGGCCGAATGCCGCCGACTGTCCCGTGCGCCCCGTCCGGACCTGCCGGCCCACGCGAGCGTGGGCGCGCAAGAGCGGATCGTCCTGGACGGAGTGGTGGAAAGCATGATGAAAGGCTGGTCCCGGGGCAGCTTCACCCGGATTCCCGGCGCCGAACACGAGCTCCTGATGGAGAAACCGGCGACGCGCGCGGGCTTCCTCGACCGGGCATTCGCGACGTTCGCGCAGGCCTCTCAGGCCCCGTCGCGCCAGGGCCTGAGCAACGCGTAGACCGTCTCCGACGCCGAGACATCCACGCCGAGCGTCGTTCCACGCCGCGCGACCGCGCCGCAAATGTGGTCGATTTCCAGCGCGCGTCCTTCCTCGAGATCGTGCGCCGTCGAGGTGCGGCCTTCATCCGGGAGGACCTCCAGAAAAAGCGACATGCATTCCTCCACCAGGTCCGCCCCCAGGGGCACGCCCGAGGACATGCCCACCGCGCGTACCTCGTCCATCAGCCGCCGCACCAGCGCCACCGTCTCGGGATGGGTGCGAAGCGCGCCGAACCGCTTGCGGGTGCCGGCGGTAATGCTCGACATGGCGTTGAAAAGGATGAACTTGGTCCAGAGATCGACCCGGACATCCGGGTGATCCGGCGCCTCGATCCCGGCGCCCCGAAGCCGCGCGATGATATCGGCGACTCCGGCCTGTCCGCCGTCCAGCGTGCCGATGGTGAAGCCCCTGGGCGCGCCGTAGCGGGTGATGACGCCCGGCGCGGTGATATTGGCGAAGAACCGCGCCACGCCGATCAGCGCATGGGTCTCGCCGAAGGCGCCGGCCAGCATGTCGGGCGCATCAACCCCGTTCTGGAACGGCAGCACCCGCGTTCCCGGCCCCACCACCGGCGCGACCTGGGCGATCGCATCGGCGAGCTGATGCGCCTTCACCGCCATCACCACCACATCCGGCACCCCGAGCGCGGCGGGATCGTCGGTCGCCAGATGGGGCCGCACGGTGAGGTCACCCTCGGGGTCGATCAGCCGAAGCCCCGCCGCGCGGATCGCCTGAAGCTGCCCGCCGCGCGCCAGAAGCGACACCTCCTCGCCCGCCGCGATCAGCCGCGCCGCCAGATAGCCGCCGATCCCGCCCGCGCCCACGATGGCAAACCGCATGTCCCCGCTCCCCCGCCTCAGATCCGCTGCACCAGCGCCCAGAGGAGCGCCAGCACGGTCGGGTAGAAGGTTGCCGCAAAGCCGAAGGCGCGCAAGGGTGGCGCCCGGTGATAGCCGACCCAGAAGGCCAGCCGGGCGAGCGCGAAACCGCAGCCCAGCGCCACCGCGACGCCGGGGCCCGAGGTGCCGAGAAGATAGGCCACGGGCGGCCAGAGGCAGAGCGCGAGCAGCAGTTGCTCGACGGTGTTCTGCAAGACACGCGCGTCGATCTCCCCCGGCGCGCCCGGTGCGAAGGCATCGCCGTCGATGGTCACGTCGTCGAAGAAGCGCCGCTGCGCGAGCCGGCCGACGATCAGGGCGAGCACGATCCCTGGGCCGAGAAAGGCGAAGGCCAGGGTCGGCAGGAGCGAGAAGACCGGGAGCACGATCAGCGCGGTGCCGGCCCAGATCAGCGCCGCGCCCCACAGCGCCCCCAAGGCCATGCCCAGCGCAATTGTCTGGCGCTTCTCCATCGCCTGTCAGCCGCCGTGGAACACCGCCTCGACATTGTTGCCGTCGGGGTCGAGCACGAAGGCGCCGTAGTAGTTCGGGTGATAGATCGGCCGGAGCCCCGGCTTGCCGTTATCATTGCCGCCGGCCTTCAGCGCCGCCACGTGGAACGCGTCGACTTCTTCGCGCGACCCCGCAGCGAAGGCGACATGGACGGACGAGACCGGATCCCGCCCGGTGCCGATCCAGAAATCCGGCTTGCCTCCCGCGCCGAATCCCACATGGGCACCATGGCCGCCGGTCATCTCTTCGGTCACTTCCATCAGCAGCACATAGCCGAGCGGTGCCAGCGCCTGCTCGTAGAACGCCTTGGAGGCCGCAAGGTCGCGCACCGGATATCCCATATGGTCGATCATCGCACCCTCCCCTAGCCATTCGGCGCGAGCCTAGCCGCATCGGTGCGGTGCGGCAATCGCCGGGCCGTTTCCGGCGCGCGAGGCGGCAAGGCACGGCCATCCCTGAACCCGACCCGCCGCGCGATCCCGGCCCGGGCCGGGACGTCGGGCAGGCCGGAGGCGAGCTCAGGCCGTACGTGCCGCGCGGATCAGCCGCAGGATGTCGGCGGCCGCCTCGGGGATGTTGGTGCCGGGCCCGAAGATCGCCTTCACGCCTTTCGACTTCAGGAACTCGTAATCCTGCTGCGGGATCACGCCGCCGCAGATCACGATGATGTCGCCCGCGCCCTCCGCCGCCAGCGCCTCGATCAGCTTCGGCGCCAGCGTCTTGTGGCCCGCCGCCTGCGACGAGATCCCGACCACATGCACGTCGTTGTCGATGGCGTCCTGCGCCGCCTCCTCCGGCGTCTGGAACAGCGGGCCCACGTCCACGTCGAAACCGATATCGGCGAAGGCCGTGGCGATCACCTTGGCGCCCCGGTCGTGCCCGTCCTGGCCCATCTTGACTACCAGCATCCGCGGCCGCCGCCCCTCCTCCTCGGCGAAAGCCTCCACGTCCTTCTGGATCGCCGCGAAGCCCGCGTCGCCCTCGTAGGCCGAGCCGTAGACCCCGGCCAGCGTCTTCACCTCCGCCCGGTGGCGGCCGAACACCTTTTCCATCGCCATCGAAATCTCTCCCACAGTGGCCCGCGCCCGCGCCGCCGCGACGGCCAGTTCCAGAAGGTTGCCGTTACCCGCGGCGCCCGTTTCCAGCGCCGCCAGCGCCGCATCGCATCCCGCCTGGTCACGGGACGCCCGCGTGCGTTCGATCCGCGCCACCTGCGCCGCGCGCACCGCGTCGTTGTCGATATCGAGGATGTCGATCGGATCTTCCTTGTCCTTGCGGTACTTGTTGACGCCGACGATCACCTCGTCGCCCCGGTCGATCATCGCCTGCCGCCGCGCCGCCGATTCCTCGATCCGGAGCTTCGGCATCCCCGAGGCCACCGCCTTGGTCATGCCGCCCATCTCCTCGACCTCCTCGATCAGCGCCCAGGCCTTCTCGGCGAGCTCTGCGGTGAGGTTCTCCACGTAGTAGGAGCCCGCAAGCGGGTCGATCACGTTGGTTATGCCGGTCTCTTCCTGGAGGATGAGCTGGGTGTTCCGTGCGATCCTCGCGGCAAATTCCGTCGGCAAGGCAATGGCTTCGTCGAGGGCGTTGGTGTGAAGCGACTGGGTGCCGCCCAAGACCGCCGACATCGCCTCGTATGCCGTGCGCACAACGTTGTTGTAGGGGTCCTGCTCTTGGAGGGACACGCCCGAGGTCTGGCAATGAGTGCGGAGCATCGAGGAGCGCGGGTCCTTCGGCGCGAATTCCTCCATGATCCGGCTCCAGAGGAGCCGCGCCGCGCGGAGCTTCGCCGCCTCCATGAAGAAATTCATCCCGATCGCGAAGAAGAACGAGAGCCGGGGCGCGAAGACGTCCACGTCCATGCCCCGCGCGATGGCCGTCCGCACGTATTCGCGCCCGTCCGCCAGCGTGAAGGCGAGCTCCTGCACGAGGTTCGCGCCCGCCTCCTGCATGTGGTAGCCCGAGATCGAGATCGAGTTGAAGCGTGGCATCTCTTTCGACGTGTATTCAATGATATCCGCGACGATCCTCATGGAAGGCTCCGGCGGGTACACATAGGTGTTCCGCACCATGAACTCCTTCAGGATGTCGTTCTGGATGGTGCCGGAGAGCGCCGCGCGGTCGACCCCCTGCTCCTCGCCTGCGACGATGAAATTCGCGAGCACCGGGATCACCGCCCCGTTCATGGTCATCGACACCGAGACCTTCTCGAGCGGAATTCCGTCGAACAGGATCTTCATGTCCTCGACCGAGTCGATGGCGACGCCCGCCTTCCCCACATCGCCGACGACGCGGGGATGGTCGCTGTCATAGCCGCGATGGGTGGCGAGGTCGAAGGCGACCGAGACGCCCTGCTGCCCCGCCGCCAGCGCCTTTCGGTAGAAGGCGTTCGATTCCTCGGCTGTCGAGAAGCCCGCGTATTGCCGGATGGTCCAGGGCCGGCCGGCATACATCGTCGCCTTCACGCCACGGGTGTAGGGCGCCACGCCCGGCACGCCGCCCAGATGCCCGAGCCCGTTCAGATCCGCCTCGGTATAGAGCGGGCGCACCCGGATCCCTTCCAGCGTCTCCCAGTCAAGCGCCGCAAGCGGGCGCCCCCTCAGTTCCTTTTCCGCCAGTGCCTTCCAGTCGGTCATCGCGTCGTCCCCGGCTTCGTTTGCATCTTCGTTTTCGCGCCGCACCATCCTATATCTTGGGTCAGAGGAGACCCGATGCGCGCAGTTCCAATCGTTTTCTCGGCTGTGTTGGCCGCCTTCGCCGCCGGCCCGGCCCGGCCAGACGATCCGGTGGATCCGGTCGCCGCCTGGCAGGCCGACCCGACCGCCATCGTCGACGCGGAGGGGATCGACCTCGACGCATTCCGCTGGATCGCGCGGCCCATCGTCGTCTTCGCCGACACGCCGGCCGATCCGCGGTTTCGCGAGCAGATCGACCTTCTTACCGCCAGGCCCGGCGAACTGGCCGAGCGCGACGTGATCGTTATCGTCGATACCGACCCGGCGCACCGCTCGGCCGTCCGCGACAAGCTTCGCCCGCGCGGCTTCATGATCGCGCTGATCGGCAAGGACGGCGGCGTGAAGCTGAGGAAGCCCTTCCCCTGGGACGTGCGCGAACTCACCCGCTCGATCGACAAGATGCCACTCCGGCAGGACGAGATCCGCGCCCGCCGCGCGGCCGAGTAACGCCCTGTCCTGCAATTGAAATCTTCACGCCCGGGCCCTATATTGACGGCATGAACCCCATGGAGGGCGCGATGAGGAAAGACCTCGACCAGCCTGAAAAGTCGCCGGAACGCCCGATCAGCGGCGATTTCTGAGACCGGCGCTGGGACGTTATTTCCCTTGATCGTCATGGATTTATCTGCGGGTTGAGACCCGAACGCTGCACGTTCTCGGGTGCGGCGACCCCCAGTTCGGCATTGATCGACACGATGGCACGCAGACCCCAGCGCAGTGTGCTGATTCGCCGCCGCGTCAATTCCCTGTGCAACCCGACCCGCCGCTCGCGCGGCAAGCCGCGCGCTTCGTCCTGGCGCAGATCGTCGATCAGCTGCCGCAGATCGGTGTATTCGGCGTAGAAGCGTATGACGTCGTCCACCGTCGTCTCGCCCTCGAGCGAGGGTACCTTGTGGGCGATGGCGGAGAAGACGATGGGCGCGCTGTCCATCGTCGAAAACGGGAAGTACTCGCCGTCCGGCTCACCGGCAAGGATCCGCGCCTGCACCTGTCCGGCGTTATGTTCAATATCCTGGTTGTCGAGCTTGTCGACGAGTGCGAAGACCTCGGAACGGAGCGCCACGAGGGTTTCCCTCCGGTTCTTGTCGCGCACGCCCTCCTCGCGGACATCGGTGACCAGGTATGTCACGATCCAGCCTAACGCGATGATCGTTCCGCCGACCAGCCCGGTCGCGGCAGTCTCGACCTTCACGCCGAAAAACGACAGGAGGCTCCAGGCCAGCAATACACCGAGCGCCAGGAGCGGCGCGAAGACGACCGAAACGCGCCCGTAGGACTGGCGCAGGAGTGGCGGGATGGTCGCGAGATTGAGCGCAAAGGCCAGACCGAACACGATCCAGGCCGCGACCATTGCCGAAATTCCGCCGCCGAGCCCGTTCATGACAACGGCTCCCCCGAAGACAAGGGCCAGAAGCGACAGAACCGCCAGGTCGATCTCGCGGTGCCCACTCACTCGAACTCCAAGATCACCTCATCGACGCCGAGGCTGTCACCGGCCGATGCGTTGACCTTGGCCACCACGCCCTTCTTCTCGGCGCGCAGGATGTTCTCCATCTTCATCGCCTCGACAGTGCAGAGCGCCTGACCCTCCTGCACCTCGTCGCCCACTGCGACGTTGATCTTCACGATCAGGCCGGGCATCGGGCAGAGGAGCAGCCTGGAAGTATCGGGCGGCAGCTTCTCGGGCATGAGCGCGGCCAGTTCCGCCACCCGCGGCGTGCGGACCGTCGCCTTGATCTCGGCCCCGCGCGTCCGGAGCCGGAAGCCGCCCGAGATCTTGCCGACCTTCATGACGAGCGGCGCGCCGTCGACCCGCATCGAGGCGAGGCTCATCCCCGGCACCCAGTCACCCTCGACCCGGTGGACCCCGCCGTCGGCAAAGCTCACGGTTGAGGCGCCGGGCTCGGCGTCGATGGAGACCGGATAGGTGTTGCCACCGACCGACACCACCCAATCGCGGCCGACCTTGCGCTCGTGGTTGTCCATCCGGCCCGAGACGCGGGTACGGCGGATCTCGGCGACCCGGTGCATCGCCGCCGCCGAGGCCGCGACGCGCCGCAGCGCCGGTTCGTCGAGCGTCACGCCCTCGAAGCCTTCGGGATATTCCTCGGCGATGAAGGCGGTGGTCATCTCACCCGAGACGAAGCGATCATGGTCCATCACTGCCGAGAGGAACGGCAGGTTGTGGCCGATCCCCTCCACCTCGAACGTGTCCAAGGCCACCCGCATCGCCTCGATGGCCGCCCCGCGCGTCGGCGCCCAGGTGCAGAGCTTGGCAATCATCGGGTCGTAGTACATCGAGATCTCGCCGCCTTCGTAGACGCCGGTATCGTTGCGCACCGCCAGATCCTTGCCCGCGACCTCCGCCGGCGGGCGGTAGCGAGTGAGCCGGCCGATCGAGGGCAGGAAGTTGCGGTACGGGTCCTCGGCGTAGAGGCGGCTCTCGATCGCCCAACCGTTGATGCCCACATCCGCCTGACCGAAGGAGAGCTTCTCGCCTGCCGCCACCCGGATCATCTGCTCCACGAGGTCGATCCCGGTGATGAGCTCGGTCACCGGATGCTCGACCTGGAGCCGCGTGTTCATCTCGAGGAAGTAGAAGTTCTTCTCGCCGTCGACGATGAACTCCACGGTGCCCGCGCTCGCGTAGCCCACCGCCTGGGCGAGGGCGCAGGCCTGTTCGCCCATGGCCTCGCGCGTGCCCGCGTCGAGGAACGGCGAGGGCGCCTCCTCGATCACCTTCTGGTTCCGCCGCTGGATCGAGCACTCCCGCTCGTTCAGCCAGAGGCAGGTGCCGTGAGTATCCGCCAGAACCTGGATCTCGATATGGCGCGGCTGGGTGACGAATTTCTCGATGAAGATCCGGTCGTCGCCGAAGGAGTTCGCCGCCTCGTTCTTCGAGGACTGGAAGCCCTCGCGCGCCTCGGAATCATTCCAGGCGATCCGCATCCCCTTGCCGCCGCCGCCTGCCGAGGCCTTGATCATCACCGGATAACCGATCTCCCGGCTGATCTTCACCGCCTCGTCGGCATCACCGATCAGGCCCATATAACCCGGAACGGTGGAGACCCCCGCCTCCGCGGCAAGCTTCTTCGAGGTGATCTTGTCGCCCATCGCCTCGATGGCGCCCTTGGGCGGGCCGATGAAGGCGACGCCCTCGGCCTCGAGCGCCTCGGCGAAGCGCGGGTTCTCGGAGAGGAAGCCGTAGCCAGGATGCACCGCCTCGGCGCCGGTCTCGCGGATCGCCGCCATGATCCTGTCGATCACGATATAGGATTGGTTCGCCGGCGGAGGGCCGATATGCACCGCCTCGTCGGCCATCCGAACATGCAGCGCATCGGCATCGGCATCCGAATAGACCGCGACCGTGGCGATGCCCATCCGGCGCGCGGTCTTGATGACGCGGCAGGCGATCTCGCCCCGGTTGGCGATCAGGATCTTCTTGAACATCTGTCCCCCGGCTCTCTCGGGGCCGTGCCCCGGCAAAACGAAAAGACGCCGGCCCCGCGCATGGCGGAACCGGCGTCCACGAAATTCAGCGGGCCCGGCGCGAGACGGCCGGTGCCCGGGTGCTCAGCAGGCGCGCGGGTTCTGGTCGCAGTAGAGGATGTTGGCCCCGGCGCCCACGGCCGCCCCGGCCAGCGGATCGGCGTCGAGCACGAGCGCCGTGCCGGCCCCCACACCCCCACCGATGAGGGCCTGCTCGCCCATCGTGTCACCACAGGCCGCGAGGCCCAGAAAAGCGGCCAGAACCGCAAATGTCGTGATCTTCTGCATGCCCATACTCCTAGGACGCCAGTGCTTGTGCTGCTTCTTAACGCTGGCTCCGAACGCCGCAAATCAGGTTTCCGTTCCCGGTCGGCGGCAAATCGCCCACCGAACACGCCGAGCGACGGCCCGGCCTGGGATAGGCCGGACCGTCTTGAAGGGGAAGGGTAACGGTTCTTACTCGGGGCGGAACTGTTTATGGGGGATACCGCCCCGCTTTCAGAATTGCACACTTCTGCGGCGGAAACAAATCCCAAAATACAACCTATACGCGATTTCCTGATCGCCCGGCAAAATCCCGCAGATGTCGGCGAGAACGCGCTCATTCTTCCACCGCGTCTGGAAAGGCGGCACGCGCCGTGGCCAGGTCGATGCGCAAGAGCGCGTCGTAGCTTTCGGGGTCGAACGGCTCCTCGGCCGGAATCACCTCGCGTCCGAACAGCCAGGACAGGCGGCCGGCATCGAGATTGCCGCGCTCGAACGGCTCTTCGCCGAAATGCTCCCAGAGCGCGGCCAGGAAGGCCTCGTCGGCACGGCGGTCTGCCGGGCGCCGGTCGGCATAGCGCTCACGCCGCGTAAGCGGGGTGACACCGCGCGGATTGGCGCGCCGGATGGTGAATTGGAAATCGGTTCCGGGCAGACGCCCCGGAAAGCCCCGGTGCTTCAGCATGGCGACGCCTCATGAAGGCGGCCCGAAGCGGGGAGGGTTTGCCGGACGGGCCCGAAGGCCCGTCCGGCGGGAAAGTCAGTACTTGCCCGTCGGCGCGTCGGACGTGATCGGCGCGGGCTCGACCATGACAACTTCTTCTTCCTGCTGGCCGCACGCGCCGAGCGCGAGCAGGCTGAGGAGGAAAGCGGCTTTGATGCTCTGCGACATCTCTGTCTCCTGGTTGTGTTCCGGGCATGGCCGCGACCAGTCGCAAACCACCGCCCCTCGTACGAGGTACGGGCTCTCGTTGAACCCGTCCAGACCCTAACGTATCGGATTCGGGAAGAATATCCATCTTCCGCAAGACCGGCGGAATGTGGCCAGCATGCATCAGAACAGCTACTGGAACCTGTGCCACCGGCAATATCTTGCGCGTTTTCAAGGACCCACCACTGCGGGCAGCGGTCCGGGCGCGTGTTCAGATCGGTCATTATTCCCGTCTCAAAGCGGTAGGTTGTCGTGTTTTTTCCAAGGCAGCGCCTTCTGCTTGCGCCTCAGCGCCGCGAAAGCCCGCGCCACCCGCCGCCGGGTCGAGTGCGGCTGGATCACCTCGTCGATGAAGCCCCGCTCGGCGGCCTTGAACGGATTGGCGAAATTGGTCTCGTAGTCGCGGGTCCGGTCGGCAATCTTCCCGGCGTCGCCTAGCTCCGAGCGATAGAGAATCTCCACCGCCCCCTTGGCGCCCATCACCGCGATCTCGGCCGTGGGCCAGGCATAGTTGATATCGGCGCCGAGATGCTT
>JBNKWI010000097.1:0-12299 GCA_050299695.1 Paracoccaceae bacterium
ACGCGATCCAGGGGTCTTTCTTTCTCTATGTCTGGGAGCCGGCGGGGAACCGGGTGGAGCTCGCCAATGCCGGCGCGCGGCTGATCCTGGCGCCGGACTGGCAGCCCGTTTGCTGGACCGAGGCCGAGCGCAGGAAGGGGCAGGCCTGGGGGCTGAAGACGATCGAGACGTTCCATACCCACGGGACGCCGCCGGTGAAGGAGTGAGGCGATGGGCGTGGTGGTGCAGAACATCGGGCGGGCCGATCCCGCGCTGATCGCCCGGCTGGGCGCGGCCGGGGTGGCGACGGTGCATGAGGCGATGGGGCGGAAAGGGCTGATGGCCGTGAACATGCGGCCGATCCAGCAGGATCTGGCGATTGCCGGAAGCGCCGTGACGATTTCCGCGCCGCCGGGGGACAACTGGATGATCCATGTGGCGATCGAGCAGCTTCGGGAGGGCGACGTGCTGGTACTGGCGCCGACCTCGCCCTGCGACATGGGGTATTTCGGCGATCTGCTGGCGACCTCGGCGATGGCGCAGGGCTGCCGTGCGGCGGTTCTGGACAGCGGGGTGCGCGATACTAAGGACCTGCGCGCGATGGGGTTCGGCGTGTGGTCGACCGCGGTGGGCGCGGCGGGGACGGTGAAGGAGACGGTGGGGTCGGTGAATATCCCCGTGGTCTGCGCCGGGGCGCCGGTCAATCCGGGCGACGTGATCGTGGCCGACGATGACGGGGTCTGCGTGGTGCCCCTGGCCGAGGCCGAGGCGGCGATGGCGGCTGCGCAGGCGCGGATGGATGCCGAGGAGGGCAAGCGGGCGCGGCTGGCCGCGGGCGAGCTGGGGCTCGATATCTACGACATGCGCGGGCGGCTGGCGGCGAAGGGGCTCAAATATGTCTGAGCCCGAGGCGGGGATTCCCTGCCTCTGGATGCGGGGCGGCACGTCGAAGGGGGCCTATTTCCTCGCGTCGGACCTGCCGCCCGACCGGGCCGGGATCGACGCGCTTCTGTTGCGCGTGATGGGTTCGCCCGATGCGCGGCAGATCGACGGGATCGGCGGGGCGGACCCCCTGACCTCGAAAGTGGCGGTGCTGTCGCCGCCCACGCGGGCGGATGCGGATGTGGACTACCTGTTCCTCCAGGTCTTCGTCGACCGGGCGCTGGTGTCGGATGCGCAGGGCTGCGGCAATATCCTCGCGGGCGTCGGCCCTGCCGCCATCGAGCGCGGGCTGGTGGCTGCGGCGGAGGGCGAGACCCCGGTGCGGATCCACATGCGAAACACCGGCGAGGTGGCGACGGCGCGGATCGCGACGCCGGGCGGGCGGGTGAGCTATGCGGGCGCGGCGCGGATCGACGGGGTGCCCGGGCATCACGCGCCGGTGCCCTTGATGTTCGAGAACATCGCCGGGTCGATGTGCGGGGCGCTCCTGCCGAGCGGAAACGCGGTGGATGTGATCGACGGGGTGGAGTGCACGCTGATCGACAACGGGATGCCCTGCGTGATCCTGCGCGCGTCGGACATGGGCGTGACCGGGACCGAGCCGCGCGAGGTGCTGGACGGGGATGCGGGTTTGAAGGCGCGGCTGGAGGCGATCCGGCTTCAGGCGGGGCCGAGGATGAACCTCGGCGATGTGGCGGAGAAATCGGTGCCGAAGATGGTGCTGGTGTCGCCGCCCACGGCGGGAGGCACGGTGTCGACCCGGTCGTTCATCCCGCATCGCTGCCATGCGGGGATCGGCGTCTTCGCGGCGGTGAGCGTGGCGACGGCCTGCACGCTCCCGGGCTCTCCGGCAGCGGCGGTGGCGGTGCTGCCCGAGGGCGAGACCTTCGCGGTGGAGCATCCGACCGGGGCGGCGGAGGTGCTTCTGGTGCGCGACGCTTCGGGCACGGTGCTGCGCGCGGGCACGCTCCGGACGGCGCGGAAGCTGTTCGACGGGCTGGTGTTTCCGGCGCCGGGCTAGAGCGCGCGCCAGCCGATGTCGCGGCGGCAGAAGCCCTCGGGCCAGTCGATGGCGTCGACCATGGCGTAGGCGGTCTCGCGCGCAACGGCGAGGCTTTCGCCGCGGGCGGTGACGTTGAGGACGCGGCCGCCGGTGGCGACGATCCGGCCGTCGCGCTCGGCGGTGCCGGCGTGGAACACCATGCGGCGGCTGTCTTCGGGGAGCGTGTCGAGCCCGCCGATGGCGCTACCCTTTTCATAGGCGCCGGGATAGCCCCGGGCGGCCATGACCACGGTCATCGCGTGGTCGTCGGCCCAGTTCACCTGGGCTCTGTCCAGCCGCCCCTCGGCCGCCGCCTGCAGCAGGTCGAGCGCCTGCGCGCCGAGCCGCATCATCAGGACCTGGCATTCCGGATCGCCGAAGCGGACGTTGTATTCCACCAGCCGCGGCGCGCCGTTCTGGATCATCAGCCCGACATAGAGCACGCCCTGGTAGGGCATGCCGCGCCGCGCCATCTCGGCGACGGTCGGGCGCACGATCTCGTCGAGCGCGCGTTTGGCCACCGCGTCGGAGAGGACCGGCGCCGGGGAATAGGCGCCCATGCCGCCGGTATTGAGGCCGGTGTCGCCGTCGCCGACGCGCTTGTGGTCCTGCGCGGTGCCGATGGGGAGCACCGTTTCGCCGTCGCAGAGGACGAAATAGGACGCTTCCTCGCCCTCCATGAATTCCTCGATCACCACCTCGGCGCCGGCCGCGCCGAAGGCGCCGCCGAGGATGTCGTCGACGGCGGCCAGCGCCTCCGCCTCGGTCATGGCGACGATCACGCCCTTGCCGGCGGCGAGCCCGTCGGCCTTGACCACGATGGGGGCGCCCTGGGCGCGGATATAGGCGCGGGCGGCGTCGGCGTCGTCGAACCGCGCCCAGGCGGCGGTGGGGGCACCGGCGGCGTCGCAGATCTCCTTGGTGAAGCTCTTCGACGCCTCGAGCCGCGCGGCCGCGCCGGAGGGGCCGAAGACGAGGAGCCCCGCGTCGCGCAGCCGGTCGGCGACGCCCGCCGCGAGCGGCGCCTCGGGGCCGACGATCACGAAATCTATCCCCGCCTCGCCGGCGAATTCGGCCACCGCCGCACCGTCGAGAATGTCCAGATCGGCGCATTCGGCGATCTCGGCGATCCCGGCATTGCCCGGCGCGACGATCAGCCGGTCGCATTTCGGGTTCTGCTTCACCGCCCAGGCGATGCTGTGTTCGCGCCCGCCGCCGCCGAGGATCAGGATGTTCACGCGTGGGTCCCCATTTCCGTCGTATTGCCCTAATAGCTGGTCTCGCGGATAGCGAATGCGGGCAGGAGCGGCAAGCGATGCGCGACGAGGCGCTGTGGAGGCGGATCCAGGCGCATGGGTTTCCGCCCGAGCCGCGGAGGGGGTTCTTCGGACGTTTCGCCCCGTTCAAGACGGCGATCGAGGCGCGGCTCGAGCGCGAGGAGGGGTGGGAGGCCAGCTATGCGGAAGAGGCCGTCTGGGAATATCTGCGCTTCGTCTACCTCGCGCGGGTCTCCGACCGGCAGGCCACGCCGTCGGAGGTGATCGACAAGGTCTGGCACGCGCATATGACCGACAGCCATGATTATATCGAGAGGTTCTGCCGGCCGCTGTTCGGCGCGCCGTTTCATCACGAGCCCTGCACCGGGCCTAGCGAGATGCCGCGCTACGAGGAACAATATGCCGCCACACTGGCGCTCTACCGCGAAGAGTTCCGCCGCGAGCCGCCGGAGAACATCTGGGTCTACCGGACCGAGGCACAGCGCCGGAGCGACCGGAGCAAGTCCTTTTCCGCGGCGGCTGGCGGGATCGGCGCGGGCCTCCTCGCGATGCTTGTCGCCCATGAGGTATTCGGCCTGTGGTTCGTTGCGATCTTCGTGGGCCTGATCGTGGCGGGGATCTCCCATTCGCTGCTGTCGCCGACTGTGCCCGGTCCGCGCTATCGTTCGTCGCCCAATGGGGCTTCCTGCAGCACCAACAGGCTGTGGCAGCGGCTGCGGTGGCGGCGGGTGCTGCGCCGCCCGTTCCACCGCGCGGCCGTCGTGGTCGAGGACCGCGCCGCGCGGCGGCGTTTCTACAAGGCGGCCGTCGCGGCCTATCGCCGCGAATTCGGGGCGGAACCGCCGCGGGACATCTGGGTACACCCGATGTGGCCGAACTGGGGCGGGGTGTTCTGCGTATATCCTGTGCTTTGCACTGGCCATCTTCTCGCCGCTCTGGGGCTGGATCGCGACCCGGTTCCAGACGCGGCTCCGGACGTCGAAGACGCGGCGTTGGATGCGGTTTGGGATCGGCGCCTTGGCCGGGCGATAGGGCGGCACTGGCGGACCCGTCGCCGCGCCGCTAGGGTCGGCGCCGATGAGCGACCTGTTCGACGATCCGCGCCCGGGCGCCAACGAACCCGAGTTCACCGTGACCGAGCTGTCGGGCGCGGTGCGCCGGGTGATCGAGGGCGGGTTCGGCCATGTCCGCGTGCGGGGCGAGGTGGGCCGGGTGGTCCGCGCCCGCTCGGGGCATCTCTATTTCGACCTGAAGGACGACAAGTCGGTCCTGTCCTGCATGACCTGGCGCGGCCAGGTGCCGGGGCTCGGGATCCTGCCCGAGGAGGGAATGGAGGTGGTCGCCGAGGGCAAGATGACCGCCTCGGGCATGTCGTCGAAATACGGGCTGAACGCGGTGCGGCTCGCGGTGGCGGGCGAGGGCGCGCTGATGGCGATGCTGGAGCGGCGGAAGAAGGCGCTCGCCGCCGAGGGCCTGTTCGACGCCGCGCGGAAGAAGCCCTTGCCGTTCCTGCCCGAGGTGATCGGTGTGGTGACCTCGCCCCAGGGCGCGGTGATCCGCGACATCCTGCACCGGCTGCGCGACCGGTTCCCGCGCAAGGTGCTGGTCTGGCCGGTCGCGGTGCAGGGCAAGGACTGCGCGCCCCAGGTCGCCGCGGCGATCGCCGGGTTCAATGCGCTGACGCCGGGGGGCGCGCTGCCGCGGCCGGATCTGTTGATCGTCGCGCGGGGCGGCGGATCGGTGGAGGATCTCTGGGGGTTCAACGAGGAAGTGGTCGCGCGGGCGGCGGCGGCCTCGGCGATCCCGCTGATCTCGGCGGTGGGGCATGAGACCGACACCACGCTCATTGACTTCGTTTCCGACCGGCGCGCGCCCACGCCCACGGCGGCGGCCGAGATGGCGGTGCCGGTGCGGCTCGATTTCCTGGCCCATATCGAGGCGCAGGGGGCGCGGCTGGCGCAGCGCGCGGCGCAGGGGGTGAGCGACCGGCGCCGGCGGCTGGCGGATCTGTCGCGCGGGCTGCCGCGGGCGGAGGCCTTGTTCGACAATGCGCGTCAGCGGCTCGACATGGCGGACCGCGCGCTCCCGGCGGCGCTCCGGGGTGTGGCGCAGGGGGCGCGGGCGCGGTTCGCGCAGCTTGGGGCGGCGGTGCGGCCCGCCGCGCTCGGGAGCGGGATCGTGGCGCGGCGCGAGCGGCTTTTGGGGCTGGCAGGGCGGCTCGGTCCGGCGCTGGAGCGGCTGAGGCGCGACGAGGTCCGGAAGATCGCCGAGGGGCGGGCGCGGCTGGACGGGACATGGGCGCGGATGGCGCCGGCCCTCGCGCGGCTTGCCGGGGCGCGGGCCGACCGGCTCGACGCGCTCGACCGGATGCGGCGGAGCCTCGGCTACGAGGAGACGCTGGGGCGCGGCTACGCGGTGGTCTGGGGCGACGGGGCGCTGGTCACCTCGGCCGAGGCGGCGCGGGCCGCCGGGGAGCTGGAGATCCAGTTCCGCGACGGACGGATGCGGCCGGGTGGCGGCGAGGCGCGGCAGGCGGCAAAGCCCGCGCCGAAGCCGAAGGGCGGGCCGGAGCAGGGGTCGTTGTTTTAGAGGCGGATGAGGTCACCCCTCCGCCGCAGCTTTGCGCAAGCCGGGCGGGCGCCTGCCCGTGGGATGGCGCTACAACGGTTGAGCTGCGCGCTCTATTTCACCAATTCCGCCGTACAGAGGTTCGGCGCGGGACGTCACCAGAGCGCCAGCCCGCCGGGACGGGCAGGCGCTCGCCCGGCGCCTTCGGCGCTGTTCGGGCGGGGGCAATTCGAGGAGCCGATGCGCTTCCGGGGCTGCGAAACTGAACCCGCCCTAGGGGCAATCCATCGCCTGCGTTAAATCCGCCGCGCCCCGCAGGGGCCCGAGGTCCCGCGCCGTGAGCGCGCCGTCCCGGAAGGTCACCGCCAGAACACGGGTCCAGCCGCCATCGGCCAGCACCATCTCTGGCCCCGACCCGCAATCGCGGATGCCACCCGAGATCGTCGCATCGCCGATCCGGTGGTTGGTGAGCCCGGTGCCGGCGGCGATCTCGGTCAGTTCGCCGTCCTTCCAGCGCCAGATGCGCAGGGTTTTCGCGAGGTGGGGGCGGTCCACATAGGCGATCTCCATCGCGCCGTCGCCGTCGAGATCGGCCGCGCCGACGGGCGCGAGCCAGCGGTTGCGTTGCCCGATCGGCGGGGTGGCGGCGAGGAGCCGGGCGCGGCGGTCGTAGATGGCGAGCCGGGCGCCGGCGCGCGTGCTCGACTGCACCACGATCACTTCCGGGAGCCCGTCGCCGTCGAGATCGGCGAGGTGGGGCGCGATGTCCTCGAAGACCTCGCCTTCGGGGAGGGTCACTCCCGAGGGGCAGGTGATCCTGGCGTCACCCGGAAGGCGGATATGGATCGTCAGGATCTTCGCGTCGCGGACCGGGCCGAGGATGTTGTGGCCGTATTCGTCGGTGAGGCCGTCGAAGCCGGCGTGGAAGATCAGCGACGCGCGCGCAGGCGCCCAGCCTTCGTGGCGGCCCGACGCCGCCCGGTTCCGGAACGTCGTCTCGGCGCTGCGCCCATCCAGGCCCCAGCCGTCGGTCACTGCCTCGCAGGCCGGCGCGGCCCCTGCCAGAAGCGCCCAGAGGGCGGCAACGGCCGGCGCGCCGGCGCTCCGCATCAGATCTGCTTTTCGGGCATCTGCACCACGAGCCCGTCGAGCGCGTCGGTGACCTTGAGCTGGCAGGTCAGGCGCGAGCGCGCCGGGTCGGGCTCGTAGGCGAAGTCGAGCATGTCCTCCTCCATCCCGTCGCGGGCGGGCAGGCGGTCGACCCAGTCGGGATGGACATAGACATGGCAGGTCGAACAGGCGCAGGCACCGCCGCAATCGGCGTCGATCCCGGGGATGCCGTTGTCGCGGGCACCTTCCATGACGGTGAGCCCGTTGGCCACGTCCACCACGTGCTCGGTGCCGTTGTGTTCGATATAGGTGATCTTCGCCATGTCCTGCCCTTTGTCGTCGCGCGGCCCGTTCTAGCCCTGTGCCGCCCGGCGTTCCAGCCCTTTTCCGGCTTGCGCGGCCCTGCAGATGTTCTATCTTTGTTCCCATGGAGCCCCTGTATACCCGCCCGCCGCCCTGGCCGCGCCCGCCCGCCTGCCTGCCGCATGCGCGGCTCGAGGAGGTGTCGCAGGGCGCGCGTGTCCGCGTGGCGGGGCTCGTCCTGGTGCGGCAAAGGCCGGGCACCGCGAAAGGGGTGATCTTCGTGACGCTCGAGGACGAGACCGGGGTCGTCAACGTGATCGTCTGGCGGAAGATCTACGAACGGTTCCGCCGGGCGGTGATCGCCGGGCGCTGCCTGAGGGTCACCGGGCGGCTGCAGCGCGAGGGGGGCGTGACCCATGTGGTCGCCGAGGAGATCGAGGACATCTCGGCGATGCTCGACGCGCTGGTGGCGGAGAACCACGAGAGCTGCCGGGCGGGCGATCAGCCGTGAGCGCCCGGCAGGTCTTGCTTCAAGAAATCTGCGGCAGGGGTCAGCTCTTCGAGGCGAGATAGGCGATGATGTTCGCCCGGTCCTCGATCTTCTTCATGCCCTTGTAGGTCATCTTGGTGCCCGCCGCGTATTTCGCGGGGCCCGAGAGGAATTCCTCCAGCCGGTCGGGCGTCCACTCGCCGCCGAGGCCCTTCAGCGCGTCGGAATAGCCGAAGCCCCCAACCGAGGCGACCGCGCGGCCGACCACGCCGTCGAGATGCGGGCCGGTGGCGTTGGTGCCGTCGAGATTGTGGCAGGACTGGCACTGGCGGAACAGGCCCTCGCCCTTCGACGCGTCGGCCGAGGCGTAGACCTCGTCGAACGACACCTGCGGCCCGGTGTCTTCGGCCGGCGCGCTGTCTTCCACCGGAATCACATAGGCCTGCTCGCCATGGCCGCCCACATGGTAGACGCCCTCGGCGGCCCATTTGCCCAGGAGCAGGATCAGCCAGGTGAGAATCAGGCCGGCGGCCGCCTTGGTCAAGGTCATCGTGTCGAACATGTCGCGTCCCGTTTCGTCCCTGGTTCGTCGGCTATCTACCCGCTTCCATTGGCCGGGTTCAAGGGATATGAGCCGCGACGAAACGTCTGGGCAACAGGAATGCGAGGGGAGCGGATGGCAGGGAAGATCGCGTTCCAGGGCGAGCCGGGGGCCTATTCGCACCAGGCCTGCCGGGAAACCTACCCGGACATGGAGGCCGTGCCCTGCAAGACCTTCGAGGACGTGATCGAGACGGTGCGCGGGGCAAGGGCCGATCTGGCGATGCTGCCGGTGGAGAATTCCACCTATGGGCGGGTCGCCGACATCCATTCGCTCCTGCCCGGCAGCGGGCTCAATATCATCGCCGAGGCCTTCGTCCGGGTCCATATCAACCTTCTCGCCATTCCCGGCGCGCCCTTGTCGCAGATCAAGACGGCGATGAGCCACACGGTGCTCCTCGGCCAGTGCCGCGACTTCCTGCGCGAGCACGGGATCCAGCCGCTCGTCGGGGCCGACACCGCCGGCTCGGCCAAGATCGTCGCCGAAATGAAGGAACCGACCCTCGGGGCGCTCGCCTCGGAACTCGCGGGCGAGATCCACGGGCTCCACGTGGTGGCGCGCCATATCGAGGACCACGACAAGAACACCACCCGGTTCCTGATCATGTCGCGCGACCCCGACTTCAAGCGCCGCGGCGCCTCGGGCCGGATGATGACCTCCTTCGTGTTCCGGGTCCGGAACATCCCCGCCGCGCTCTACAAGGCGATGGGCGGTTTCGCGACGAACGGCATCAACATGACCAAGCTCGAGAGCTACATGGTGGACGGGTCCTTCACGGCGACCCAGTTCTATGCCGATATCGAGGGCCATCCCGACGACCGCAACGTGCAGCTGGCGCTCGAGGAACTCGACTATTTCACCACCGACATGAAGCTTCTGGGGGTCTACCCGGCCGATCCGAAGCGGCGGTAGGGCGGTTCGGGTGCGCCTGGTGATCCCGGCGCTCCGGCTACCCCCGCCCGAACCGCGCCGAAGGCGCCGGGCGAGCGCCTGCCCGCCCCACGGGCTGGCGCTCTGGTGACGCTTGCGCGGGCCTTGGAAGTCGGAGGCAGGCCTGCACCATAAACCGCGCCGCTCAACCGTTGCAGCGCCATCCCACGGGCAGGCGCTCGCCCGGCTTCCCGCTCAGATGCTACCCGCGCACTTCCTCCGCGACGATCCGCCCGATCAGCGCGCAATCCTCCAGACTGAACGTCAGGGGCAGCCGCATGTCGAGGATCGCCCTGAGCACCCGGTCGCTCCCGGGCATCGGCGCCGCTCCGGTGTAGCGCCAGTGGCGGTAGACCGAGGTGAAGCCCTCCGGCTCCGCCGCGCCGAACCATTTCAGCTCCACGCCCCGCGCCTTGCAGCCCGCCACCACGCGGGCGATCTCCTCGTCCCCCCGGTCGAGCAGGAGGAACTGGATCGACGACCCCACGAAATCCTCGTGCTGCGGCCGCTCCACCAGGGTCAGCCCCGGCACCCCGCGCAGCCCCGCCTCCACCACGCGATAGCGCTCGGTCCAGGCGGCGCAGGCTGCGTCGAGCCCGGCAAGCTGCGGCCGCAAGACCGCCGCGCGCAAATTGTCCATCCGCGACGAGATGTTCGGCATATCGTACCGCAGCCCCTCGAACGCCTCCGCCCCCGGCGCCGCGCGATGCCGCCCGTAAAGCATGTAGGAGCCTGACATCAGCACCGCCCGCGCCGCGAGATCGGCGTCATCGGTCGTGAGAAGCCCGCCCTCGCCCGAATTCATGTGCTTGTAGGTCTGGGTCGAAAAGCACGCCACGGCCCCGTGCCGCCCCGACCGCACCCCGTTCCAGCGCGCGCCCATCGTATGCGCGCAATCCTCGATCACCGCGACGCCCGCCCCGTCGCAAATCGCCATCAGGGCCTCCATGTCGCAGACATGCCCGCGCATGTGGCTGAGGAGCAGGTGCCGCGCGCCCGTCGCCGCGATCTTCGCCGCGAGGTCCTCCAGGTCGATCACCAGCCCTTCGGTCACGCCCACGAAGACGGGCACGCCACCCACCGCCGCCACCGCCCCCGGCACCGGCGCCAGGGTGAAGGCGTTGGTCAGAACCGGCACCCCCGGCCCCACGCCCGCCGCCCGCAGGGCCAGGGTGATCGCCGCCCCGCCCGAGGCCACCGCGAGGCAATAGCGCGCGCCCTGCCAGGCGGCGAACTCCTCCTCGAGCCGCGCCGCCTCGTCCACTTCGCCCGGCGCCACGTTGTAACGATGCAGCCGCCCGTGCCGCATCACTGCCTCCGCCGCCGCGATGGACGCCTCGGGCAGGGGCAGTTGCTGGGTGAAATTGCCGGTGAAGCGCTCCGCCATCTCACGCCTCCCCGATCAGACTGGCCACCATCGCCGGCAGCGCCGCGAACTCCGGCAAAAGCGCGTCGGGCTCCAAAGCCGCGACCCCCGCCCCCTCGGGCCCGAACCCCACAAGGATCACCGGCACGCCCGCCGCCCGCGCCGTGGCGCTGTCGGTCTCGGTATCGCCGACCAGCACCGACCGCGCCACCGAGCCGCCCGCCCGCTCCACCGCCGCCCGGTAGGGCGCCGGATCGGGCTTCCTGACCGGCAACGTATCGGCCCCCACCAGCGAGCCGAACAGCCCCCGCACCCCGAGCCGGGTCAAAAGCGTCTCGGCCATGCCCTCCGGCTTGTTGGTACAGACCCCCAGCAGATACCCCGCCCGGCCCAGCGCCCCGACCGCCTCGGCAGCGCCCGGATAGAGCCGCGTATGCACGTCGATCCCCGCCTCGTAGAGCGCCAGGAGCCGCGGATATTCCGCATCCACCAGCGCCTCGCCCTCGAACCCCAGCCGCGCAAACCCCAGCCGCAGCATCGCCCGCCCGCCGCGAAACGCCACCGCCGCATCGGCCACCGGGTCCAGCATGTCGCCATGCCCGAGCGACCGGAAACAGCCGTTCGCCGCCGCGATCAGATCGGCGCTCGTATCCGCCAGCGTCCCGTCGAGATCGAAAATCACCGTCCGCATCGCTGCCCCGAAGCCCCCGGACCCGTTCGTGTCGCTGAAACCTCGCGACAGCTTCCGTGATGACCCGCCCACTTGCGGGACGGCGCCTCTCGCGTAAAACGTCCCTAAAGAAAAGGAAAGAGCAGTCCATGGGCACGCAACTGGTGATCCTCGCGGCCGGCGAAGGCACAAGGATGAATTCCGACCGGCCGAAAGTGCTGCACGAGGTCGGCGGGCTGCCGCTCTTCGGCCATGCCGTGGCGGCGGGGCGCGACCTCGAGCCGGAACGCGTGATCCTCGTCACCGGCAACGGCGCCGAGGCGGTGCGCGCTTCCGCCGCCGAGATCGCCCCCGAGGCCGAGATCGTCACCCAGACCGAACGCCGTGGCACCGCACATGCGGTTACCATGGCCGCGCCCGTTCTCGCCGGCGCAGGCGGTGATACGGTCCTGCTCTTCGGCGACACGCCCTTCATCCGCCCCGAAACGCTCGAAGCGATGGAAGCGGCCCGCGCGGGCGGCGCCGACGTGGTGGTGCTCGGTTTCGACGCCGCCGATCCCGGGCGCTACGGCCGCCTCGTGGTCCAGGGCGATAGCCTCGAACGCATCGTCGAATTCAAGGACGCCACGCCCGAAGAACGCGCCATAACCCTCTGCAACGGCGGCGTGACCCTGGCCCCGACCGAGCTCCTCCTCGAGCTCCTCGGCGGCCTCTCCGATGACAACGCCTCGGGCGAATACTACCTCACCGACATCGTGGCGCTAGCCCGCGCGCGGGGCCACTCCGCCACCGCCATCACCTGCGACTCTATCGAGACCATGGGCGTCGACACCCGCGCCGCGCTGGCCCGCGCCGAAACCGTGTTCCAGGACATGAAACGCGCCGAGGCCCTCGAGACCGGCGTCACCCTCACCGCCCCCGATACCGTGTTCTTCTCCCACGACACGTTCATCGGCCGCGACGCGGTGGTCGAACCCAACGTGGTCTTCGGCCCCGGCGTCACCGTGGAAACCGGCGCCCG
>JBNKWI010000098.1:0-12179 GCA_050299695.1 Paracoccaceae bacterium
AAGCGGCATGCTTCCGACCGGAGCGCGCGTGCCGCGCGCACATGACAGGTTTGCGCCGCCTCCGGCGTCGCCCCGGGGGGGGGGGGGGGGGGGGCCCCCCCCCCCCGGCGGATCGACGCGCGACAGCGCGGCGAAACCGGGAACCATCCGCACCAGACCCGCGTTTCCCCGCGAGACAGCCAGGGAGCGCACGCCATGACGGCCTACCGGACCGAACTCGGACAGGTGACCTACAACCCGGAAACCCGCGCCTACCAGGCGCTCGTCAGCTTCCACGAAGCCGGCGAGACCACCCGGGTGCCCTGTACCCTGTCGCTGCCCCTCGACACCGAACCCGGCGTCGTCGCCTCGGCCCTGATCCGCCAGGCCCGCGAGATCCGCCGCGACGCCCGTGTCCCGCTGATCTCCCGCATCCGCGCCGCCGCGCCGGACCGAATCGATGCCCTTGCCCGCGATACCGCGATCTCCCGCGCCACCGGGCTCAGAGCCTGACCCTGAGTTCGCCGGCCACGGCCCCCGGGCCTACCCGGCCTTGGCCGGCCGCGCCGGAGCCGGCGCGGTCGCGCCGTTCGTGGCGGCAGGCATGGTCGGCACGCTATGGGTCAGCAGCATCGCGCCGGAGGCCAGCGCGACGATCAGAAGCCCCGCCCCGGTGGTGAACCGAACTGCCTGAACCGGCAGCTTCCCGGGGCTGAAAAGCGCTTCGGACGTGTCGCGGATGTGATGCTCGTCCTGCATGGCGACCTCCTGTCTCCGATCTCTTCGCTGTCCCTTGGGGGACCCATCTCATATGGTCACCCGGCCGCATCTTCGCTATGCGGGTGAGACAAAGATAGCCGATCCTGGAGGCCCCATGTCCGATGACCGCCTGATCGTCGCCCTCGACGTCCCCGACGCCGTCCAGGGCCTCGCCCTCGCCGAGCGCCTCGGCGACGCGGTCTCGTTCTACAAGATCGGCCTCGGCATGCTCACCGGCGGCGGCCTCGCGCTCGCCAACGAGCTCAAGGCCGAACACGGCAAGCGCATTTTCATGGACCTCAAGCTCTTCGACATCGGCGCCACCGTCGAAGCCGCCGTGCGCGGCCTCGCGCAGTTCGAACTCGACTTCCTCACGGTCCATGGCGACCCGCATGTGGTCCGCGCCGCCCGCGAGGGCGCCGGCGCCTCGGACATGAAGATCCTCGCCGTCACCATCCTCACCTCGCTCGACCGCGCCGATCTCGACGCCGGCCAGATCCGCCCGGGCGACGTGGCGGAGATCGTCGCAGCCCGCGCCGACGCCGCGTTCCGCGCCGGGGCCGGCGGGGTGATCGCCTCGCCGCACGAGGCCACGCTGGTGCGCGCCCTGCCCTCGGCCACGGGCCGGCTGATCGTCACCCCCGGCGTCCGCCCCGCCGGCGCCGAGATGGGCGACCAGAAGCGCGTCATGACCCCGGCCGAGGCCATCGCCGAGGGCGCCGACCACGTGGTCGTCGGCCGCCCGATCCACCGCGCGCCCGACCCGCGCGCCGCCGTCCAGGCGATCCTGGCCGAGTTCAACTCGCCCCAGGCACGGCGCCCGAACCGCGCCTGACGCCCCCCCCGACGCCACATTTCCGCCCGATTTCAACGGCCCGAACCGCGACAATCGGGGGTTTCGCCCCATAATTTGGCCGTATTGAGCGGATAATTCCCGGCCCATACAGGCCGCCCCGCGGCGAAATTCTGGGAAGTTATCATGACGGACATGTCCATCAGCTCCGGCAGCACCCCCGCGCCGCTCGGCGTGGGGTCGATCATCGGAGAAGCCATCTCAATCCTGTTCAGCAAACTCTTCGCGGTCATGCTCGTCTGCGTGGCCCCGATCCTGCTTTCGCTGGTGATCTCCGGCGTCATGATCGGCTGGAGCGCCACGCTCGGCGGTGCCGCCGTAGGCGACGTTGCCGCTCCGCCGAGCCCCGGCGCCATCGCCATCTCGACGATCCTCAACCTGGTGATCAACGGCATTCTGACCGCGCTGATCGTGCAACTGGCCTATGACGCCAAGCTCGGCCGCCCGACCCGGCTCGGCAGCTATTTCGGCCCCGCGCTCCGCGCCGCAGTCCCGATCGCCATCCTCTCGCTGGTCGCGGGTCTGCTCTTCGGTGTCGCCATGATCGCGCTGATCGTCCCGGGCCTCTGGGTCTACGCCGTGTTCTCGGTGATGGCGCCCGCCGTCACGCTCGAGAAAGGCGTCGGCTTCAAGGGGCTCGGCCGCAGCGCCGCGCTGACCAAGGGCTACCGCTGGCCGATCGTCGGCGCGATGATCCTCGCCGGGATCGTGATGATGCTCTTCCTGTTCGCCGTCGGGCTCGTCGTCGGCCTCGTCGCCGCGGCCACCGGAGGCGGGCTGCTCCTGCCGCTTGTGCTCTACGCGCTCCTGACCACGCTCAGCAGCGGCTTCGCCGGTATCCTGATCTCGCTGATCTACGCTCGCCTGCGCGAGATCAAGGAAGGCGTCGGCCTCGACCAGATCGTCTCGGTCTTCGAATAACCCCAACTCGAGGCCCGGCTCACCGCGAGCCGGGCCTCCTCCCGGCAGGCCGACATGACGGAACACGCACCCTCTCCGGCCCGTCTCCCCCTCGGCGCGGCCCGGATCTTCGGACGCAGCCTCGCGATCATGCTCCGCCACGCCCCGCGCCTCACCCTTCTCTGCGCCGGCCCGCTCCTCCTCTCGATCCTGGTCATCCGCGCCCTGGGCGACCTCACCGGCGCCGACGAGGCGCTGCTGCCGGTGCTCCTCCTCGCCCACCCGCTCCTCGCCATAGCGCTCGGCGGCACCCTGGCCGCCGGCCTGACGCAGGAGCTCCTCCGCGACGCGCGTCCGGGGCTTCTGCGCCACGTCCTGCCCACACTTCGCGCCTTCCCCTCCGCATTGCCGTTCTGCCTTTCGGCCGGCGCCGCCGGCACCGCGGCCATACTCCTCGCCGACAGCGCATACCGGTCCCCGGTCGCCGCGCTCGTCCTTCTCGCCGCGTTCTGGCCCTTCACCGTCACCGCCGTGGCGATCCCCGCCGCCCTGCAGGACGGCACCGGTCTCCGGAGCGCCACCCGCAGCGCCCGGCTCACCCGCGGCTACCGCTGGCCGATCCTCGGCCTCCTCCTCGCCACCGGCCTCGCCCTTGCCGCGATCACCGCCGCCGCGGTCTTCGTCGCCGATGCCGCCGACACCCGAACCCGCCTTCAATTCGCCCTGCCCGCCGTCTACGCTGTCCCGGTCTCGCCCGGCTACGGCCTGATCGGCATCGTCGCCTCCTTGCTCCACGCCCGGCTCGCCGACCTCAAGGAAGGCGACGGGCTCGTCACGGTGTTCGCATGACAGCCGAAACCGACCCCAGCCTCGTCCCCGCCGAAGCGCGGCTCCCGTTCAATGCCGGCGCGATCTTCGCGGAAGCCTCGCGCATCGTGTTCCGCATCCTGCCGCGCACGATCCTGCCCGTCGCCGCCGCCGTGGGCCTCGGCTTCTTCGCGATGTATCTCGCGCTCGAGGCCTTTCCCCTCTTCTCCTATCGCTGGGAGTTCCTCGGGGCCGTCGCGCATCCCGCCGTCGCGGTCGGCACCAGCGCGGCCCTGACCGCGCTTCCGATGCGCGACGCGCAGCGCGGAAAGCGCAGCCCGTTCCGTGCCCGCCTCTGGGCCGCGCTCCGGGGCGTCCTGCCCGGCCTTCCCATCGGCGCCGCCGCCGGCACCGCGCTCCTCGTCGGCGGAGCCGCCTTCTTCGAACAGATCGACGTGCTCCCGTCCCTCCCGGTCATCGGCCTGGCGCTCTGGATTGCCGCCGCCCTCGCCGTCGCCGCCCCCGACGCCGCGCTCGAGGGCTCCGGCCTCCGTGCCTTCGCCCGCAGCGCAAGGCTCACGCGCGGCTACCGCTGGCAGATCCTCGCGATCCTCGCCGTCGCCACGGTGCTGGTCCTCGTCGGCACATCCGCGGCAGGTGTCGTTGCCGTGCTCGTCGAGATGTATGTCGTCGGTATGCCGGATGGGGCGGTCCTGCCCCTCTCCCTCGTCTCCGCCGTCTCCGCGCCGTTCTACGCCTTCGGCGGCGTTCTGGTGGCGCTGGTCCACCAGCGCCTCCTCGAGATCAAGGAAGGCCGCGGCGCCGAAACCGACCCCTCGGTATTCGACTGACGCAACGTCCCGCGATGCTCACTCTTGGCCCGGGCGACCAGCCCGGGCCGCGCCCGACCCTCCCCCCGGGAGGGCGCATGGCGATGTCGCGCGCCGCACAGAACGAGACCGGGGCTTTCGGGATAAAACGCTGATTACGGGCGGACCGAGAGCGCCCTCCCAGGGTCGGGCGCGGCCCTCAGCGCTCTGACCCGCCGCGCGGCCCCTCGTCCGGATCCGCCTGGCCCACGCCCCGGAACACCGTCCGGAACGGCAGCGCCCAGAGGAAGCCGAGCCCGACATAGACCAGGAGCTCGACCCAGAAGGGCGGCCGGTCGAGGAGGTTCATCACCGTGACCGCCGCGACGATATAGAGCGGCATCCCGACGAGCAGGATCACCAGCGACCAGCGCCGCCGCGCCTTGTAGGAAAGCGCCATCAGTCCGCGAACGGGTCGGTGACGAGGATCGTGTCCTCGCGCTCGGGGCTGGTCGAGACCAGCGCAACGGGGCAGCGGATCAGCTCCTCGATCCGGCGCACATACTTGATCGCCTGCGCCGGCAGGTCGGCCCAGCTCCGCGCGCCCACGGTGCTCTCCGCCCAACCCTCGATCTCCTCGTAGACCGGTCTGCAGCGCGCCTGCTGATCCGCCGCGATCGGCAGATAGGGCAGGTGCTCGCCGTCGAGATCGTAGCCGGTGCAGATCTTCAAGGTCTCGAACCCGTCCAGCACGTCGAGCTTGGTGAGCGCGATGCCGTTCATCCCGCTCGTCGCCGTGGTCTGCCGCACCAGGCAGGCATCGAACCAGCCGCAGCGCCGCTTCCGCCCCGTGGTGGTGCCGAATTCATGACCCCGCTCGCCCAGCCGTTCGCCATCGGCGTCGGTGAGCTCGGTCGGAAACGGCCCCTCGCCCACCCGCGTCGTGTAGGCCTTGACGATGCCCAGCACGAAATCGATGGCGCCGGGGCCGACCCCGGTGCCGGTCGCCGCCTGCCCGGCGATCACGTTCGACGAGGTCACGAAGGGATAGGTCCCGAAATCAATGTCGAGAAGCGCCCCCTGCGCCCCCTCGAACAGGATCCGCTTGCCGCTCTTCCGCGCCTCGCTCAGCTCGTACCAGACGTTGCGGACATAGGGCGCCAGCTTCGGCGCGATCTCGCGGAGGTCGGCGATCAGCTCGTCCCGGTCGATCGCCGGGAGCCCCAGCCCCGCACGCAAGGCGTTGTGATGGACGAGCGCCCGGTCCACCCGCAATTCCAGCGTCGCGTCGTCCGCCAAATCCGCCACCCGGATCGCCCGCCGCCCCACCTTGTCCTCATAGGCCGGCCCGATCCCGCGCCCGGTCGTGCCGATCTTGGCCACCGCGTTCTGGCTCTCTCGCGCCCGGTCCAATTCGCCATGGAACGGCAGGATCAGAGGCGTGTTCCCGGCGATCATCAGCGTCTTTGGGCTGATCTCGACACCCTGGCCGCGGATCGCCTCGATCTCCTTCAGGAGATGCCAGGGGTCGAGCACCACGCCATTGCCGATCACCGACATCTTGCCGCCGCGCACCACGCCCGAGGGCAGCGCATGGAGCTTGTAGACCGTCCCGTCGATCACCAGCGTGTGGCCCGCATTGTGGCCGCCCTGGAACCGCGCGATCACGTCGGCCCGCTCGCTCAGCCAGTCGACGATCTTGCCCTTGCCCTCGTCGCCCCACTGGGCGCCGACCACCACGACGTTGGCCATGCTGAACTCCCTCACGCAAACCCGCGCCGGTATAGCGGCAGCCGCGAGCATGGGAAACCGGAAATGCCCGCGCTTTACAGCCGCAGAGCGGCGGGGCATTCAGGGGAGGACCTGCAGGAGATCCGCCATGGGCTTCGCCATCCGCTGGGCCATCGCCTTCGTGCTGCTCGCGCTCACCTTCAACCCGACCCGGTTCAACTATCTCGCCTGGGCGCGCGGCTCCTGGTCCGATCAGATGCCGCTCATCGTCCTGGGCGGGCTCCTCCTGCTGACCGGTTACGTGATCTATCTCCGCGCCACGTTCCGCTCCATCGGCGCCTTCGGCATGGCGCTCGTCGCGGCGATCTTCGGCGCGCTGATCTGGGTGCTGATCGACATCGGCGTCCTCGCCCTCGGCAACCGCAGCCTCAATGTCTGGCTCGGCCTGCTCGCGCTCTCGCTGATCCTCGGGATCGGCCTGTCCTGGAGCATCGCCCGCCGCGCGATCACCGGCCAGGCCGACATGGACGACCTCGACGAATAGCGCCCCCTGCGGGGTTGCGGCACCGGGGCGAACCGACTAGATAGCGCGCTGACCCAGACCGAGGCCCCGATGGAAAACGTCGTCCTGATCGTCCACCTGATCGTCGCGCTCTGCCTGATCGGCGTGGTGCTCCTGCAGCGCTCCGAGGGCGGCGGGCTCGGCATGGGCGGCGGCGGCGCGATCTCGGCCCGCGGCGCGGCGACGGCGCTCGGCAAGCTCACCTGGGGCTTCGCCATCGCATTCATCGCCACCTCGATCACGCTGACGGTCCTCGCGGCGCACAAATCGGCCGATTCCTCGGTGATCGACCGGCTCGGCCTCGACGCGCCGGCCGACACCGGCTCGGGCTCGCCCGCGCTGCCCACCGACAACCTGCTCCCGCCGCCGGCGAACGACACGCCGCTGGTTCCTCCTCCGGCGGAATAACCCGCGAACCCTTGGGGCGCCAAGGGCAAGAAACCACATCATCTTGCGGGTTCAAGGCTTGCCGGGACGGTCCGAATCCGCTATCTCTTGAGTCCCGTGGGAGGCGTATCCGCAAGGGTAAAAAACGCCCCCTGATCTGGCATCGGGCACGGGACTTACACGCATGGCACGCTTCGTATTCATCACTGGTGGCGTGGTCTCGTCGCTTGGCAAGGGCCTCGCCTCGGCGGCGCTCGGGGCACTGTTGCAGGCCCGTGGCTACACGGTGCGGCTCAGGAAGCTCGACCCCTACCTGAACGTCGATCCGGGCACGATGAGCCCCTTCGAACATGGCGAGGTCTTCGTCACCGACGACGGCGCCGAGACCGATCTCGACCTCGGCCACTACGAACGCTTCACCGGGGTCGCGGCGCGCAAGACCGACTCGATCTCGTCCGGACGGATCTATTCCAACGTGCTGGAGAAGGAGCGGCGCGGCGATTATCTCGGCAAGACGATCCAGGTCATTCCGCACGTCACCAACGAGATCAAGGACTTCCTCCGCATCGGTGCGGACGAGGTCGATTTCATGCTCTGCGAGATCGGCGGCACCGTCGGCGATATCGAGGGGCTGCCCTTCTTCGAGGCGATCCGCCAGTTCTCCCACGAACGGCCGCGCGGCGAATGCATCCTGATGCACCTCACGCTCCTGCCTTACCTGGCCGCCTCCGGCGAATTGAAGACCAAGCCCACCCAGCACTCGGTGAAGGAGCTGCAATCCATCGGGCTCGCCCCCGACATCCTCGTTTGCCGCTCCGAACAGCCGATCCCCGAACGCGAGCGGGAGAAGATCGCGCTCTTCTGCAACGTCCGCAAGGAACACGTCGTCGCCGCCTACGACCTCAGGTCGATCTACGAGGCGCCGCTCGCCTATCACCGCGAGGGGCTCGACCAGGCGGTGCTCGACGCCTTCGGCATCGCCCCGGCGCCGAAGCCGAATCTCGACCGCTGGCTCGACGTGATGGACCGGCTCGAGAACGCCGAGGGCGTCGTCCGCGTCGCCATCGTCGGCAAGTACACCCAGCTCGAGGACGCCTACAAATCCATCGCCGAGGCGCTCACCCATGGCGGCATGGCGAACCGCGTGAAGGTCAAGGCCGAGTGGATCGACGCCGAGATCTTCGAGCGCGAGGACCCGGCGCCCTGGCTCGAAGGCTTCCACGCGATCCTCGTCCCCGGCGGCTTCGGCGAGCGCGGCACCGAGGGCAAGATCCGCGCCGCGGAATTCGCCCGAACCCGCAAGATCCCCTATCTCGGAATCTGCCTCGGCATGCAGATGGCGGTGATCGAGGCGGCCCGCAACCTCGCCGGCCTCCCCACCGCCGGATCGGAGGAATTCGACCACGAGGCCGGCAAGAAACGCTTCGAACCGGTCGTCTACCACCTCAAGGAATGGGTGAAGGGCAACCAGACCGAGGAACGCAAGGTCGGCGACGACAAGGGCGGCACCATGCGGCTCGGCGCCTATACCGCCCAGCTCGCCAAGGGCTCCAAGGTCGCCGAGGTCTACGGCGCCACCACCATCGAGGAACGCCACCGCCACCGCTACGAGGTCGATATCAAGTACCGGGTGAAGCTCGAGGAACAGGGGCTGCGCTTTTCCGGCATGTCGCCCGATGGCCGGCTCCCCGAGATCGTCGAAGTCACCGACCACCCCTGGTTCATCGGCGTCCAGTTCCACCCCGAGTTGAAGTCGAAACCGTTCGAACCGCACCCGCTCTTCGCCGATTTCGTCCGCGCGGCCAAGGATGTGAGCCGTCTCGTCTAGCAAAATCGGGGCTCTGGGCCACTCGCGACCGGTGTACCGCGGCGCGATAAAACTACCGCGAGAGTTGAGAATCCCCCGTCAACAATCCGTTTCTCAATCACGAACAATCGAATTGTGGCGGGGTTCGATGACCCTGGGTCATAACCTTTTCGTAGTTAATTGTTGCCCTTTGCAGGACAACTCCGCGGCAATCGCCCGACGAACAGCCAGCATGGCGGCGATTGTCGGCATATCGGAAATCGCTCCGGCGCGCCGTCCGCCCCCCCGCATCGCCCGCTTCACAAATCCGACATGAACGAGAGAAATCTCGTCCCACTCTCGCCCACCGCCGGGTGTTGAAGGAGGACGTGGCGGATGCCGGTATCGGCATCTGTGTAAATGGTTGGTCGGTTGGCGCGCCGGATCGGCTCCGAAAGGAGACCTCCGGCGCGTTCCGTTTCCGTGATCGCGCCTTTTCGCGCCCCGGAACGCGGTCTATATGCCTGCCATGTTCGCCGATTTCCTCAACCGCCTCACACGCCCCGATCCGGACCCGCTCCCCGAGGGCGACGCCCGCCTGGCGCTCGGGGCGCTTCTCGTGCGCCTTGCCCGCTCCGACGGCGACTATGCGCAGGCGGAACAGGAGCGGATCGACAGGATCCTCGCCACCCGCTACGGCCTCTCGCCCTTCGAGGCGCCGGCACTCCGGGCCAAGGCCGAGGCGCTCGAAGGCGAGGCGCCCGACACCGTCCGCTTCACCCGCGCGATCAAGGACGCGGTGCCCTACGAAGACCGCGAAAGCGTGGTCGAGGCGCTCTGGGACGTCGCCCTGACCGATGGCGTGCGCGACGCCGAGGAGGATTCGCTCCTCCGCCTCGTCGCCAATCTCCTTGGCGTCAACGACCGCGACAGCGCGCTCGCGCGGCAGCGGGTCGAGGCCCGCAACCGGTGACCGCCGCCCTGCCGATGTATTTCACGCCCGAGACGCGGGACGCCCATGACGCGCTCTGGGCGCTGATCCGCGACGGCCTTCGCGACCGCGGCCTCGCCGCCCCCGACTCGCTCGACCACGAGATCGCACCCGCCGACGCCTGGGCCGCGCCCGACCTCGTCCTCAGCCACATCTGCAACCTGCCCTACCGGAAGTATTTCCGCGACCGCGTCACCCTGATCGGCGCCTCCGACTACGGGCTCGAGGGCTGCGCCCCCGGCCAGTACCGCAGCCTCTTCGTGGTGCGCCCCGGCCACCCGGCCACTCGCCCCGAAGAGCTCGACGGCGCCCGCTTCGCCTATAACGAGGCCGACAGCCAGTCGGGCTGGGGCGCCGCCGCGCTCTGGAGCCGCAGCGCCGGAATCCGCCTGAACCCCGTCCTTCAGACCGGCGCGCACCGGCATTCCATCGCGGCCGTCGCCCAGGGCGAGGCCGATGCCGCCACCATCGACGCGCAGAGCTTCCGCATCCTCGGCCGCACAATGGACGAAGCCGCCCGCGTCCGGGTGATCGGCGCCACGCCGCCCTCGCCCGGGATCAGCTTCATCACCCGCAAGGGCGAGGACCCCGCCCCCTATGCCGCGGCCATCGCCGCCGCCCTCGAAGCGCTCGCGCCCGTCCACCGCAGCGCCCTCGCGCTGCGCGGCATCGTCCGCCTTTCGCCGGATGCCTACGATTTGCCCATCCCGCCGAGCCCAGGAGAGGTGCCCGCCCCGACGTGACGTCGGGCGTTGCAATCGTCTGAAATCTGCGCCCTACTTCACAGCCAGTTGGGGAAGGCCTACGTGACGGACAGCGCGACACCGGTCATAGAAATTCGCGACCTGCACAAGAGCTATGGCGAGCTCGAGGTGCTGAAGGGCGTCAGCATGACCGCGCCCCGCGGCCATGTCCTCTCGCTGATCGGCTCATCGGGCTCCGGCAAGTCCACGCTCCTGCGCTGCGCGAACCTGCTCGAGGACAGCCAGTCGGGCGAAATCCTGTTCGAGGGCGAACCGATCACCTGGAAGGGCACCGGGCTGCACCGGCACCCGGGCGACCGCGCCCAGGTCACCCGGATCCGCACCAACCTCTCGATGGTGTTCCAGCAGTTCAATCTCTGGGCCCACATGACGATCCTGCAGAACGTCATGGAAGCGCCCGTCACCGTGCTCCGCCGCGACAAGGCCGAGGTCGAGGAGAAGGCCCGCTTCTACCTCGACAAGGTCGGCATCGGCGACAAGTGCGACGTCTACCCGGCCCAGCTCTCCGGCGGCCAGCAGCAGCGCGCCGCCATCGCCCGCGCGCTCTGCATGGAGCCGCGCGCGCTCCTGTTCGACGAACCCACCTCCGCGCTCGACCCCGAGCTGGAACAGGAGGTGGTCCGCGTCATCAAGGACCTCGCCCGCGAGGGCCGCACGATGATCATCGTCACCCACGACATGCGGCTCGCGGCCGACGTCTCGCACCATGTCGTGTTCCTGCATCAGGGGAAGGTCGAAGAGGAGGGCGCGCCCCCGGACCTCTTCGGCGCCCCAGAAAGCGAAAGGCTGCGGCAGTTCCTGAGCGCGACCGCCCCGGCCTGATCCAGTCAACGATAAGCGTTCAAACGGGAGTAACCGATGAAAAGACTGATCCTCACCGCCGCCGTGCTGGCCGTCTCGGCCGGCATGGCGTCCGCCCAGGACGTGGTACGCCTCGGCACCGAAGGCGCCTACCCTCCGTGGAACTTCATCAACGATGCCGGCGAGGTCGCCGGGTTCGAGCGCGATCTCGGCGACGAGCTCTGCAAGCGCGCCGGGCTGACCTGCGAATGGGTGACGAACGACTGGGATTCGATCATCCCGAACCTCGTCTCCGGCAACTACGACGTCATCATCGCCGGCATGTCGATCACCGACGAGCGTGACGAGGTGATCGACTTCTCCGAGAACTACACCCCGCCCGACCCGTCGGCCTATCTCTGCACCGATGCCGGCGCCGACCTCGCCGGCGGCGTGATCGCCGCGCAGACCGGCACGATCCAGGCGGGATACGTCGCCGAATCCGGCGCGACGCTGCTCGAATTCGCGACCCCCGACGAGACCATCGCGGCGGTCAAGAACGGCGAGGCCGACGCGGTGCTCGCCGACAAGTCCTACCTCGCGCCCATCGCCGAGTCCGAAGCCGATCTCGCCTTCTGCGGCGAAGACGTGGCGCTCGGTGGCGGCGTCGGCCTCGGCGTCCGCGAATCCGACACCGCGCTGAAGGACAAGCTCACCGCCGCGATCCAGTCGATGAAGGCCGATGGCAGCCTGAACGCACTGATCGAGAAATGGGAAGTGTCCAGCACGTTCTAGCGAAAGCGGGCGGGGCCATGCCCCGCCCACCCTGCATGTGGCATCTGAACGACAACTATGACACGACAGCCGGCCGCGTGGCGGCGGGCAGAGCGGGTGACGGCCCGCCGCTCGTTCTCGCGCATGGCTGGCCGTGGTCCTCCCATGCCTGGCACCGGGTGATCCCTGTCCTGTCCACGCAATACCGGGTCCATTGGTACGACATGCCCGGCTTCGGCAGATCCGAGATGCACGGCCCCCGCCGGAACGCCATCGACACGCAGGGTGAAGTCTTCG
>JBNKWI010000099.1:0-12168 GCA_050299695.1 Paracoccaceae bacterium
ATGGCACAGCGGCACTACCGTACAGAAGATAGCACCAATCATGTCAAAGGCGAGGCCACGAATGCGTGATTGTTCGCCGGCCGGCGGCTCACAGCCAGTCGGGCAGGCTGTCGAGCGCGATCAGTTCTTCATAGGTCCGGCGCGGCCGGATTACGTGATAGCGATCGCCCTTCACCAGGACCTCGGGCACGAGCAGGCGCGAATTGTACGTCCCGGCCTGGACGGCGCCATAGGCGCCGGCCGACCCGACGGCCAGGAGGTCGCCGGGGCCGACCCGCGCGATCTCGCGGTCATGGGCCAGATAGTCACCGGTTTCGCAGACCGGGCCGACGATGTCGGCCGTCATCCAGGGCGCTGTCGCCGGCTTCTGCTCGACCGGGTAGATCTCGTGGAACGCCTCGTAGAGGGTTGGGCGGATCAGGTCGTTCATCGCCGCGTCGAGGATCAGGAAATCCCGCCCCTCGCCGTTCTTCAGGTAGATCACCGAACTCACCAGGAGCCCGGCATTGCCGGCGATCAGCCGCCCCGGCTCGATCTCGATCTCGCAACCCAGATCGCCCACCGTGCGCTTGACCATCGCGCCATAGTCCAAGGGCAGCGGCGGCGCCGAATTCGACCGCTCGTAGGGAATGCCAAGGCCCCCGCCCAGGTCGAGCCGGCGAATCTCGTGCCCGTCCTCGCGCAGCGCCCGGGTCAGGTCGGCGACCTTGCGATAGGCCTGCTCATAGGGCTCGAGCTGGGTGAGCTGCGAACCGATATGAACGTCGATCCCCACCACCTCCAGCCCCGGCAGCGCCGCCGCCTCGGCATAGACCTCGCGGGCCCGCGCGATCGGAATGCCGAACTTGTTCTCCGACTTACCTGTCGCGATCTTCTCATGGGTCTTGGCGTCCACATCCGGATTAACCCGGATCGTCACCGGAGCCCGCGCGCCCATCGAGACCGCGACCTCCGAGAGGAGCCGCAGCTCCGGCTCGCTCTCCACATTGAACTGCCGGATCCCGCCCGAAAGCGCGAGCCGCATCTCCTCCCCGGTCTTGCCGACCCCCGAGAACACGATCCGCTCCCCCGGCACGCCCGCCGCCACGGCGCGCCGGTACTCCCCGCCCGACACCACGTCGACCCCGGCGCCCAGCCCCGCCATGATCTTCAGCACGGCCTGGTTCGAATTCGCCTTCATCGCGTAGCAGATCAGATGCGGCAGCCCGTCCAGCGCCTCCTCGAACAGCCGGTAATGCCGCGTCAGCGTCGCCTGCGAATAGCAGTAGAACGGCGTTCCCACCGCCGCCGCGATCTCCGGCACCGGAACGTCCTCGGCATGCAGGATGCCGTCTCTGTATAGAAAATGATCCATCCCGGCGGCTCATAGCAGATTCCGGAAGGTTCGCAATTCCGCCCTCCGCTTCTTCATCTGACCACGAATACTCCGGGGGGTGAGGCGTGGTTCGGCGCAGCCGAAGGCGCGGCGAAACCCTTTCAGGTGATCGGCTTCGCCCGGAGAAACAGGTAGAGCGGCAGCCCGCAGGACACCCCGATACAGAAGGTCGCCGGGATCGCCACCAGAGCACCCCAGTTCTTCCGCACCCGTGTCTCGGCGAGGATCCAGACCGTCAGGGCCAGCGCGGAAATGGTGAGGTCCCAGGTCAGCCCGGTCGTCGAGGCGTTCACGTACCAGGCATCGACCAGCCCGGAAAGCCCGGTGCCGGTCTCGCGCATATGCGCCAGGAACCAGGCCATGGGATGCACCGCGCCCCAGATCGCGAAGCCGAGATAGACGAGCCGCAGCGGTGTCATTCCGACAGCCCGATCGTCCCCTCGAGCGTCGCCGTGTCGCGCA
Source organism: Paracoccaceae bacterium (assembly GCA_050299695.1). GTDB lineage: Bacteria > Pseudomonadota > Alphaproteobacteria > Rhodobacterales > Rhodobacteraceae > Ovoidimarina. The sequence continues at coordinate 1,838 of JBNKWI010000099.1, forward strand.
GCGGCTCCGGCGCGCCATCGGCCCCGCAGCCGGCCAGCGCCAGAAGCGCCACAAGGACCGCAAGCTTCCTCATCCCCAGACACTCACGCCGACACCGCCGACGCTCCCCGAGACCGAGGGATGCACCGACACATCGCCGCCCCCAACGCCGATGCCCACACCCAGATCGGGCCCGCCGGTGCAGGCCGTCAGCGCCAGAAGCGCCAGAACCGCGGCAAGTCTCATCGGCCAATCTCCCTTTCGGTCCGGCCCAAGATAGCCCAAGCGCGAGGCTCAGCCCAGAAGCTCCCGCCACCGCGCGATCTGTGCGCGCACCTGCGCCGGCGCGGTGCCGCCATAACAGGTCCGGCTCGCCACCGAATTCTCGACGCCGAGGACCGAGAACACCCCTTCGGCGATCCCGCCATGCACGTCCTGCATCTCGGCCAGCGTCAGCTCCGGCAGGTCGCAGCCCCTCGCCTCCGCCTTCGCCACCAAAGCGCCGGTGACGTGATGCGCCTCGCGGAACGGCAGGCCCAGCTCGCGCACCAGCCAATCGGCCAGGTCGGTCGCGGTCGAGAACCCCGAGGACGCCGCCGCCCGCAGGTTCTCCGGCCGCGCCGCCATGTCGCGCACCATGCCTTCCATCGCCGCGAGCGACAGCATCAAGGTATCGGCCGCGTCGAAGACCTGCTCCTTGTCCTCCTGCATGTCCTTGCCATAGGTCATCGGCAGGCCCTTCATCACCGTGAAAAGCGCCACCGTCGCCCCCAGGATCCGGCCGATCTTGGCGCGGATCAGTTCGGCCGCGTCGGGGTTCTTCTTCTGCGGCATAATCGAGGAGCCGGTGGAGAACCGGTCCGACATCGCGACGAACCGGAACTGCGCCGAGGACCAGATCACCAGCTCCTCCGCCAGCCGCGACAGATGCATTGCGCAGATCGAGGCCGCCGAGAGAAACTCCAAAGCGAAATCCCGGTCCGCCACCGCGTCGAGCGAATTCGCCATCGGCCGGTCGAACCCAAGCGCCGCCGCAGTCGCCTGACGGTCGATCGGAAAGGGCGTCCCGGCCAGCGCCGCGGCCCCCAGCGGGCATTCGTTCATCCGCACCCGCGCGTCGCGGAACCGCGCCGCATCGCGGCCGAACATCTCGACATAGGCCATCATGTGATGCCCCCAGGTCACCGGCTGCGCGGTCTGGAGATGGGTGAAGCCCGGCATTACCCAGTCGGCGCCCGCCTCGGCCTGACCCAGCAGCGCCCTCTGCAACGCCACCACGCCCTCGATGGCCGCATCCGCCTGATCCCGCACCCAGAGCCGGAAATCCGTCGCAACCTGGTCGTTCCGCGACCGCGCCGTGTGAAGCCGCCCCGCCGGTTCGCCGATCAGCGCCTTCAGCCGCGCCTCCACGTTCATGTGGATGTCTTCCAGGGCGGTCGAGAACTCGAATTGCCCGCCCTCGATCTCTGACAAGATCGTGAGCAGCCCTTCCCGGATCGCCTCTGCATCGCTATCGGTGATGATGCCCTGCGCGGCCAGCATCGCCGCATGGGCGCGGGACCCTGCGATGTCCTGCGCGGCCATCCGACGGTCGAACCCGATCGAGGCGTTGATCGCCTCCATGATCGCGTCCGGACCCGAGGCGAAACGGCCGCCCCACATCGCGTTCGAGGTCTTGTCGGTCATTGGGGTCCAGTCCGGAGGAAGAATGAAGCGTCTTTGGTCCGCCGTGCTCTACACGGCCCTCGCGTTCGGTGCAAACGCCGCTCTCGCCGCCGATATTCCGGCGCTCGAGGCGCTGCGCGACGGCAGCCTGAAGAAGCTCGTGTTCCACGCCAACCCCGCGCCGGTGCCGGATGTCGCCTTCACCGATCCCGAGGGCGGCGAGCACCGGCTCTCGGACTGGAAGGGCAAGATCGTGCTAGTGAATTTCTGGGCCACCTGGTGCGCCCCCTGCCGGCAGGAGATGGCCGGGCTCGACGCGCTGCAACGCGACCTGGGCGGCGACGGGTTCGAGGTCGTCACCATCGCCACCGGGCGCAACTCGCTCGGCGGAATCCACCGCTTCTTCGAGGAGGAAGAGATCACCGCGCTGCCGATCCTGATGGACCAGAACCAGGCGCTCGCCCGCGAGATGGCGATCCTCGGCCTGCCGATCACCGTGATCCTCGACACCGAGGGGCGCGAGATCGCCCGTCTTCGCGGCGATGCGGAGTGGGATTCCGACAGCGCCCGCGCGATCCTCACGGCGCTCGCCGAGGGTTAGCTCCGGCCCGGGGCTGGCAGGCCGGCAGCGATCTCCTCGATGAAATGCGCAAGGAGATCCGGGCGTCCGCTGACCCCGGCCTTGCGGTAGATCGCGGCGTGCTGGGCGCGGATCGTGCCCTCGCGGGTTTGCCGGATCTCGGCGATCTCGCTGGCCGAGAGCCCCTTGATCGCCAGAAGCGCCACGTCGCGCTCCGACGGCGTGAGGCCCCAGGTCTCGAATTTCTGCTCGAGCAGAGAATGGAACGCCCCGGTGGCGATGTGGAGCTGTTCCTCCACCGCCGCGTTCCGCGCGATCAGCCGCCGCAGCCCCCAGAGCGTGATCGTGGCGCCCGTCCAGAGCGCGGCGACGGACACCAGTTCGGAGGAAATATGCCAGGGGTTGTCGCCATCGAACTCCGACAGCGCGTCCAGGAGGAACGCGCCGCCGCAGGCGATCTGAAGCGCCGCGGCGGCCAGGAAAAGCCGCCGCGACGATGCAGGAATGGGGCGCCTGGAGTTCATTGCCGCGGCCCTTTCGGGATGTCGGTTCAGTCCAGACGTTTCTTGCCCGTAATCATCGCGCGGACAAGGTTTTCCCCGTGACGAAGGCTCTCGTAGATCACGCCCGCCACGTGCAGGGTTACGAGGACCAGCGCGGCATTCACGAGCCCCTCGTGCAGCTCCTCGACCCAGCCCTCGCCCCAGAAGGCATCGAGCCCCATCATCCAGCCGGAAACCCCGATCCCGGCAAGCACGAGCATCAGCGCCACCACCATCGCGCCGCCGGCCGGGTTGTGGCCGAGATAGCGCCGCTCGTTTCCCGCCACCACGTCGCGCAGGTAGCGCCAGAAACCGGCGGGCGTGGGCACGAAGTCGGCGAACCGCGCATGGCGGCTGCCGACGATGCCCCAGACCACCCGGATCGCGAGAATCGCGATCAGCGTGTAGCCGAAGGCCCTGTGCAGGTCGTGGGGCCGCTCGATCAGATAGGCGAGGACGAACAGGGTCACGGTCGACCAGTGGAACAGGCGCACGACGATGTCCCAGACCGGACGCGTCTCCGGCGCTCCGATGCGGGCGGCCATGGCTCAGTCTTCCTCGCGGTCGAGCACCGCGCCGGTGGCCGGATCGTAGTAGATCTCGAGCTTCTTCGTCCCGGCATGGCCGTAGATCTCGTAGCACTTGTCGCCGGTCACCTTCGCGATGTCGACGATGGCGCTCTCGCCCTCTTCGAAGGACTTGACCACTTCCCACATCGGTTTCGCGTCCTTGGCCGCGCGGCAATCGGGCTCGGCGAGCGCGGGCATCGCCAGAACGGTCAGGACGGCGGCTGCGAGAGTCAGCGTTTTCATGGATGTATCCTTTGATTTCGCGGGGGCACCGTGCCCCGGCGAAATGCAGAAAGACGGCGCCGGCCGCCCGTCGCCATTGGCGGATCAGTTAGGCTGGGGCCCGTAAGCGGATCGTTATGGCGGTTTCCCGCCCGACCGGCGGAACCCGGCCGCAACATGCCGCCCTTGCCCGAGGGCGTCGAATTGTCCCTGAGGTGTGGCGCGGTCGATTCGGCGCCGCTAGGCCGCCTCGCGGCGCACCGACCGGCGTTCGTCGGCGCCGAGCGCGACCCCGGTCGCGTCCATCGCCTCGGTGAGTTGGTCGAGCTGGGCCAGCCGCTCGGACAGCCTGGAATGGAACGTGTCGAGCGACTCGATGATGTCGATCAGGTCCGCGGACCGCGCCGGCGGCAGCCGGCCGCCCTCGACCCGGCAGAGGATGCGCGTCACGTCGAGCCCGGCGACCAGGCGTTCGAGGTCGCTGAAGGTCATCGCCAGCACCCCGAGCTCGGTGCAGACCCCGCGCAGGCTGTCCAGCGCCATCTCGTTCATCCGCGTCGCGACGGCGGTGAGTCGCGCGATCTCCTCCGCGCGGTCGACAGGAATGGTTTCCGTTTCCTCGGCGAAGGCGGTCGATACCTCTTCCATGACCTGGGCGCAGCCGCTGAGGTTCGTCGCCAGTACCGCCGCCCGGGCGATCGCCGAATAGCCGCCCGAGCCGTCGCTCTCGAGCGTCCCGAGCTTCTTGAACACCTCGCGGCACATCATCGCGTAGTTCTCGGCGATCACCGCGATCGGGCGCCCGTCGTCGCCCAGGCCCGCCGCCGCGATACCGAGATTGATCGGCACAGCGCGGATCGCCTCGAACTGGCGCGTCAGGCCCCTGCACTGTCCACCCAGTTCCTCGGTCTGCTCGCTCAACCGCCGCAGCAGGCCGTACCGTTCCGATTCGACCTTTCCGATCGCCGCGTCGCGCAGCTTGAGCTCGCCCGAGATCGCTGCCGCCATGAAGGCGTCGTAGTCGCAGAAACCGAGCCCACGGATCGTCTCCAGGAGCTCCGTCGCGCTGCGCTCCGGCGAAAGACCCTCGTCCTTCTCGCGCGCCAGATGCGCCGCGTAGACCTCCTTCACCCTCGCGAAGATCGGGCTCGTCGGCTTGACCCGGACCGAGAGATAGCCATCCTCGACCGGGGTCACGACCGCGAACACCCAATAGTGGCGGCCGGTCTTCGTCCTGTTCTTGACGTAGGCGCAGGTCAGCCGCCCGGCCTGGATCCTGTCCCAGAGAATCCGGAACACCGCCGTGGGCATGTCGGGATGCCGGATGATCTTGTGCGGCGCCCCCAGAAGCTCCGCCCAGTCGAATTCCGCGACGCGCCGGAACACCGTGTTCCCGGCATAGATGACCCCGCGCCTGTCCGTCCGCGAGAAGAACACCTCATCGATGCCGAACTCGGCATCGCCCGCGGAAGTGTCGGGATCGCTCATCATGCACCTCAGCCTTTCGTCGCGCGCGACATTGACCCGGCGCTGCTTTCGGCAAAGTTAATCGGCCCCCGCCACACGGGAACAATGCGGAGAAGTTTACGCGATGTTAGCGTTTCGGGCCCCACTGTCCCGTTGGGCGGACTGGGAGCGTGTTCACAATGAGTTATGCGGTTTCGGGACAATCGGATTCCCCCCTCGATGTCGCGGTCGCGGAGCGCGACAGGGACGTGCTCGCCTCGGTCGAGCGGGCGGTCGCCAGCCGTCGGGTGCAGCTCGCCTATCAGCCCGTGGTGGCCGCCGGCGCGCCCGACGTCCCGGCCTTCTACGAAGGGCTCGCCCGGGTGCTCGACCCAACCGGGCGGGCGATCCCCGCACGGGAATTCATCGACGCCGTGGAAACCCATGAGGTCGGCCGCGCGCTCGACTGCCTCACCCTTGAACTCGGGCTGAAGGCGCTCGAGGAAAACCCGGCGCTCAAGCTCGCGATCAACATGTCCGCCCGCTCCATCGGCTACCGCCGCTGGGTCCACACGCTGGAAACCGGCCTTGCCCGGGCCGGCTCAACGGTGTCGGGGCGGCTGATCCTCGAGATCACCGAGGCCTCGGCGATGGTCATGCCCGACGTGGTCCAATCCTTCATGATGGGGCTGCAAAGCCAGGGCATCACCTTCGCGCTCGACGATTTCGGCGCCGGCTACACCTCGTTCCGCTATCTCCGGAACTTCTATTTCGACATTCTCAAGATCGACGGACAGTTCATCCGCGGGATCGACAGCGACCCCGACAACCAGGTCCTGGTCGAGGCGATGGTGACCATCGGCCGGCAGTTCGGCATGTTCACCGTGGCCGAGATGGTGGAGACCCGCGCCCAGGCAGAGTTCCTGGCGGCCGCCGGTATCGACTTCCTCCAGGGCTACCTGTTCGGCGCCCCGGCCCTGAAGCCCGACTTCCAGCTCCTGAAATCCGCCTGAGCCTCAGCTCCCCCGGTAGGTCGAATACCCGAAGGGCGACAACAACAGCGGCACATGGTAATGCGCCGCGCCGTCGCTCACCCCGAAGCGGAGCGGGATCTCGTCGAGGAAAAGCGGCTCCTCCGCGACCTGCCCGGTCGTCCGCAGATAGGCGCCCGCGCAGAAAACCAGCTCGTAGGTCCCCACCGAGAACCCCTTCTCGGGCAGGATCGGCGCGTCGGTCCGCCCGTCCGCATTGGTGACCGCCTCGGCTATCTTCCTGTGCGAGTTTCCCGAGACCCGGTAGAGCATTATCCGGATCCCTTCCGCCGGGTGGCCCCGCGCGGTGTCGAGCACATGAGTCGTCAGGTATCCGGACATCCGCCGCCTCCTTCTTGGGCTCACTGAACCGCTTTCCGCCCGCCATGGCAATTGCCGAGCCACGCCAACGCTCTTTCGCTTCCTTTTTGAAAATGCGCGCGATTAACCTCGTGCTAGACAGGATCAGGAAAGGGGCAGCTCTTGAACCGCTATCCACGCGACATGACCGGCTATGCCGGCCGTCCGCCGCACGCCGCCTGGCCCGGCGGCGCGAAGATCGCCGTGCAGATCGTTCTCAATTACGAGGAAGGCGGCGAGAACAACGTCCTCCACGGCGACGCCGCCTCCGAGGCCTTCCTGTCGGAAATCGTCGGCGCCGCGCCCTGGCCCGGCCAGCGCCACTGGAACATGGAATCGATCTACGAATACGGCGCCCGGGCCGGGTTCTGGCGGCTGCATGGACTCCTGAAGCACCTTCCCGTTACCGTCTACGGCGTCGCCACCGCGCTCGCCCGCGCGCCAGAACAGGTCGCCGCGATGAAAGGCGCGGGCTGGGAGATCGCCTCGCACGGGCTCAAGTGGATCGAGTACAAGGACGTCGCCGAGGCCGACGAAAGAGCCCATATGGCGGAAGCGATCCGGCTCCATGCCGAGGTCACCGGCAGCCGCCCGCGCGGCTGGTACACCGGCCGCTCCTCGATCAACACCGTCCGCCTTGCCGCCGAAGAGGGCGGTTTCGCCTATGTCGCCGACACCTATGACGACGACCTGCCGCACTGGAAACGCTTCGGCACCCGCGACCAGCTCATAATCCCCTACACGCTCGACGCCAACGACATGCGCTTCGCCGTGGCTGCCGGCTTCGGCGCCCCCCGCGAGTTCGAAAGCTACCTCATCGACGCCTTCGACATGCTCTATGCCGAGGGCGCGGCGGGCAGTCCGAAGATGCTCTCGATCGGCCTCCATTGCCGCCTCGTCGGCCGCCCGGCACGCGCGCTCGCGCTGAAACGCGCGCTCGACCACATGGCCTCCCAAGAGGGCGTCTGGTTCGCCACCCGGCTCCAGATCGCCGAACACTGGGCCGCGTCCCACCCCGCGCCCCAGGGCCCGCACCCCTCGGAGATGGACCTCGCCGCATTCACCGCCGAATTCGGCGGCATCTACGAGCACTCCCCCTGGATCGCCGAACGCGCCCACGCGCTCGAACTCGGCCCCACCCACGACACCGCCACCGGCATCCACTCCGCGCTCACCCGGATCTTCCGTTCCGCCAGCCCGCAAGAGCGCCTCGGCGTGCTCAATGCCCATCCCGACCTCGCCGGCAAACTCGCCGCCGCGAAACGGCTCACCCCCGAAAGCACCGCCGAACAGGCCTCCGCCGGGCTCGACGCGCTCACCGACGACGAGCGCGCAACATTCACCGGCCTCAACGCCGACTACACCCGGAAATTCGGCTTCCCCTTCATCATCGCTGTCCGCGACAACACCAAGGACACGATCCTCGAAGCCTTCCTCCGCCGCCTCGGCAACGACACAGAGACCGAGTTCGCCGAGGCCTGCCGCCAGGTCGAACGCATCGCCGAACTGCGCCTCCAGGAAAAGCTGGGCCCGTGACCCGCACGATCACCGCCCAGCCGCTCACGGCCGAGGCCTTCGCCCCCTTCGGCGAGGTGATCGACATCCAGGGCGCCCCCGACCGGCTCATCAACCAGGGCCTCTGCGGCCGCTACCACGACCGCGCCACGCTGACCGCCGAAGACGGCCGCCCCGGCCTCAGCCTGTTCGATGCCGAACCCCGCGCGCTCCCCTATGTCCTCGACATGGTCGAACGCCACCCGATGGGCAGCCAGGCCTTCATCCCGATGAATTTCGCCTCATTTCTCATCACCGTCGCGCCCGATACCGGCGCCGGCCCGGGCAGGCCGCTGGCGTTCTTGACCGCCCCCGGGCAGGCCATCAACCTTTTCGTCAAGACCTGGCACGGCGTCCTCACGCCGCTCGCCGCACCGGGGCTCTTCGCCGTGATCGACCGGATCGGCGACGGCGCCAACCTCGAGGAACACTGGTTCGACACGCCCTACCGGGTCGTCGCGCCGGACGACTGACCACGGCAACAGGGGGCAGACATGGCTGACTCATCCATCGGAACGCCGGAGCAGCTCCGCGATCCGAACTACACGCCGGCACTCGCCAAGGCGATCCCGCTCGGCATCCAGCACGTCTTGGCGATGTTCGTCTCGAACGTGACGCCTGCGATCATCGTCTGCGGTGCGGCGGGGTTCGGATTCGGCTCGAACTCGCCCGACTTCCCGCAGATGATCTACATGATCCAGATGTCGATGTTCTTCGCCGGCATCGCCACGCTGTTCCAGACCCTCGGCCTGGGCCCGGTCGGCGCGAAACTCCCCATCGTCCAGGGCACGTCCTTCGCCTTCCTGCCGGTGATGATCCCGCTGGTCGCCGGCAAGGGCGTGGATGCCATCGCGGTGCTCATGGGCGGCATCATGGTGGGCGGACTGTTCCACGCCTCGCTCGGCCTCGTCATCGGCAGGATCCGCTTCGCGCTGCCGCCCCTCGTGACCGGCCTCGTTGTCACCATGATCGGTCTCTCGCTGGTCAAGGTCGGCATCCAGTACGCCGCGGGCGGCGTCCCCGCCATCGGCACGCCGGAATATGGCAGCGCGGCGAACTGGTTCGTCGCCTCGGTGGTGATCCTCGTCACCCTCGGCCTCAAGTTCTTCGCCCGCGGCATGGTGTCGATCTCGGCGGTGCTGATCGGCCTCGTCGCGGGCTACCTCGTGGCCTTCGCCCTCGGCATGGTCAATTTCGGCAATATCGGCCGCGCCGCCAGCTTCGCGGTGCCCGACCCGTTCCATTTCGGCGTCGAGTTCTCGCTGGCCGCGATCATCGGCTTCTGCCTGATGGGCGTGGTCTCGGCGATCGAGACCGTGGGCGACGTCTCGGGCATCACCAAGGGCGGTGCCGGCCGCGAGGCGACCGATGTGGAGATCCAGGGCGCGACCTTCGCCGACGGTCTCGGCACCGCCGTCGCCGGCGTATTCGGCGCGTTGCCCAACACCTCCTTCAGCCAGAACGTGGGCCTCATCGCCATCACCGGCGTGATGAGCCGCCACGTGGTCACCATCGGCGGGCTGTTCCTGATCTTCTGCGGCCTCGTCCCCAAGGTCGGCGCGATCATCTCCACGGTGCCCATCACCGTCCTCGGCGGCGGCGTGATCGTGATGTTCGGCATGGTGGTCGCGGCCGGCATCTCGATGCTGTCGGACGTGAACTGGAACCGCCGCAACATGGTGATCTTCGCCATCGCGCTCTCGCTCGGCCTCGGGCTCCAGCTCGAGCCCGACGCGCTCCAGCACCTGCCCGCGACGCTCAAGATCCTCGGCACCTCGGGCATCCTGCCCGCCGCGCTGATCGCCATCGTCCTGAACCTCGTCCTGCCCGAAGAACTCACCGGCGAGGCGACCGAGGAAGTCTCCGGCGGATTGTCCGGCCACGGCCAGGGCTTGCTCCCTTCGGCCGAGTAACCCGGGCCGGGGCCGCTCAGGCGGCCCCGTGCCCTCAGGCGGCGAGCCCTTTCGAGCCCATCTCGAGAAATTTCTTCCGCCGGTCCTTCAGGATCTTGTCCGGCGACTGATCCACCAGTTCCGCCAGCATCGACGCAATCGCATCGCCGACCGCCTCCATCGCCACCGCGGGGTCGCGCTGCGCCCCGCCCATCGGCTCGGGAATGATCCGGTCGATCACCCCCAGAGACAGCAGGTCCTGCGCCGTCAGCCGCAGCGCCTCGGCCGCCTCGCGCATCGCGCGGGCGTGCTCCAGCAGCGCCTCGCCGTGCTCGGTCAGATCGCGGGTTCCGTCGCGCACGAGCTCCGCAACCCGCTCGCCGTGATGCGCACCTCGAGCCATATCCTCTCCGGCCGCCTGAGCGAGGATCCCAAGAGCGGCAAGCATATCCAGCGCATCGAGACGCAGGTGCAGACCTGCGCGCAGATCG
>JBNKWI010000100.1:0-12017 GCA_050299695.1 Paracoccaceae bacterium
AGAACTTCGGCTTCACGAAGCGGCAGTCGCGGATGAAGTCCTGGCTCGGGAGCCTCGAGGCCAATGGCGGAGCCGGCGGACCGGAGGTGGTGGACCGCGGGCTTCGCGAGGCGGTGGACATGCCGTGGCGGCAGGGCAACGGCGAACGGCTGGTCTTCGTGGTGGGCGACGAGCCGCCCGATTACGCGGATGCCGGCGCCTATCTGGGCGCGGCGGCCGAGGCGGCGGCGCGGCATGTGCAGGTCTTCGGGCTGGGCGCGAGCGATACCGAGGGCGACCTTGAACTTCTGCTGCGGCAGGCGGCGGTGATGACCGGCGGGCGGTACCTGTTCCTGACCGACGATTCCGGTGTCGGCAATGCCCATGGCGAGCCCGATATCCCCTGCTACCGCGTCACCACGCTGAAATCGCTCCTCGTCCAGGTGCTGCGCGCGGAACTGACCGGAATCCGCCACGAGGCCGCGCCCGGGAACGTGATCCGCACCGTCGGCAACTACCAGGCCGGCGTCTGCGCAGAATAAGACCCGTCGAGCAGGGCGAAGCGGGGTCGGATGGTCGCATCCGGCCCCGTTTACGCCGTGTCGAGATTGACCCCTGCCGCAGCGCCGCGCTAGCCATGTCCGAACCGACACGCCACGCCGAAGGGACGCAGCATGGCCGAAGCGACACGCGAATCGATGGAATACGACGTGGTCATCGTCGGCGCGGGCCCGGCGGGGCTTTCGGCCGCGATCCGGCTCAAACAGCTCGACGCGGATCTTTCCGTGGTGGTGCTGGAAAAAGGCTCGGAAGTGGGCGCGCATATCCTTTCGGGCGCGGTGCTCGACCCGTGCGGCCTCGAGATGCTGATCCCCGACTGGAAGGCGAAGGGCGCGCCCCTGAACGTGCCGGTGAAGGACGACAATTTCTACTTCCTCGGCGAGAGCGGCAAGATCCGGCTGCCCAATTTCGCGATGCCGCCCCTGATGTCGAACCATGGCAATTACATCGTCTCGATGGGCAATGTCTGCCGCTGGATGGCGGAACAGGCGGAGGAAATGGGCGTCGAGATCTTCGCGGGCATGGCCTGCTCGGAAATCGTTTGGGGCGAGGATGGCCGGGTCGCGGGCGTGGTGGCGGGCGAGATGGGGCTGGCCGCCGATGGCACGCCGGGGCCGCAATACGAGCCTGGGATGGAGCTTCTGGGGAAGTATGTCTTCCTTTCCGAAGGCGTGCGCGGATCGCTGTCGAAACAGGTGATCGCGAAATTCGATCTGGGGCGCGATGCCGACCCGCAGAAATACGGGCTCGGCATGAAGGAGATCTGGGAGATCGACCCGGCGAAGCACCGAGAGGGGTCGGTCACCCATACGATGGGCTGGCCCTTGGGCTCGAACGCGGGCGGCGGGTCGTTCGTCTATCACCTTGAGAACAATCAGGTCTATGTGGGATTCGTGGTGCATCTGAACTACGAGAACCCGCATCTTTATCCCTACATGGAGTTCCAGCGCTTCAAGCATCACCCGATGGTGGCCGAGCTTCTGGAGGGCGGGAAGCGCGTGGCCTATGGCGCCCGCGCGATTTCGGAGGGCGGCTGGCAGTCGATGCCGAAGGCGGTGGCGCCGGGGGTGGCTCTGCTGGGCTGTTCGGTGGGGCTCGTCAACGTGCCGCGGATCAAGGGCAACCACAACGCGATGCTGTCGGGCATCGCCGCCGCCGAGGCCGCGCAGGCCGCCATCGCGGCGGGGCGCGCGGGCGACGAGCTTGCCGCCTACGATGCCGAACTGCGTTCGGGGCCCATCGGGAAGGACCTGAAGCCGGTGCGCAACGTCAAGCCGCTCTGGTCGAAGAAGGGGCTCATGGCCTCGCTCACCATCGGCGGCTTCGACATGTGGACGAACAACCTTTTCGGCCTTTCGCTCCTCGGCACGCTGCATCACGGCAAGTCCGACGCGGCGGCGACCGGCAAGGCGGCCGATTTCGCGCCGATCGACTATCCGAAACCCGACGGGAAGCTGAGCTTCGACCGGCTCACCAATGTGAGCTTCTCCTTCACCAACCACGAGGAGAGCCAGCCGGCGCATCTGCGACTGAAGGACGCCGCCGTGCCGATTTCGGTGAACCTGCCCCAGTTCGCCGAACCGGCGCAGCGCTATTGCCCGGCGGGGGTCTACGAGGTGGTCGAGGAAGAGGGCAAGGACGCGCGCTTCGTCATCAACTTCCAGAACTGCGTGCACTGCAAGACCTGCGACATCAAGGATCCGTCGCAGAACATCACCTGGTGCGTGCCGCAGGGCGGCGACGGGCCGAACTATCCGAACATGTGAACAAACCGGGCGCCGGGCGCCCGATTTTCACGGCGGATGCGCCACGCCGCGCCGGTTTCGGCGCGGAGCCATTGCCGTTGTCCGCCCCGGGCGCTAGCCTCTTGCGAGACCAAGGAGGCGACCCCCCATGTCCCCACGCCGCGCCCTACGCGCCACCGCGCTTGCCGCGCTTCTTGCCGCGACCGCCCTGCCCGCCCTCGCCGAGGAAAACGCAGGCGCCTATCTGGCCGCGCGGCAGGCCGCGTTCGACAACGATTTCCGCTCTGCCGCCGATTTCTACGCCCGCGCGCTGGTGCGCGACACGAAGAACCCCGAGATCCTGCAATCCGCGCTGACCGCCTATCTTTCGCTGGGCGATCTGGAGCGGGCCGCCCCCCTCGCCCGCCGGCTCCGCGCCGAGGGCTATGACGACCAGGTGGCGAACCTGGCGCTTTACGGCAGCATGGCCGAGGCGGGCGACTGGGACGGGATCCTCGCCGATCTCGACGAGGGCCATGCGGTCGGGCCGCTGTTCGACGGGCTGCTGCGGGCCTGGGCGCTGGTCGGCAAGGGCCAGATGAGCGAGGCGCTGGGCGAGTTCGACAAGGTCACCGAAGCGCGGGGAACCCAGGCCTTCGGGCTCTATCATCGCGCTTTGGCGCTGGCCTCGGTGGGCGATTTCGAGGGTGCCGACGCGGTGTTCGCGGGCACGGACGGGCCGAGCCTGCGGCTGACCCGGCGCGGGCTGGTGGCACATGCGCAGATCCTCGGGCAGCTCGACCGCGGCGCCGAGGGCGCGGCGCTGATCGAGGAGGCGTTCGGCCCCGATCCGGACCCCGATCTGGCGCAGCTCCGCGACCGGCTGGCGGCCGGCGAACCGACGCCGTTCACCGTGGTGCGGAACGCCACCGACGGGATCGCCGAGCTCGACTACACCATCGCCACGGCGATCTCGGGCGAGGCGGCGGATGGCTATACGCTGTTGTACGCGCGGCTGGTGAACGCGCTCCGGCCGGACCATGTGGACGGGCTGTTGCTGACGGCCAACGTGCTGGAACAGCTGGGGAATTACGAGCTCGCCACCGAGGTCTACAACAAGGTGCCGCGCGACGATCCGAACTTCCACCTGGCCGAGCTGGGCCGGGCCGAGGCGCTGAACGAGAGCGGCCGGACCGATGCGGCGATCGAGGTGCTGATGCAGCTCGGCAAGTCGAACCCGGATCTCGCCATCGTGCAGATCACGCTGGGCGACCTGTTGCGCTCGCTCGACCGGTTCGGCGAGGCCGCCCCGGCCTATGACCGCGCCATCACGCTGGTGGGCGAGCCGCAGCCGTCGCACTGGTCGCTCTATTTCTCGCGCGGCATCTGCTACGAACGGCTGGACGCGTGGGACAAGGCCGAGGCCGATTTCCGCGAGGCGCTGGAGCTGTCGCCCGACCAGCCGCAGGTGCTGAACTACCTGGGCTATTCGATGGTCGAGAAGGGCGAGAACCTGGACGAGGCGCTGGGCCTGATCGAGCGCGCCGTCGAGGGGCAGCCGAATTCGGGCTACATCACCGACTCGCTCGGCTGGGTGCTCTACCGGCTCGGCCGCTACGAGGAGGCAGTGCCGCACATGGAGCGGGCGGTGGAGCTTTTGTCGACCGATCCGGTGGTGACCGACCATCTGGGCGATGTCTACTGGGCGGTGGGCCGCACCCGCGAGGCCGAGTTCCAGTGGAAGCGCGCGCTGTCGTTCATCGACAGCTCCAACGAACCGACCGATGCCGATCCCGCCCGGATCCGCCGCAAGCTGGCGGTGGGGCTCGACGCGGTGCTGTCCGAGGAAGGCGCGCCGCCGCTCAAGGTCGCGAATGGCGTGCAGTGAGGTCTTCGCGCCGGCGAAGATCAACCTGACATTGGCGGTCACCGGAAGGCGGCCGGACGGGTACCATGAGCTTGAAAGCCTTGTGGTTTTCGCCCGCGAGCTGGGCGACCGGGTGGCGGTGCGGCCGGCCGGCGAGTTGTCCCTGAGCGTGTCGGGTCCGCTGGCGGCGGGGGTGCCAACAGGCGAGGACAACCTGGTGATGCGGGCCGCGCGGCTGCTGGCGGCGGCGCGGGGGGTGACCGCGGGGGCGGCGATCACGCTGGAAAAATGCCTGCCGCATGGGGGCGGTCTGGGCGGCGGGTCGTCCGACGCGGCGGCGGCGATCAAGGCGCTGGCGGCACTCTGGGGCGTGGCGCCGCTCGAGGGGGCGGAGGCGCTGGCGCTCGGGGCCGATCTGCCGGTCTGCCTGGCGGCGCCCGTGCCGCAGGTGATGCGCGGGATCGGGGAAATCCTGAGCCCGGTCAAGGGTTTGCCGGAGCTGCACCTGGTGCTGGTCAATCCGGGGGTGCACCTGGACACCGGGGCGGTGTTTCGCACGCTTGCGCGGCTCTACCCGGAGGAAACGCCTCCGGGCGAGGCGCTGCCGGAGGCGGGGGATTTCGAGGGGTTCCATGGCTGGCTCCTGGGCCAACACAATGCGCTGACGAAATGCGCGGCGGAGCTGGATGACGGCGTCCCGGAGGTTCTGGCGGCGCTGCGCGCGCTGCCGGACTGCCGCGATGCCGACATGTCGGGCTCGGGCAGCACCTGCTGGAGCCTGTTCGAAAGCGCCGGCGCGGCGGCGCTTGGGGCGGGGGTCCTCGCCGCGCGGCACCCGGGCTGGTGGATCCGGCCCTGTGCCGTGGCGGGGTCCTGAACGGGCGCACAACCTGTACACAACCCGTACACCGGCGACGCACCTGACGCGGACCGCGCCCCGCAGCGCCGGGGACGGAAGGATCAGCGCGCGCGGCCCGGCTCGGGAACGGACCCGGCCAGGGAGCCGGTGCGCAGGAAGTCGGAAAAGGCCCGGGCCTCGAGCGGCGGCGCCCAGAGGAAGCCCTGACCGATCTCGACACCCATCTCCTCGAGGATCGCGCGCTGTTCGGGACGCTCCACCCCCTCGGCGACCGAGCGGATACCCATGCCGCGCGCGATCTCGGCGATGGCCGCCACGATCGACCGGTCGTCGGTGTTGCCAGTGATTCCAGCCACGAAGCTGCGGTCGATCTTGATCTCGCTGACCGGCAGCTTCTTGAGATGCGAGAACGACGCGTGACCGGTGCCGAAATCGTCGAGCGAGAGCTCGAACCCCCTGTCGGCAAGCCCGTCGAGCACAAGTTCGGCAGCGTCGGTGCCGCGCCCGATGAAACAGCCTTCGGTGATCTCGAGCATCAGATCCCGGTTGGTGACGCCGCGCGCTTCCAGCGCGGCGATGTTCTCCATCAGGAGCTCGGGCGATTTCAGGTCGTCGGGGTGAATGTTGATCGCCACCTTGCCGAATGCGAGCCCGGCGCGGCGCCAGGCCAGGATGTCGGATCCCACCGTATTGGCGACGGTGCGCGACAGGGTCGGAAGCAGGCCGCGTTCGGAGGCGACCGCCAGGAAGCGCTCGGGCGGGATCGCCCCCAGTTCGGGATGCCTCCAGCGCAACAGCGCCTCGGCCCCGATCACATCGCCGGTCACGAGCGAAAGCTTGGGCTGGTAGACGACATAGGTCTGGTCGAGGTCGAAGGCGCGGCGCAGCCCCTCTTCGAGCGCGTCTCTGAAAACGATATCCGAGCGCAGGCGCTCGTCGAAAACGACGCAGGTGCCGCGACCGGATTTCTTGGCACTGTGCAATGCCAGATCGGCATCGAGCATGAGCGCGCTGGGCTCGACCGAATGCGCCGGACAGATCGCCGCGCCGATGGACGTGCCGGGATGGATCTGGCGACCCGCAAGGTCCGCCGGCACGTTCAGGACGGCGATCAGCTCGGCCGCCACGGCGCGCACCCGCTCGGCCCCGGCGGAAGTGTCCAGAACGACCGCGAATTCGTCGCCGCCGAGACGGCTGACATGGTCGTCGTCGCCGAAGAACCCGCGCAGGCGCTCGGCCACCTGGACAAGAAGCTCGTCGCCGATCGCATGCCCGAAGACGTCGTTCACGTTCTTGAACCGGTCGAGATCGAGGAGCAGCAGCGCGAAGCCCTGCCCGGTCTCCCGATAGCGCACCGCCATCTCCGCGAGCCGGTCGTGGAAGGATTTGCGGTTCGGCAGGCCGGTCACGACATCCATGTGGGCGAGCCGGTAGTTCTGCGCCTGGGCGCGTTCGAGCCGCGCCACGGCCGTCGACAGGGCGGTGACCGAGGAGTCGCGCTCGCGCGCGGTTTGCCCGGTGCGAAAGGCGACCTTCGTCAGGAAGATCCCGTAGACCGCGGCATAGACGGATGTGGACCAGAAATGGTCGCCATGCACCTGACCGTCCTGGATCAGGCTGGCCGCGATCAGCGCGCCGAGGATCATCCAGTTGAACCCCAGCGCCGCCGCGAGGACACGGTGCAGCATGAACGTGCCCCCCGCGACCATGCCGGCGCAGACCATGAGGACCGTCACCTCGTGCTCGCCACTGCTGAAAGCCAGCACGTGGAACGCCAGTATCGACCAGGGCAGCGCAAGGATGGCGGCGAACACGACAAGCTTCCGGGCCGTCCGCCGCGAAACCCGCGTGATCTTGTGGCCCATTGCTCGCCTGGACCGTAAATACATGAAGACGCACAACAAAAGTGTCGACACGAGCCAGGGGACCTGGAAGGCGATATTGGCCGAAAACCCGACGCTGAACGTGTAGACCACCGCATTGATCGCGGTGATGAGAACGCCCACGCCCGTGCTTTCGGTGACGCTGGCCACGTCCTCGGGGCTGGGCGGAACCCGCAGCGCCGCGCGAATCTGGGATGCGAGAGTTCGCATGGGTCGTCGAAGCACTTTCTCTTGGCTTCGACGCAGCTAGCACGATCCCCTTAACAGGGACCGAATTCGTCAAGGATCGCTGGCGCTTCCACCCTTGTGACGGAGAGATGAATTTTTTCCGCGCGCCCCCTTGCGCTCGCCCCGGGCGCGCAGTAGCTACGGGCTCTCTTGGCGCGGGGTGGAGCAGCCCGGTAGCTCGTCAGGCTCATAACCTGAAGGTCGTAGGTTCAAATCCTACCCCCGCAACCATCGCCCTCGAACACCCCTTGGCCCCGGCCGGGGGTGTTTGTCTTTGGGGCGTTGCCAACTTCAAGAGCCCGGCCAACTCGCCAGCGAGTTCAATGGCCAGGGCCTTTCCATCCGGCACGAGGCGGATCTCCGACAGGAGCCCACGGATAAGTGCGGTCGCCTCGGCGTTGGTGTTGGGGTCATTGAGAGCTTCGGTCAGCATCGCGACCTGTTTCCGCTACCGGTCCGCAAGAGCCGGGTGCAGGAGCACTAGGCTTGCGGAACGTATCGGGAAACCACCGTCGCTTGTCGACAGATACGAGCTCGGAGAGAGGCTTGGACATCATCGAAGCACTCATCACTCTCGCCGCGTTGGGTGTTGAGCCGTTGCCATTCCTGGCGAAAGCGGTGCCTGAGATGCCAAGGCGCCTCCGATAGGAGGCACTTGGTTGGTCGGTGGGATAGGGCGGGTTCGAGACGTTCGAAGGACGATTTGCGATAGCTGACATTCAGTGCGATCAGCCGACCATACGAGCGTGCTTCGTCGAATGCTTCAAGAACACCTTCGCGTCGTCGAAAGACGGACCGCGCCCGTTTCGACCGGCCGCAACAAACTCGCTGCCCGGCGTCGATCCGATCGATCTCCGTTGGTCACCGGCGCGAGAAGACTGACAACGGCCCTATCCGGCGCATGCTTACTCCGCGGCGAAGCTCCCCAACTTCTCGTCGGCGTTGGACCTTGCGGAGAGCTTCTGCCCGGCCTCGATCAGGACCTCCTTGTACTTCCGGTAGTTCGCTGTCGCATCGTTCTTGGGGGCGATGATGCAGACGGTGCCCTGACAGATACCGGCGGCGTTGAACACCGGCGCCGCGAAGCAATGGGTGAACGTATCGACGATGCTGTCGAACGAGAAGAACTTCTCTCGCGCCGCCGCGTGTACGCTTTCGATGTAGTCTTCCGGGTCTAGGCGAGTGCCGTTTGGAAGGACGAAATCCTCCTCGGGAATGAAGTCTAGAATCTCGCGCTCGGACATATGGCCGAGCAACAACCGGCCCGAGGCCGTCCAGGGAATCGGGATCCGTTCGCCCACATTCGCGCTGATCCGGAACGGGCGGATGCCCTCTTTCATCGTCGCTACGAAATACTTGTCGCCGTCCAGCATGCAGAACTGCGACGTTTCCTGCGTCTGCTCGGTAATCCACTCGAGGACGGGCCGGGCGAGGCGCGTGAAGTCGAAGCGCTTGAGATAGGTGAGCCCCCAGTAGTGGAGCTTGCCGCCGAGAAACACGCGGCCCTCGGCATCGACCCGGTCGAGAACGCCGAGCGCGGTCAGGAGGTTGACGAGCTCGTAGACCGAGGATTTCGGCGCACCCATCCCGGTCGCGATTTCGATCGGCCGCTGCGGCTCTCCGGTGGCGGAGAGATAGTCCAGAATCAGAAACGCACGCTCCAACCCTCGGGCCTTGGTTCTCGCGGCCTTCTCGGGGGACGACGCAGTCATGTGCAGGGCCTGCCTTTCGGTTGCCTTATGTCGCTTTTCGGTAAGCGATACAGTCCACTTCAACCTTGCAATCCACCACCATGGACGACTGCACGCAAGCCCGGGCGGGTGGGTTGTCGCCGAAGTATCCGGCAAAGATCTTGTTGAAGCTCCAGAAGTCGCGGGGATCGTCGAGCCAGACGCCGATCCGCATGATGTCCGCGGTGCTGTATCCCGCCTCCTCGACGATGGCGATCATGTTGCGGATCGCCTGATGCGCCTGAGGAACGATGCCCCCGTCGATCACCTCGCCATCGACCATCGGGGTCTGGCCGGACACGTAGAGCCAGCCTTCGGCCTCGGTGGCCTTGGCGAAGGGCAGCGCCTGCTGCCCGGACCCCTTGGATTGGTTGAGTCCATGCCGCTTGATCGTCATCGTTCTTCCTTGGTCAGAATTTCGAGCTTTTGAGGAACGCCGCGAGGCGCTCCGATCTGGGGTTACGGAACAGCTCCCGGGGCGGGCCTTCCTCGCCGATCCGGCCGTCCTGCATGAAGACGACGCGGGTGGAGACGTCATGGGCGAACTGCATCTCGTGGGTGACGAGGAGCATGGTCATGCCGTCCTTGGCGAGATCCTGCACCACGGCCAGCACCTCGTTGACAAGCTCCGGGTCGAGCGCCGAGGTGACCTCGTCGAAGAGCATGAGCTGCGGGTTCATCGCGATGGCGCGCGCGATGGCGACGCGTTGCTGCTGGCCGCCCGAAAGCTGGCCCGGGAAATGGTCCTTCCGGGCATGCATCCCCACGCGCCGGAGCCATTCCTCGGCGGTCTCCCGGGCCTCGTCCTTCGACATGCCGCGCGTCTTGACCAGCCCCAGCATGACGTTCCCGAGTGCCGTCATATGCGGGAACAGGTTGAAATGCTGGAACGCCATGCCGGTCATCGCGCGCTGGCGGGCGATTTCCCTTTCCGTCAGGCGGATCCGCTTGCCGTTCCGCTCCCGATAGCCGATCTGTTCGCCGGCGACGGCGACGACGCCTTCCTCGTACTCTTCCAGAAGGTTGACGCAGCGCAGGAGCGTCGTCTTGCCCGAGCCGCTCGACCCGATCAGGCTGACCACATCGCCCTTCTGCATGGTCAGGTCGATGCCCTTCAGCACCTCGACCTTGCCGAAGCGTTTGTGCAGATTCCTGATTTCCAGAACGGGGACAGACATAAGGGGATAACCTCAGACGGGGATCGCGACCTTGCGTTCGACGTAGCGCCCGCATTTCTCGATCGCGAAGTTGATGAGGAAGAAGACGAAGCCGGCGAAGAAGTAGAGTTCGAGGCTGAGATAGGTGCGGGAGATCACCTGCTGGACCGCGAGCAGGAGCTCGACCACGCCGATGATCGACAGGAGTGTCGAGGCCTTGACGATCTCGGTCGCGGTATTGACCCAGGTGGGCAGGATCTGGCGCAGGGCCTGGGGCAGGAGTACCGAGAAGAACGTATCGCGAAAGGTCAGGCCAATCGACATCGCCGCCTCGGTCTGACCTCGCGGAATGGCCTGAAGCGCGCCGCGGACGATCTCGCCCACATGCGAGCTGCAGAACAGGGTCAGCGCGAAGATGCCGGCCTGGAACGCGCTGAGCTGCACGCCGATCACCGAGAGGATGTAGAAGCAGGCGAGGATCAGGACGAAGACGGGCGTGCCGCGCAGGAAGTCGGAATAGATCCGTGTCAGGAACCGGACCACCGGATGCCCGTAGGTCAAGAGGAGCCCCACGACGACGCCGAGAAGCGTGCCGAACGCAATCGAGAGAAGCGAGATCAGGACGGTGTTGCCGACGCCGCTCAGAAGCGGCCAGCGCGCCGACCAGATCGCGTCGAGTGCTTGTACGAGATCCATGCGCTTACCCCGGAATCGCCAGCCGCGCCTCAACCTGCCTCAGAAGCGCGGCGATGACGTAGCAGGCGGCGACATACATGAGGCTCGCGACCATCCAGGTCTCGATGACGCGGAAGGTTTCGACATTGATCTTGCGGGCGTAGAAGGTCAGCTCGGGCACCGCGATGGCGGCGGCCAGCGAAGTGTCCTTGAAGAGCGAGATGAAGTTGTTCGAGAGCGAGGGCAGCACGTTCCGGAACATCACTGGAATGGTGATGAAGAGCTTGGTGCGGAATTCGGTCAGTCCGATGGTGAGCCCCGCCTCGCGCAGGCCGCGCGGAAGCGCGACGAGCCCGGCCCGGAACACCTCGGTCAGGTAGGCACCGGAATAGACCGAGAGCGTCACGATGAAGGATTCGATCTTGCCGAAGCGGATGCCCAACTGCGGCAGCGCGAAGAAGGTGAAGAGGATCAGCACCAGGATCGGCGTGTTCCGGATCGCCGAAACATAGGCTGCCGAAAGCCACCGCACCGGCCGACGCTTCGACAGCATCCCGAAGGCAGCCAGAAGACCGATCAGACAACCTATCGCGATCGAGACGACGGCAAGCACCAGCCCCAATCCCAGGCCTGACAGGAGCAGGTCGAAATCCCGCCAGACCGCCGCGAAGTTGAAATCATAGTCCACTGGATGCCCTCGGAACGCTCTGAGATCAGTTGAACTCGACCGGGAACCCGATCTTCGGCGGCGCGAGATCGACGCCGAACCACTTCTTGTAGGACGCAGCATAGCTGTCGAACTCGACCCCGGTCATCGCCTCGTGCAGGACCGTGTTGACGAAGTTCAGCCAGCGCTGATCGCCGGGCTTGACGGCACAGCTATAGCTTTGCGGGTTCCAGCCGAACCCGGCATCGGAATAGCGGTCGGGGTTCTGCGCCATGAACCAGGCGAGCGACGACTGATCGGTCGCGGCCGCATCGGAACGGCCGGAATTCAGCGCCTGATACATCAGGTCGACGCTTTCATACTGATCGACCGCCGCCTCGGGCAGCGCGGCATGCACCATGTCCTCGGCGTAGACGTTCTGCAGGACCGAAACCGTGACCGCCGACCCGGCGGCCTTCATCGCCTCGTAGTCGGGATATTTTCCGCCGGCCATCATCATCAGGCCAACACCCTCGCGGTAGTAGGGGATGGTGAACTCGACTTGTTGTGCGCGCTCGGCGGTGACGGTCATGAACTGGCAGGTCACGTCCACCTTGTCGGTGGCGAGGTTCGGAATCCGGGCATCGCCCGACTGGTTCACGAACTCGATCTTGTCGGGATCGCCGAACAGACCCTTCGCGATCAGGT
>JBNKWI010000101.1:0-11986 GCA_050299695.1 Paracoccaceae bacterium
TGCAGGATGCCGGCTACGTGCCGAGCGACGCCCATACCGGGCTGTTCAAATCCGGCCGGGACCGGTCGGCGATCTACGCGCAGGTCCTGGTGAGCGAGAGCGATCCGCGGATCCTGACGATGAAGACGCTGAACGAGCTGCCCGAGGGCACGATCATCGGCTTCTGGAAGGACAAGAAGCTGATGCATTCGGTCATCACGCTAGGCAACCGGATGCTGGCGGGCGCCAACAATGCCGGGATCTTCTCGGCCGACAAATCCGTCGCCATCCCGAAGATCTACGAGAACCTCCGGGCGATGTTCCTGACCTCGCAGATCGGCTGGAACGAGTCGGATTCCACGGTCGGCCTCGACCGCTACACGATGCATTTCCAGGCCGCGCCCGAGATCGCCAAGCGGATCTCGGCGGCGGCGTAGGGCGGGCGGCCTCCGTCAGGGTTCTCCGGCACCGCACAGTGCGGAGCCGGGCGAGCGCCTGCCCGTGGGATGGCGCTGCAACGGCTGGTCGGGGCACTTTATCTCACCAGGTCCGCCGTACAGACGTTCGGCGCGAAACGTCACCAGAGCGCCAGCCCGTGGGGACGGGCAGGCGCTCGCCCGGCGGCCCTTCGGGCCTTGATTCCGGGCGGGGTCACCGATGAAGCGGGAGCGAATCCCGGTCCTGAACGGAGCTCACACCCCCGCCGCCACCATCGCTTCGGCCAGGATCGGCACCGTCCTCGCGTTCAGCCCGGCGATGTTGATCCGGCTGTCACCCACCATGTAGATCCCGTGGCTCGCGCGCATCGCCAGCACCTGCTCGGGCGAGGCGCCGAGCCGCGAGAACATGCCCCGATGCATGGCGACGAAATCGAACCGGTCCGAATTGGTCCGCTGCCTGAGCTCGGCCGCGAGGTTCTGGCGGAGGCCGAGCATCCCGGTCCGCACCTCCTCGAGTTCCGCCTCCCATTCGGCCCGGAGCGCGGGATCCTCGAGGACCATCGTCACGACCCGCGCACCGTGGTCGGGCGGGAAGGAATAGTTCTGCCGGTTCAGGAAGGCGAGGTTGCCCTGCGTCGTCTTCGCCGCCTTCGCGTCCGCCGAGAGCCCGATCAGGATCCCGGTCCGCTCGCGATAGACCCCGAAATTCTTCGAGCAGGACGCGGCGATCAGCATCTCGGGCAGCCGGTCTGCCAGGAGCCGCACGCCATAGGCGTCGGCGTCGAGCCCGTCGCCGAAGCCCTGATAGGCGATGTCCACCATGGCGAGCGCCCCGGTCTCCGTCAGGAGATCCGCCACCGCCTGCCACTGGTCGGCGGTCAGGTTCGCCCCCGTCGGGTTGTGGCAGCAGCCATGGAGCAGCACCACGTCGCCCGGCCCGGCGGCCTTCAGGTCCGCCATCATCCCGTCGAAATCGACCCCGCGCGAGGCGGCGTCGAAATAGCGGTAGGGCACGGTCTCGATCCCCAGATACTTGAGGATCGTCAGGTGGTTCGGCCAGGTCGGATCCGACACGAAGACCCGCACCGAGGGGGTCGCCAGCCGCACCAGTTCGAAGGCTTGCCGCACCGCGCCGGTGCCGCCTGGCGTCGCCGCCGAGGCGAGCCGGTCGGAGCCGCCCGCCGCGCCCAGGATCAGCCCGCGCATCGCGGTGTTGAACGCCGGATCGCCGATCAGCCCGACATAGGTCTTGCTGTCCTGGACCTCCCAGAGCTGCTTTTCGGCCGCCTTCACCGCGCGCATCACCGGGGTCCGCCCTTCGGCATCCTTGTAGACGCCGACGCCGAGATCGACCTTCTCCGCCCGAGGGTCCTCGCGGTAGAGCTGCATCAGTTCGAGGATCTTGTCGGCCGGGTGGTCCTTCAGGTGTTCGAGCATGGCTTCTTGCCTTTTCAGTCGGGGATGCGCGACAGGTCGCGGGCGCGGGTCAGCGTTCTGGTATGGGTCTCGCGGCGCACCGGCGTGAACCCGTTCGCCTGGTAGTTCTGCAACGCGCGGGGATGGTCAAGGGTGCAGGTGTTCACCGAGAGCCGTTCGATGCCTTTCCGGCCCCAGGCGGTCAGGATCGCGGTTCGCAACAGGTACGTCCCCAGCCCCTGGCCCACCGCCTCGGGCACCAGCCCGAAATAGGCCATCTCGGTCACCGGCGGCCGGCTCGCGTCGAGCAGGAAGAACCCCTGCGGCCAGCCCTTCATGAAAAGCGTGTAGAGATCGACCGCCGGATCGCTCAGCCACTCCTGGACCTCGGCCGGGTCCTCCTTGTGCATGTCTTCCCAGGCATAGTCCCGGCCGACCGCATCGTAGAGCGACAGGAAATACCAGACGGGCGGCGTCTCGGCATGGAAAAGCGTCGCGGGGTGCGTCGCCGGCAGCGCGGGCCAGGGATAGGCCGGACACTCCGTCATCTCGAGCCAGGTGACGGTATAGTCGAGCACCGTGCCTTCCGGCTGGACCGTCATCCCGTCGCGACCTTCAGCCCGTCATACATGCCCCATTCCGCCCACGAGCCGTCATAGACCGCCACCCGCGCCACCCCGATCCGCTCGAGCGCCAGCGCCAGGATCGCGGCCGTCACGCCCGACCCGCAAGTGGTGATCGCGGGCTTCGACAGATCGGCACCCGCCGCCCCGAAGACGGCGCGCAGCGCCTCGGGCGATTTCATCGTGCCGTCCTCGTTGAGGAGCGACCGGTAGGGCACGTTCTTCGAGCCGGGAATGTGGCCCGACCGCAGGCCCGCGCGGGGCTCGGGCTCCTCGCCGCGGAACCGCGCCGCCGACCGCGCGTCGAGGATCTCGTGATCGGCGAGCTTCGCGGCATGGGCCACTTGAGTCACGTCGACCACCATCTGGTTCTGCACGCTCACCGTGATGTGCCGGTCGCGCAGCACCGGCGGCATGTCCTCGACCTCGCGGCCCTCGGCGATCCATTTCGGCATGCCGCCGTCCAGCACCGCCACGTCGGTCTTGCCCATCAGCCGGAACAGCCACCAGATCCGTGCCGCCGAGAACAGCCCGGCGCCGTCATAGACCACCACCTGGTGCCCGTCGCCGATGCCCATCGCCCGCATCCGGGAGACGAATTTCTCCGGCGGCGGCGCCATGTGCGGCAACTCAGACCGGGCGTCCGACAGGTCGTCGATATCGACGAAGCGCGCGCCCGGGATATGCGCCGCGTCGTATTCGGCGCGGGCGTCGCGGCCCATGTCGGGCAGGTACCAGCTGCCGTCGATCACCCTGAGGTCCGGGTCGCCCAGATGCCGGCCAAGCCAGTCGGTCGAGACAAGGGTTTTCGGATCGTCGGACATGGGCCCCCCAAGCGCGATGAAGCCCGTTCGTGCTACGCGCTCCCAGCCCGCGAGGCAAGGCGCCGGGCGCGGGCAGGGCGGCGCTCAGCTGAGGTTCTGTGCCCTGAACGCGCCGGTCAGGGCGGAACTGACGTAGTTCACCGCGTCGTCGATCTCCAGCGGCTTCGCGAACAGGTAGCCCTGGCCCAGCATGCATCCCATGTCCTGCACGATCTGGCGCTGTGCCTCGGTCTCGATTCCCTCGCAGGTCACGCTGAGACCAAGCTGGCGGGACAACCCCACCACGGCCGACACGATCGAGGCGACTTTGGGATCCCGGTCCACCTTCTCGGTGAAGCTCTTGTCGATCTTCACCATGTCCACCGGCCAGTCCTTCAGGTGTTTCAGCGTGCCGTGGCCGGTGCCGAAATCGTCGAGTGCGATCATCGCGCCGCGATTGCGGAGGTCTTCCACGCTGCGGCAGGCCTGGATATCGTCCTCCAGGACCACGTTCTCGGTGATCTCGAAGACCAGGTGGTCCCAGTCTGCGCCCGTTTCGGCCAGGAGCCAGTCGATCCAGGGAACGAAATCCGGGTCGAGCAGGTCGAATTCGGTCACGTTCAGGCCGACCCGCCGGGGGCCCTTTTCCAGTCGCCGGATCCGGCTGAATTGCCCCACCGCCGAGGCGATCACGAAGCGGGTCAGCGGCATCGCCGTGTCGCGCTCCTCGAAGATGCGGGGGAAATCGGCGGGGGCGAGCAGCCCGCGCTCGGGATGGCGCCAGCGCACCAGCGCCTCCATGCCGTAGACCCTGGATTTCCCCAGATGTACGAGCGGCTGGAAGAACGGCTCGATATGACCCTTGTCCAGCGCCTCGGCGAATTCGGCCCGGAGCCGCCGGAAATGTTCAGCCGAATCGAGCGAGCGGTCGTAGATGCGGTGGCAGTTCCGGCCGTCCGACTTGGCGGCATAGAGCGCGATATCGGCCCGCTTGTAGAGATCCTCGTAGTTGCGGCCATGGGCGGGGAAGAGCGCCGCGCCGATGCTGACCAGGCCCAGCCCCGGCTTGCCCATCGGCCGCACCGCGTCCGCCAGCTTTTCCCGCAGGCGAAAGAGCAGCGTGCTCAGACGCTCGCCGGCGCCCTCGGGCGAGAGCGGCACATAGATCGCGAATTCGTCGCCGCCCAGCCGCCCCACAAGCGCGTCCCCGGGCGCCCCGTCCCTGAGCGCGAGAGCGATGACCTTGAGATAGGAATCCCCGAACGGGTGGCCGTGCAGGTCGTTCACCTGCTTGAAATTGTCCACATCGAGCACAGAAAGCCCGCCGAAAACGCCCCGCGCCATCGCCGCCGCCACCCCGCGCCAGAACGTGCCCTGGTTGAGGAGGCCGGTGAGGTCGTCATGCTCGGCGGCGGTCTTCAGCGCCGCGGAACGCTCCTGCTCGCGGACCGCCAGCAGCTTCAGTTCGCGCCGGTCCGCCTGCGCTTTCAGGAGCGCGCTGCAGGTCTCGCCCAGCACGCCGAGCCGCGTCAGCGTCTCGGGTGGAAACACCCGCTGCACGCGGTCGGCCACGCAGAGCGCGCCCACGCGCAGCCCCGCCTCGGGCTCCAGAACGGTGCCGACATAGGAGCGCATCTGTGGCTTGCCGGTGACCAGCGGGCAATCGCGCGAACGTTCGTCCGCCTCCGCGTCCGGGATCACCAGCTGTCCGCCGGTGGCGACGAGATTGGTGCAGATCGTCTCCGACCGCGCGACCTTGCCATTGGTGCCGATCCCGACGCCGGCGATCAGCGTCTGCGTGGTGTCGCCCACGATCGAGACATAGGCCACAGGCGTTCCGGCGATCTCGGCTGCCAGGCCGCAGACCCCGCGGATCTGCGCGAGATCGGATTCGTCGCCCGCCCTGATCTTGTCAATCAGGGCCAGCCGCCTGGCCTCCACCGCCATGTCATGTACGGTCATTCGCTCACCGGTCCGGCATCCCTCGCACCCCCGGCCCCTATTGGCCGAAACCTGCTAAGGAATCGTGAGCACGGGCCCGGACGGGCTCAGCCGTGCTCCTTCAGGAGCCGCTGCTTCTGCCGGTTCCAGTCGCGCTGGGCGCTGGTCTCGCGCTTGTCGTGGATCTTCTTGCCCTGCGCCACGCCGATCTTGATCTTGGCGATGCCGCGGTCGTTGAAATACATCACCAGGGGCACAAGCGTCATCCCCTTGCGCTGGGTGGCGTTCCAGAGATCGGACAATTCCTTCCGCGAAACCAGGAGCTTGCGCCGCCGCCGATCCTCGTGCCCGAAGGTCCGGCCCGGGTCATAGGGCGCGATGTAGGAATTCACCAACCAGAGCTCGCCCTCCTCCACGGCGGCATAACTCTCGGCGATATTGGCCGAGTTCTCGCGCAAGGACTTCACTTCCGAGCCCATCAGCTGGATCCCGCATTCGAGATCCGACTGGATCGCATAGTCGTACCGCGCGCGCCGGTTCTCGGCGACGATCTTGTAGTTAGGATTGTCCTTTTTCTTGGCCATGGGGCTGGTTACTTGGGAAGCGCCGCGTTGTCCATCAAGCCCCCACTTGACCTCCGCCCGCGCCGCGGGAAAATCGCGCCATGCTGATCCAGCTCGCCCTCGGCTCCCTCCTGCTTCTCCTGACCATGGTCGTCTCGGCGGTGTTCTGGGTCCTGCTCGAATACGCGCTCCTGCGGCTCCACGGCTGGGTGCGCCGGCCGCCGCACGGATTCCGCCTGATGGTCGTGCTCGTCATCGCGCTGGTGCTGACGCTGATGATGGTCACCGCCTCGGTCTGGATCTGGGCGCTGGCGCTGCGGGCGCTCGACATTTTCGTGACGCTGGAGGCGTCCGTCTATTTCGCGCTCGTCGCCTTTACCACGCTCGGCTTCGGCGACGTGCTCCTGCCCTTCGAATGGCAGCTCCTCGGCGGGCTCGCGGCGGCGAACGGGCTCCTCGAATTCGGGCTCCTGACAGCGATGCTGGTCGAAACCCTGCGCGAGACCCGGCTCCGGCAGCGCGAGTTGCGGCATTGAGCGCGGATTAAGCGGCGGGAAACCAAGCTGCGCTAGCAGAGGCCTCGGACAAGGAGGCCGGATGCGCCAGGAGGCAGCGAACCAGAGCGACGGGAAACGGCTCGACCGGCCGGTGGCGGAGATGCTGCGCCGGGCCGAACGCCACGCCGCGCTGGGCGAGGAGGGGGAGGCGGCGCGCCTGTGCCGCGCCGTGCTCGCGGCCTATCCCGGCAACCGCATGGCCGCCGCGACGCTCGCCGCGCTCGGCACCGTGCCGCCCGCGATGCCGCGCCCGCGGAACGGCGCCGAGGCGGGGCGCATGGCCGAGCTGGTCGAGGCCTCGAGCGCCGGCCGGTTCGCCGAGACCCGCGACCTGGCGGAGACCCTGGCCGAGGCGCATCCGAATTCGGCGCTCCTGTGGAACATCGCCGGCGTGGCGCGCTCCCAATCGGGCGCCGGCGCGGCCGCGCTCGACGCCTTCCGAAGGGCGCTCGAGCTCCGGCCCGACTATGCCGAGGCCTGGTACAATCTCGGCGTCGCGCACCAGGCCGCCGACCGCCGGGCCGAGGCCGTTGCCGCCTTCAAATCGGCGCTCGACCACGACCCCGCGCGCGCCGATGCCTGGAACAATATCGGCGCGATCCTGAACAAGGCGGGCGACCATCCCGCCGCGCTCGCCGCGTTCGGCCGCGCGGTCGCGGTCGCGCCGGACATGGTCGAGGCCTGGAACAACCGCGGCCTCACCCGCAAGCTCCTCGGCGACCTGCCGGGCGCCATCGCCGATTTCGAGGCGGCGATGAAACGCGCGCCGGGGCATGTCCCGGTCTATTTCAACATCGCCGACGCGCTGAAGGCCGCCGGCCATGCCGAGGCGGCGCGCGCCTGCTGGGCGCAGGTGCTGAAGCTCGACCCCACCCATGCCGAAGCCGCACGCGAGCTGGCTGCCATGGCCAGGAGCGGGGAGGCCGCGGCGCTGGCGCCCGTCGTCGCGCGGGTCGTCTCGGCGGCCCCGCGCGACAGCGCGCGCGAGGTCCATGCCCGCTATGCCGAGGCCTATGTCGCCATGGGGCAGGGCGAGCGGGGGGCTGCGGTCGCAGCGCTCGACCGGGCCGGCGCGGTGGGCAAGGCGCGCGCCGGCTACGACATCGCGGAGGATTGCCGCGACTTCGCGAGGATCCGCGCACTGTTCGACAGCACGCCCGCGCCGCTCGAGACCGAGGCTTACAAGGTCACGCCGATCTTCATCACCGCGATGCCGCGCTCGGGAACCTCGCTCCTCGAAACCATGCTCGCCCGCCTTCCCGGCGTCGCGGCGGCCGGCGAGCTCGAATATCTGCGCCAGGCGGTGACCGAGGCCGGCGCCGACACCGCGCTCGACCCCGCCCGCCTCGCCCGGCTGCGCGAAGGTTACCTTTTCCGCCTCGCCGCCCATGTCCCGGCAGGCGCGACCCATGTCACCGACAAGATGCCGCTCAATTTCCGCTGGATCGGCCATATCGCCACGGCGCTCCCCGAAGCGAAGATCGTGCATATCCGCCGCGCGCCCGAGGCGGTCGCCTGGTCGAATTTCCGGCTCCATTTCCCCGCGCGCGGCCTCGCCTACAGTTTCGACCAGGAAGACGTGGCCCGCTACGTCCGGCTCTACGAGGCGCAGATGGCGTTCTGGGAGGAACGCTTCCCCGGCCGCATCGTGGAGATCGGCTACGAGGCGCTGACCGAGGCGCCCGAACCCGAGGCCCGCTGCCTGCTCGACGCGCTGGGCCTCCAATGGGACCCCGCCGTGCTCGCCCCCGAAACCTCCGCCCGGGCGATCGGCACCGCCTCGGCGCTCCAGGTCCGCGAAGGCATCTACAAGGGCAGTTCGGAAGCCTGGCGCGCCTACGAGCCCTGGCTCTGCCGGATGCTGGGCGCGCTGGCCGCGCCCTAGCGTGGGATGCGTTCCGGTGGAAACGCTTTCCACCGACATTGCCTTCCGGTGCCCCGATGCGCGAAGCCGGGCGCGCACCTGCCCGTGGGCGTGAGCCCCGGCCCGGCGCAGCCGGCGAAACCTCCGGGGGAGTTTCGAAGGACGAACGGGCGGAGCCCTTCCGCCACCATCAAGTGCGGAGCCGGGCGCGCGCCTGCCCGGCGCCTTCGGCGCTGATCGGGCTGGGCAAGGCCTGGCCGGCATCAGGATACCGGGCCGCACGATTGCGGCTCAACTCCGATCCCGAGGACACTCACTCCGGTTTGGCGCGGGAAACGTCCGGGGCCCGATTGGCCGGCCGGCTCAGGAATAGGCCTTCACCGCGGCAGGGCGCGCGCGCATGCGGGCGAGGAAATCGGCGATCCCGGGCGCGTCCACGGGGAAGCCCGCCTGTTCGGCCCAGCCGAGGCAATGCGCAAGCACGATGTCCGCGACGGTCAGGACCTCGCCCATCAGGAACGGGCCGTCACCGAGCTCCTTGCCGAGCCGCTTCAGCGCGACGTCGAACTCCCATTTCAGGCTGTCCTTGATCGCCGGGAGGCGGTGCTCCTCGGGGAGGACGAAGCTGTGCCGCGCGGCGGTCCAGAGCGGCCCCTCGATCTCGTCGAGAATGCGGAAGGTGAAGCCGTCCTGCCGGGCGCGCTCGGGCGTCCCGGCGGGAAAGGTCAGGCAGCCATGCCGGTCGGCGAGGTAGTGCAGGATCGCGGTGGAATCGGTGATCACCGCATCGCCGTCGATCAGGATCGGGACCTTGCCCGAGGGGTTCAGCCGGGTCGCTTCGGCCGAACGCGGCGGGTGCGGCTGGTGCTCGTAGGCAAGCTCCAGCTCCTCCAACGCCCAGATCACGCGGCGCGTGCGGGTCCCTTTCGATCCGATCAGCGTCAGCATCGTCAGCGTCCTCCCAGCATGGCGAGGCGGATCAGCGTCCGCTCCATCACGGCCATATCCGGCGCGGGCGTGGAGGAGCGCAAGAGGAGATCGGTGTCGATGAGGAGCGCGAGCGCCTGCTCGAGGCGGGCCGGGCCCCAGCTCTGCGCCTGCCGCTGCATCCGGTCGCGGCGGGGGCCGAACACCGGCGGTTTCAGCCGCGAGAGGCCGGCGGCGGGGCCGCCCGGGTCGCTGGCGGCGGCGTGGAGCGCGCGGAAATGCCTTGTCGCGCCGATGCAGAGCGAAACCGCGCCGACGCCCTGGGCGCGGAGCCGCGACATCACCGGGCCGATCTCGGCCTGCCGCGCTTCGGCGACGGCGTTGACCACGTCGTCCACCACGGCCTCGGTCGAGGCCGGGGCGAGGCGGGCGATCTCGGCCGGTGCGAGCGGCTCGGGGTCGTTCAGCTTGTAGAGCGCGATGCGCTCGACGGTCTGGGCGAAATCGCCGGGATCGAGGGCGCGGGCGAGGGAGGAAAGGTCGGCCAAAGCGTCGGGGCCGGCCTTGAGCCCGGCCCGGGCGAGCGTGGCCTCGATCTCGTCGCGCGTGGGCGGATCGTCGTAGATGCCCACCGCGTAGGCGTCCTTGTGGGCTTCGAAAGCCTTGCGGATCGGCGAGGTGGCGCGAAGCGACCCGGCGGTGACGACGATCTGCGCGTCGCCCGGGCGCCAGTCGGCGAGCGCGGCCTCGATGGCCGGGGCGGCAATGTCGTTCGCCTCGTCGACGAGAACGACGCGGGGGCCGGGGAAGAAACCCTGCGCCTTCATCGCGTCCGTAAGGAGGGCGGGGTCGCGGCGGAGGTCAGTGCCCTGGAGCCGTTCGAGGCGCATCTCGTCCTCGCCCTGGGGTCCGATCAGCGCGGCGATCACCTCCTGGCGGCGGAGCGCCACGCGCATCGCGTCGGCGCCGTAGATCAGGAGCCCGGCACCGGCCGGGTCGGGCTTGCGGAAATAGGCGGCGGCGTCGCGGGCCGAAAGCTTCACCGCCAGTCCCCGGCGGTCGCGAGGAGCCGCGAGACCACCTGGTCGGCGAGCGCGACCATCAGCCGTTCCTCGGCATCGCGCCGGGCGGCGCGGCTGGCGACGGGCGTGCCGGCGCCGGAATAGCTGATGAAGCTGTTGACCCTGCCCGTGGCGACGATCTCCTGCGTGGCGATCTCGGTCAGGGTGAAGCGGGCACCGCCGACAAGCTGGTAGCGGGTGATGACCTGGTCGGAAGTGATGCCGAGCTCTTCCTCGGTATAGGAAAGCTCCGAGCCGAGCCGGTAGCGCGGCGTGTCGGCGAGGCCGAGGCGGCGTTCGAGCTGGCGGACATAGGTGAAGCCCGCCGCATCGCGGGGCGCGTCGATCCCGATCTCGCCATGGAGCCCCTCGGCGCTGCCGCCCGGCCCGTAGACCGGGGTGAAGCCGCAGCCCGCGAGGAGGAGCGCGGCGAGGAGGGCGCGGCGGCCGGGGAGGGGTTTCTCGCGGGTCATACCACCACGTTGACGATCCGGCCGGGGACGACGATGAGCTTTTTCGGGCTGCCGCCCGCCAGCGCCTTCTGCACGGCGGCGTTTTCGAGGACGAGGGCCTCGACGGCGGATTTGTCGAGGTCCTTCGGCACGGTGATCTCGTCGCGGCGCTTGCCGTTGATCTGGATCGGCAGGGTGACGGTGTCTTCGGTGAGGTAGGCCGCGTCGGCCTGGGGCCAGGGCGCGTTGGTGCAGAGGCCCTCGCCGCCCAGCATCTCCCAGATGCCTTCGGCGAGATGCGGGGTCATCGGCGACATGAGCTTGGCCAGCGTCCGGGCGGCCTCGGTCTTGGCGGCGCGGCCGGCCTTCGATTTCTGCAGGGTCGCAGTGAAGGCGTAGAGCTTGGCGATGGCGGCGTTGAAGCCGAAGCTTTCCACGCCCATGGTCACGTCGTGGATCGTGCGGTGCAGGGCGCGGATGAGGTCATCGTCGCCGTCGCCTTTTTCCGGGGCTTCCGCGGCTTCGGCGGCGAGGCGCCAGACCCGGGCGAGGTGTTTCGAGGCGGCCTCGGCGCCGGAGGAGGTCCATTCCACGTCGCGCTCGGGCGGGCTGTCGGAGAGGACGAACCAGCGCGCGGTGTCGGCGCCGTAGCGCTCGATGATGTCGGCGGGGTCGACGACGTTCTTCTTCGACTTCGACATCTTGGCGGAGGGGATGATCTCGACCGGCGTGCCAATGATCTGCTCAATCAGCGCTATCTTCCGCGCGTCATCATGCGGTTCATTCGGCCGCAGGTGTCTTTCAATTTCGCTCTTAAGCAGCGCGTACTCTGTGCCTCTCGCTGAAACCTTCTCGATGTCCTCGGGCAGGTGATAGACCGGGCGGCCCTTGTCGTCGCGGGTCTGGTAAATCTCGTGCGTGACCATGCCCTGCGTGAAGAGCGCATCGAACGGCTCGATGGCGCTTTCGGGGAGGTGGCCGCAGATATGCATCGCCCGGGCGAAGAAGCGGGAATAGAGCAGGTGCAGGATCGCGTGCTCGATGCCGCCGATATACTGGTCGACATTCATCCAGTAGGCGGCGTCCTCGAGGTCGGTCGGTGTCGCCGCGTGGGGCGCGGTGAAGCGGGCGAAATACCAGGACGAGTCCACGAAGGTGTCCATCGTGTCGGTCTCGCGCTTCGCGGGCGCACCACAGGCGGGACAGGGCACGTCGCGCCAGGTCGGGTGCCGGTCGAGCGGGTTGCCGGGAGTGTCGAAGGACACGTCGTCGGGCAGGCGGACGGGGAGGTTCTCCTTCCGCTCGGGCACCACGCCGCAGCTTTCGCAATGGACCACGGGGATCGGGCAGCCCCAGTAGC
>JBNKWI010000102.1:0-11822 GCA_050299695.1 Paracoccaceae bacterium
ACCAGAGCCGGATTAACCTTTCCGACGATGCCGACACCATCGCGAAGAAAATCCGCAAGGCGAAGACCGATCCGCAACCGCTGCCCGAAAGCCCCGAGGGGCTGAAGGACAGACCCGAGGCGCGCAATCTCGTGGAGATTTATGCCGGTCTGGCCGATACCGACGTCGCGTCGGTGATCGCCGAACATGGCGGCCGGAACTTCGGCGAGTTCAAACCGAAGCTCGCGGATCTCGCCGTCGAGAAGCTCGCGCCGATGTCGGCGCGGATGCGGGAACTCGTCGCCGATCCAGACGAGATCGACCGGATCCTCGGCCGCGGCGCGGAGCGGGCACGGGAAATCGCCACGCCGATCCTGGACCGGACCTACGACATCGTCGGGATGATCCGGTAGGTCCGGCCCGAGCCCGTCACAAATCGGATTCATCCTGCCCTTAGGGTGCGCCTCGCATCATGCCGCAAGCGCATGCGCACCCTGCCGGGGTCCGTTGACCCGTACCTTGTTCGCGCCCGTCCCTGCGCGATTTTCCCGGCGGCGCCTCATGGCCTCCCGGATGCCCAGCCGGGAGGCCTCTTGGCATTTTCGCACCGCCTCGGTGCGCCGGCCGGCCTGGTGCGGCCGGGATCGTTCCCAGATGCCGTGCGACACATAAGGGGAGTTCCCGAAATGGGCTACAGCACAGATCCCGGCACGCGCATCGGAAACGTGCATCTCAAGGCGCCGATCTCGACCGCGCCATCGCGTTCTATCGCGACGTGATGGGGCTGGAGGTCCGGCAGAAGATCGGTAACCAGGCCGCGTTCCTCTCGGCCGGCGGCTACCATCACCATATTGGCCTGAACACTTGGGAGAGCCGCAACGGCGCGCCGCCACCCGCCGGGCGCACCGGACCCTATCAGGTGGCGTTTCTCTACCCGGATAGGCCCTCGCTCGCCCGGGCGCTGAAAGCTGCGCTCGACGCCGGCGTGCAGCTCGAAGGGGCCGCCGATCACGGGGTCAGCGAGGCGATCTATTTCCGCGATCCCGACGAGAACGGGATCGAGATCTATCGCGACCGCCCGCCCGATGCCTGGCCGCGTGCCCGCGATGGCGTGCTCGCGATGGGGAACGCTCCGATGGATCTCGAGGCGCTGCTCGCCGAGGCCTGAAACGGGATCCAGGATTGCGCTCGGCGCCTGCGCCGCTAGGGTCGCCGGCGAGGGAGGGCGACGGGCATGGCAATCGGCACGAATATCCACACCTTTTTCGAGGGAACCTGGCACAAAGGCGACGTGCCGATACTGCGCGCCGCGGATCACGGCACCTGGCAGGGCACGAATGTCTTCGACGGCGCCCGCTATTTCGAGGGCGTCGCGCCGGACCTGGACGCGCATTGCGCCCGGGTGAACCGCTCTGCCGAAGCGCTGATGCTGGTGCCCGCCAAAACCCCCGACGAGATCGTCGCGATCGTGCGCGAGGGTCTCACGCTCTTCCCGAAGGACTCCGCCCTCTATATCCGGCCAATGTACTGGGCGACCGATGGAGACACATCCGGAATCGTGCCGAGCCCCGAGGGGACGGGCTTTGCCGTTTGCCTGGAGGAGGTGCGGCTCGCGCCAGCCTCGGCGAGCGTGCGGCTCGGCACAACCCGCTTCCGCCGTCCGAC
The DNA here is from genome assembly GCA_050299695.1 of Paracoccaceae bacterium. GTDB lineage: Bacteria > Pseudomonadota > Alphaproteobacteria > Rhodobacterales > Rhodobacteraceae > Ovoidimarina. The sequence goes on from JBNKWI010000102.1 coordinate 1,645, forward strand.
CCTCGAGAATGCGGTGGTGAACGCGAAGGCGGGCTGCCTGTATCCGAACAATGCGCGAATGCTCATGGAAGCGCGCGCCAAGGGCTACGACAACGCCTTGGTCGCGGATGCCCAGGGGAACGTCGCCGAAACGGCCACGGCCAATGTGTTCATGGTCCGCGACGGCGAGGTTCTCACGCCGATCGCGAACGGCACATTCCTCGCCGGAATCACGCGGGCGCGGCACATGAAGAACCTCGCCGCGGACGGGATCCGGGTGCGCGAAGCGGTCCTGACTTTCGAGGATTTCCGCCAGGCGGACGAAGTGTTCCTGACCGGAAACATGTCGAAGCTGACGCCGGTGACCGAGTTCGACGGGACCTCCTACCAGATCGGGCCGGTGGCGCGACGGGCGCGCGAACTCTACTGGGACTGGGCGCATTCCGCAGACAGCGGGGCCTGACGGACAGGTCAGGCGCTGAGCGGAGTCACCGTCGAGGGTGCGGTAAGGATCGGAAGACAGAAGATCATCGTCGTGCCCTCGCCCGGTACGGATTCGCACCAGATCCGGCCGTTCTGACGCAGGACCAGCTTGCGGCAGGTGGCCAATCCGAGGCCGCTTCCCTGGATCTCGCTCAGCCCGGGCGCGCGCTTGAACGGCTCGAAGATCGTCTTGCTGTACTCGGGCGCGATGCCGATACCATTGTCGGTGACCTCGAACCTCGCTTCGCTGCCGCGCAGACTCACCGTCACCGCGATTCGCGGCGCCTTGTCGCCGGAATACTTGATCGCGTTTCCGACCAGGTTCTGCAGCACCTGCGAGACAAGCGGGCCGTCACAATGCAACGCGTCGATCTGCGGATCGATGTCGACGGCGACCTCGGCACCGCTCTCGATGACATCCAGTTCGAGCGCGTCGAGCGCGCCGGCGATGAGGTCCTGGATCACCGCGTTCTCGTACCTCTCCTGCCGGTCGAGGCGGATGTGATCGTGCAGGGAGGTGATCATCCGCTGCATGCGCAGCGCGGATTTCTTGAGGAGTTCGAGTCCCTCGCCGGCCTCCTCCAGTTCGCCAGCCTCGAAATCCTCGGCGATCTGGTCCGCCAGGTAGGCGACCGCCCGCATCGGCGCCCTCAGGTCGTGGACCAGCACATCGGAAAACGTGGCCAGATCCTGACGCTGCTGCTCGAGGCGCCACTTCATCCGGGCGGCATCGACACCGTTCTTCACCATGCGTTGAAGGGCATTCTGGTTGATGACGTTCTTCGTGATGTAGTCCGCGGCCCCGCTCAGGATCGCCGATTTGGCGACGGTCTCGTCACCCTGGCCGGTCATCATGATGATCGCCGCGCCAGGCCATTTCGCCCGCACTTCCGGCAGGCCGCTCAATCCGCTCCGTCCCGGCAGCAGGTAGTCCAGGAAGATCACGTCCGGATCCGGGCAGGCCAGTGCGAGCGCGGAGGCGACGCCGTCGGCCTCGAGCACGGTCGATGAGATCCCGACCCGCGTGAGCAGGCGTCGGATCAGCTTTCGGTCGCCGGAATTGTCGTCGATCACAAGGGCAAGGTAGTCATCCATTTCCGCCTTCCTCCCGGGAACGGGCCCGTTCCCCACGCGCCGCGACCTGGCAAGACCGACGGAGCGCAATGGGAAACCGGACCGCCATGGATCATTCTCTGCCTAGTCGCCCGCTGCCGCACCAATATCCGCCTCCGCAGACGCGGCTTTGCGGATCTGCCCGCGTGCGCGTTCCAGCCGTTCGGCCTGTGGCGCTTCATGACCGATCTCGGCCGGCTTCGCGCGCCCGTCGAGCAGCGAGCGCATTTCGTCGAGAAATCCGAAGACGTCGATGCAGGAATGCTCGAGATCGGAAAGGTTCTGCACGAGATGCGAATTCAGGCCCTCCTGCTGGCGCAGCGACCGGACGTGACGGATGGTCGCCGACATCACCGAGCGAATCTCGGGGCCGCAGGTATTGGCGAAACGCGAAACGGAAAGACGCATCGCGTTGCGCGAGGATTGTGCCTCGTTCAGTGCGGCAATCAGGATCCGGCGCTCAAAGGCCGAAGTCACCGATTTGCGGATCGCGGAAACGCTCAGCTCTTCCTTGGTCAGGTAGTCCGCGCACCCGCTCCGCATTGCCTCGACCACCACGTCATGGCGGTCGACGCTCGTGACCATGATCGGAATCGCTTCGACCTGATCCTCGTGCGCGGTCAGGATGCGGAGCGCGTCGAGACCGGTCTCGATGTCGAGATGGTAGTCGAGAAAGGCGATGTCGATCTTGTGCGCGTCGAGAACCTCGCGAAAGCTCTTGAGGTCCTCGGCCTCGAAAAGCTCGAACTCCATCCCGGCCTTCCGGCAAAAGCGGCGCAGGCGCATGCGGTCCGCCTGCAGGTCGTCCAGGATCAGGACGTTCAGCAGGCGATTCTCGTCACTCTGCAGGACAAGTGGCGGCTGGACGGCTTGCGTTGACTGCATGGCTCGTGGGTCTCCTTGGTGGCTGCCTGGGGCAGGCTCCTGGTTGTGCCGGCGATCGGGGTGACCGCCAATCTCGATGCGTCGTCGCCCCCTTAGGCAATGACTGGAGCCTGTGACGACAGCTGTGCCACCACCGGAACCGTCCTCCCGAAAAGATGTCTCATTGCCTTTCCGGTAAGACTATCGGGCGCGTGCATTAAAGCGCGGTAAACTCTAGAATTTTCAGGATCTCATTGCACCGGAACGCATTTCGCGGGGATCGGGAAGTTCCACGACGCGCCAATAGCTCCCGAGAAGATCCAGAAGCTGTGTGAATTCGTCGCCGGCATTCTCCTTCACGATATAGCCCGCGACGTTTCCCTCGTATGCGCCGTCGATATCCTCGCGTGCCCGCGATGTGGTGAGCATGAAGATCACCAGGGAACGCAGGTCGGGATCGTCGCGGATCGCCCTTACGAGTCCGTGCCCGTCGAGGCGAGGCATGTTGACGTCGGCGATCAGGATGAACGGGGGCGCACCTTCCGAGAACTTCTCGCGCAGGATTTCCAGCGCATCGATTCCATCCTTGGCGCGGGTGATCCCGTCGGCAATTCCGGCCTTTCTGAACGCCCTGTAGAGCGCCTTTGCGTCGCCGTCGTCGTCTTCCACCAGCAGAATGCTGATTGGGAGGTGGTCGAACCCCGGCTCGAAATGCGATCGAAAACGGGTCATGCCGCGCGAATCTGCAGTTGGAGGCTGGGCGGTTTCGGCCAGCGGAACCGGAACGAGGCGCCGCGACCAGCCGACTCGAGCACCAACGATCCGTCCGCGAGTTCGACGATTTTCTTGACGAAGGCGAGACCCATGCCGCTGCCCTCGACATCGTCCCGGGGCTTCAATGTCTGGAACATCCCGAAAACCTGGTCGTGGAACTGCGGCGGGATCCCCGGGCCGTCATCGGCGACAGTGAAGACATAGTCCGAAGGCGTCTCCTCGACCCGGATCCGAACGGTGCCGGTGGATCGGTCATGATGCTTGATGGCGTTGCCGACCAGATTCAGGAAGACCGTCGAGACCGGCATGAGCGGCAGAAACACACTGGCGAACCCGTCGCCGATGTCGAGCTGGAACCCTTCCGGCAGCGCGACGAGCCCCATCACATGGTCGAGAATCACCTCCCCCGAAACCAGCTGCTGCGAATACCCCTCGCGACCGACGCGCGAGAAGGCCAGGAGATCGTCGAGCAACGCCTCCATCCGGCGAACCCGGTTCCGAAGCAGGTTCATGCTGTCGCGCGTGTCGTCGTCGAGATACTCCTCGAGATCCTCTTCAAGCCATCGCGATGCATTGTCGATCACCCGCAGCGGCGCCTTGAGATCGTGGGAGGCGATGTAGGCGAACCGGTCGAGTTCTTCGTTCGAGCGGGCCAGCTCCTTTGCGAGACCCTCCAGCCGACCGATGAGACGGACCTGCTCGCGGCGCGCGTCCCGTTGTTCCGAGATGTCCTTGACGACTGCGACAACCGCCTTTCGGCCACCCCCGCCGATGCTGCTGAGTGTGATCGACACCGGAAACCGGCTCCCATCGCGTCGAAGCCCCTCGAGCTCGTGATCCTTCGCCATCGGCTCGAGCGCCTTCTGGAACGCACCGATGTAGTGCCGATGCCTTCCCCTGAACTCCTCCGGCATCAGGATGTCGATGGACTGGCCGGTCACCTCGCCAGGTGCGTATCCGAAGATCTCGAGTGCCGCCGGGTTCATGTCGACGATCCGCGCATCTCCATCCGCGGTCACGATGCCGACCTGTGCCGCCGCATAGCTCGCCGCCAGTCGAGCGGTGTTTTCGACGATCTGGCCCTCCAGCGCGCCGAGAACCTCGCTCACCCCATCATGGGTGTCGAGGCGCACATGCATGGCGGCATCGAGCACCGAGAGGGTCTTCACCGCGCGCGACAGCTTGTCGAGATGGCGTGAGATACGCGCGGCGATCACGCCGGAGGCAATGACGATGAGCGCGACGGAGATCAGGGAAAACCGATGTTCGCGCGACACCAGCAGCCAGAGCCCCGATCCGCGCGCATCGTTGCGGGCGCTGGCGATGACCCAGAATTTCTGTGCCCAGATTCCGTCGGTCTCGATACTCTTGGCGATCGCCGTCCGGGTGTCGGTCCGGATCAGTTCGGCTTCCGGCGCGCCGCCCAAGAGCGCCTCCCAATGTGGATCGGGGCGCCATCCCTCGTCCAGATGAAGATTGAGCCGGCGCGAGTCGTCACCGGGACGGAACGTCATGTAGTCGCCGTTTGCGTCCACGACCGTGAGCGTCGAACCCGGCATCAACTCGGGATCGAGCTGAGCCAGCAACGCCTCGTAGTTGGCGTTGAGAACAATGGCGCCGAAATAGCCGCCCTCCCGATCGGGGACCGGAAGGACAAGGCGGATTGTCGGAGTGCGCGTCTCCTCCACACGTCCCAACTCGCGGTTCAATGTGACCGGCGTAAAGAAGAAATGCCCGTCCTGGGCGGCGTAGACACGCTGCATATAGGGCTCGTCGCCCTTTTGTTGCAGATCCTCCCCGCGCAAGCGGACTATCGCGCCGTCCTTGCGATCAACCCGAACCAGTTCGCGCCCGTTGTCCGCGAGACCGATATAGCGCACCTGCGTATAGGCCGGACGCGCTTCGAGAAAGGCGGTGAAGATCGTCGCGAGACGGTTTTCCCAGAGCATTAGCGGGGTACCGTCCAGCGGGTCCACCTGCCCGGACGCGGCGCCCGAGCGCATGATCCCCTGGATGGGCGGCGTCGCGGAGAGGATCTGGGCGTCGCGTGCCATCGTTTCGAAATGCATCTCGAGGCGGACGGCCTCCGCGTGAGCCGAGTCGGACAGCTGCGATTGCAGCACCTCCGTCATGAAGTCCCGCGTGCGGACATAGTCGCTCACCACAAGTCCCAGGGCCGTGAGCGCGACTGCCGTCGCGGCCAGTGCGGTGATCTTGAACCGCAGGGAATGCGGATCGATGCGCATGTTGTTCTCCCACCGGGACGGTGCTTTTACCAACCATTGCATCGCCGGGTTAACGCAGCGTTGTTGCTGTCCAAACGTCGGATAGGGCCGCGCGCCTAGCAGTCCGGACGATCAGAAGGAACGGACAGTCTCGTCGCGTCGCGGGCCCAAAGTGCGGCGGTGATCGAGCAGCGCACCACCTCCGCCGTGAGGTTGCCCTTGTGCAGGAACTCGGCGCCGTGGAACCGCCGGGCGGCCTCGGCCAGATCCTGACGTTCCATGCCGGTCAGCAGGATCGGCACGGCGTCCCTTTGCGCGCTGTGAGCCGACAGCGTTTGCAGGGCCTCGAACCCGGTGCCTTCGGGCAGGACATAGTCGACGAAGGCAACGTCGTAGGGCCGTGCATCGAGTTGATCGCGGAACGTGTCGAGACTGTCGGCCTCGAAAAGTGTCGCGTTGAGGCCCGCCTTGCGGCAACAGCGCCGCAGGCGCCAACGGTCGAATTCCACATCCTCGAGAACCAGCAGGTTCAGGGCGCCGTAGTCGCGCCCGGCGACACTTCGTTTGGGTTCCAGCAAAGCGCTGTGCATGAGTTCATCGCCTTTTCTTGACCGATTTGCGCTTGCTGCATGCGGGTTCGCCCGCCTCGCAGGCCCGGCGAGCCTCATGGCCCGCTCCGGCGCTACCGATCGATCCGGCGCCCCCCGATCATCCTTCACCAGAAAGTGTTAAGCCGAGATGAAGCGGCTTCCGCGACGACCGAATTGCCGACCACGGCGGGCATGGACAGCCCAGGAAAGCTCGGCCACAATCCGCGAAACGTCACGGGGCAACTGATGCGCAAGTTCCTGGTCGTCCTGGACGACAGCCACGAATGCCTGAACGCGATGCGCTTCGCGGCGATGCGCGCGGCCCATACCGGCGGTGGGGTGCAGATCCTATCCGTGATCCCGCCCGACGAGTTCAACCATTGGGTCGGGGTCGGCGATATCATGCGGGAAGAGGCCCGCGACCGGATTCACGCGCATTTCGACGTATTCGCCAAGTGGATGCGCGACCGGCAGAAGGTCGACCCGGAACTGGTGATCCGCGAGGGCGACGCGGTACCCGAGATCCTCGCGCAGATCCGCGAGGACACGGAAATCGGCGTGCTGGTCCTTGGCGCGGGCAGCGGCAAGGGCGGCCCGGGTCCCCTCGTGACGCAGCTGGTCAAGTCCTCGGGAACCCTGCCAGTGCCCATCACGATCGTGTCTGGAGAAATGACGAAGGAACGGCTCGAAGCCATCACCTGACACAGTTTAGAACTGTTCCAAATCTTGACGCCGGACAGCCCCGGCCTCATATTGAGGTGCCATGCGGAGACACACTCAATGTTCATCCAGACCGAATCCACCCCGAACCCCGCGACCCTGAAATTCCTGCCCGGCCAGGCGGTCCTCGGGACCGGCACGGCGGATTTCCCGAATGCGGAGGCCGGCGCGTCCTCGCCGCTCGCCGCGCGGATCTTCGGCGTGGACGGGGTGACCGGCGTCTTTCTCGGCAGCGATTTCGTGACCGTGACCAAGGCCGAGGCGGTCGAATGGGACCACGTCAAGCCGGCGATCCTGGGCGCGATCATGGAGCATTTCCAGTCGGGCCTGCCGGCCCTCGAGGGCGAGGGCGAACACGCCTCCTCGGGCCATGCCGACCATGACGGGCCGGATTCGCAGATCGTCAGCCAGATCAAGGAATTGCTCGACACCCGCGTGCGCCCGGCCGTGGCGCAGGACGGCGGCGACATCACCTTCCACGGCTTCGACCGTGGCATCGTCTATCTCCACATGCAGGGCGCCTGCGCCGGCTGCCCCTCCTCGACCCTGACCCTGAAGATGGGCATCGAGAACCTGCTCCGGCACTACATCCCGGAAGTCGTGGAGGTCCGGCCGGTTGCCGCCTAGTCCGAGGATCCTCGCCTTCGATACATCGGCCGCGCATTGCGCGGCCGCTTTGCTTATCGACGGGCGGATCGTAGCCGAACGCTACGAGGAAATGGCGCGCGGTCAGGCCGAACGACTTGTTCCCGTGCTCGAGGAGGTCATGAGAGACGACGGTGCCGTCTGGGAAGACTTGGACGCCATCGGCGTGGGCACCGGGCCAGGCAATTTCACAGGCTTGCGGATCGCGGTGTCCGCTGCACGGGGGCTGTCCATGTCTCTCGGGATCCCCGCGATCGGGATCACAGCATTCGAGTCCCTTTTCTCAGCCTCTGGCAGCCCGGCGGGCCGGGCGCTGGTCATGCTTGCCGCACCGCGCGGCCAATTCTACCAACAGATGTTTTTAGACGGCATCGCGGATGGTGCGCCCTCACTCTGGAACCGGCCGGATGGCCCAACGCGGTCCAGGCCCGAAGTGAACACACTGATCGTGCCGGAGAACCCTGAAGATACCGGGTTGGCCGCAAGCATCGCCTACGACTTGGTCGATCTCCCCTGCGAAGCACCTGATGCAATGGGCATTGAAGGATTCCCCGGCACGCTCATGGCGCAATGGACCGCCCGGCTCGCTGCGCAGCGCCTGGCGGCAGGCGCAGCCTTTTCCCCTCCAGCCCCCCTCTACATCCGCCCCGCCGACGCCGCGCCGCCGCGCGAGGCGCCGCCGGTGATCCTGCCGTGACACCGGCTCGCATGGCGGCGCTCCATGGCGCGGCGATGACCACCTCGCGGCCCTGGTCCGAGGCCGAACTCGCGGATCTGGCCAGCGACCCGCTCATCTTCGCGGTCACCCTTGCTGATGGCTTCGCGCTCGGCCGCGCGGTAGCGGGCGAAGCGGAACTCCTGACGCTCGCCGTCTCCCCCGAGGCGCAGCGCCAGGGCATCGGCGCCCGCTTGCTGGCCGGGTTCGAGGCCGAAGCCAGGGCCCGGGGCGCGGAGGCGGCCTTCCTCGAAGTCGCCGAGGACAACGCCCCTGCCCGCGCGCTCTACGCAAGGTGCGGATGGCAGAAGGCTGGATACAGACCCGCCTACTACCCGCGCAGGGATGCCCCCGCCGCGGCCGCCCACGTCCTGCGCAAGACACTCCCCTGACCCCACGTCACGCCCGGGAAATCGCCACTTGACCCTTCCCACGGCGCGTTGCCTTATCTTCCGGTGATCTGGCAGCGATCAGACGTGTGTACGGGCCCGGCACCAACGACCGGAGCGCCCGAAACCTTGACAACCGGGAGACCGACATGACCGTCATGAAATCCATTCTCGGCGCCGCGGCGACGCTGGCGCTGGCCGCCGGTGCCGCGCTGGCCGAACCCGCGCTGATCTACGACCTCGGCGGGAAATTCGACAAGAGCTTCAACGAAGCCGCCTTCAACGGCGCGACCCGCTGGGCCGAGGAAACCGGCGGCAGCTTCCGCGATATCGAGCTCTCGTCGGAGGCCCAGCGCGAACAGGCGCTCCGCCGCTTCGCCGAGCAGGGCTTCAACCCGATCGTCACCACCGGCTTCTCGATGGCCGGCCCGATCGCCACGGTCGCGTCCGACTATCCCGACATCAAGTTCGTCACCATCGACGGCTTCGTGGATCCGGGCGAGCACCCCAACGTGCTTTCGGTCCTGTTCTCCGAACACGAGGGCTCGTACCTCGTGGGCATGGCCGCGGCGATGGCCTCCAAATCGGGCACCGTGGGCTTCGTCGGCGGCATGGACATCCCGCTGATCCGCAAATTCGCCTGCGGCTACGCGCAGGGCGTGAAGGCGGTGAACCCCGACGCCAAGGTGATCGCCAACATGACCGGTTCCGACCCTTCGGCCTGGAACGACCCGGTGAAGGGCGGCGAGATCACCAAGGCGCAGATCGGCCAGGGCGCGGACGTGGTGTTCGCGGCCGCCGGCGGCACCGGGCTCGGCGTCCTGCAGACCGCGGCCGACGAGGGGATCTACTCGATCGGCGTCGACTCGAACCAGAACTACCTGCACCCCGGCTCGGTCCTGACCTCGATGCTGAAGCGCGTCGACGTCGCGACCTTTGACGCCATGCAGGCGGGCGCCGACCTCGAGACCGGCGTGAAGGTGCTGGGCCTCGCCCAGGAAGGCGTCGGCTACGCGGTGGACGACAACAACAAGGACCTTATCAGCGCCGACATGGCCTCGGCCATCGAGGATGCGAAGGCGAAGATCATCGCCGGCGACATCCAGGTTCACGACTATTCGACCGACGACAGCTGCCCTGACCTTCAGTTCTGAATGACCGGGAGCGGACAGAATACGGGGCGGGCGGAGACGGCCGCCCCGGCCATTGAACTCAAGGGCATCTCCAAGGCCTTCGGCCCTGTTCAGGCCAACAAGAACATCTCGATCCGCGTCAGCCCCGGCACGATCCACGGGATCATCGGCGAGAACGGCGCGGGAAAGTCGACGCTGATGTCGATCCTCTACGGCTTCTACAAGGCCGATGCGGGTGAGATCTTCATCAAGGGCGAAAAGACCGAGATCCCCAATTCCGAAGCCGCCATCGCCGCCGGGATCGGCATGGTTTTCCAGCATTTCAAGCTGGTCCAGAACTTCACGGTTCTGGAGAATGTCGTGCTCGGTGCCGAGGACGGCGCGCTTCTGCGCCCCTCGCTCGCCAAGGCGCGCTCCGAGTTGAAGCGACTGTCGGAGGAATACGAGCTCCGGATCGACCCCGACGCGGTGATCGACGAGATCGGCGTCGGCATGCAGCAGCGCGTCGAGATCCTGAAGGCGCTCTACCGCGAGGCCGAAATCCTGAT
>JBNKWI010000103.1:0-11639 GCA_050299695.1 Paracoccaceae bacterium
AATGCCGTCTTCGGCCCGCCTTCCTCGCCGAAACGCAGCGTCGTCGGGATCGGCCCGCCTTCCTCGCCGAGCGCCAGCGTGGTCGGCACCGGTCCGCCTTCCTCGCCGAGCGCCAGCGTCGTCGGCACCGGTCCGCCCTCTTCACCGAGCGCCAGTGTCGTCGGCGTCTCCTCGCCCACCGCGAAGGTGGTGAAGGCGGGGCCGGCGATCCGTCCGGCCGAGGCCTGGAGCACGTGCTGCAGAAGCTGCGTAACGCTGTTGGTCCGCGCATCGACCTTCACGCCGACGAGCCGCGCCACATCCTTCTTCAGCATGAAGGAGGCCATCACGCCGGTCAGCACCTGGGGCACGATCCCGTCGGGCGGCTCGCCCACCAGTTCGAGGTCGAAGATCCCGTCGGCCGAGAGCGTCTTTTCGAGCGGGTTGAGCCGGACATTGGTCCATCCGGGCGTTGTGGCCGTACCCTGCACCGTGATGACGGCCTGCGGCGGGTCGCTTTCGGCGATCTGGATCTCGACGGAGTCCACTTGGAAGATACGCATGGGTTCAATTCCTTTTCCAAAAAGGGCATCGCGTAAAAATGTGTCGGGCCGGGAAAATCTGGTCCGGCACCTTGCGATCATAGCACGAGTCGGCCAACAAAATCAGCACATCCTGGTGTCACGATGTCGTGGCTGATTGCCCCGCGAGAGCCAGCCGTAGTAGGTTTGCAGCCCCGGAACCGAAGGATTCGCCTGATGACCCGCTTCTTCGCGCCCGTCGCCGAGCAGATCTGGGACATGAAATACCGCCTCAAGGCGGCGGATGGCACGCCCATCGACGCCACGGTCGAGGACACCTGGCGCCGGATCGCGCGCGCGCTCGCGGCCGGCGAAAAGGACCCCGCGGCCTGGGAGGAGACCTTCTACGAGGCGCTGGAGGATTTCCGCTACCTGCCCGCCGGCCGGATCGTCGCGGGCGCCGGCACCGCGCGCACGGTCACGCTCTTCAACTGCTTCGTCATGGGCACCGTCGACGACTCGATGGACGGCATCTTCCAGGCCCTGAAGGAAGCCGCGCTGACCATGCAGCAGGGCGGCGGTATCGGCTACGATTTCTCCACGATCCGGCCGAAGGGCGCCGCCGTCTCGGGCGTCGCCGCCGACGCCTCGGGCCCGCTCTCCTTCATGGATGTCTGGGATGCGATGTGCCGCACGATCATGTCCGCCGGCTCCCGCCGCGGCGCGATGATGGCGACCATGCGCTGCGACCACCCGGACATCGAGGATTTCATCGCCGCCAAGTCCGACCCGGCGCGGCTGCGCAATTTCAACGTCTCGGTCCTGGTGACCGACCCGTTCATGGAAGCGGTCAAGGCCGACGCGCCCTGGGAGCTGAGCTTCGGCGGCACGGTCTACCGCACTCTTCCCGCGCGCGACCTGTGGAACCGGATCATGCGCGCCACCTACGATTACGCCGAACCGGGCGTGATCTTCATCGACCGCATCAACGTGATGAACAACCTCGCCTATGCCGAGACCATCGCGGCCACCAATCCCTGCGGCGAGCAGCCGCTGCCGCCCTACGGCGCCTGCCTCCTCGGCTCGATCAACCTCGCGCGTCTGGTGCGCGACCCGTTCGAACCCGACGCCGCCATCGCGCCGGCGGAACTCGACGGGCTTGTCCAGACCGCGATCCGGATGATGGACAACGTTGTCGACGCCTCGAACTTCCCGCTGCCCCAGCAGGCCGAGGAGGCGCGGCAGAAGCGGCGGATCGGGCTCGGCGTGACCGGGCTCGCCGATGCGCTCCTGATGGTCGGGCTGCGCTACGGCTCGGAGGAAGCGGCGGCGCAGACCGAGGCGTGGATGCATGCCGTCGCCCGGGCCGCCTATCTGGCGAGCGTCGATCTCGCCAAGGAAAAGGGTGCCTTTCCCTTGTTCGACGCGAGGAAATACCTCGCCTCCGGCGCGCTGGCGCAGATGGACGAGGACGTGCGCCAGGCGATCCGCAAGCACGGCATCCGCAACGCGCTCCTCACCTCCATCGCGCCCACAGGCACGATCAGCCTCTACGCGGGCAACGTCTCCTCTGGCATCGAGCCGGTCTTCGCCTATGCCTATACCCGCAAGGTGCTGCAGAAGGACGGCTCGCGCACTGAGGAAGAGGTGGTCGACTACGCGGTCCAGCTCTGGCGCGAACTGAAGGGCGACAGGCCCTTGCCGGCACATTTCGTCGATGCCCAGAGGCTCGCCCCGGCCGAGCATGTCCGCATGCAGGCGGCGGCGCAGAAATGGGTGGATTCGTCGATCTCGAAGACCATCAACTGTCCGCCCGATATCGGTTTCGACGCCTTCAAGGACGTCTATCTCCAGGCCTGGGAGACGGGCTGCAAGGGCTGCACAACCTACCGTCCCAACGCGGTCACCGGCTCGGTCCTGGCGGTCGCCGAGGCGCCGGCGGAGGAGGGGCCGAAGACCTCCATCGCGGCGCGGATCGAGGCGGCGGCGAAAGTGGCGGGCGTCGACGACATTCCCGAACTCGCGGAACGCACCGGGGTCGACCCCGACCGGATCGCCTCCTGGGACGACGGCCACAAGCCGACCAACCGCGACGCCCGCGCAGTAGCGGAGGCGTTGGGCGTCACCTCGCGCTGGCTGCTGTTCGGCGAGGGCGACGGCCCCTCCCTTCTTCTTGGAAAAAATACTCACGACGCGACACAGGCCGCCCCCGAGGTGGTCTCGGAACGCGAGGACGTACCCGCCACCCCCCATGGCGACGTGGTCTATATCGCCGAACCGCTCGACCGGCCGCAGGAGCTGGAAGGGGCAACCTACAAACTGAAATGGCCGGATTCGAACCACGCGATCTACATCACGCTCAACGATATCGTCGTGGGCGGGCATCGTCGGCCGTTCGAAATCTTCATCAATTCCAAGAACATGGAGCACTACGCCTGGACCGTGGCGCTGACCCGGATGATCTCCGCGGTGTTCCGGCGCGGCGGTGACGTTTCCTTCGTGGTCGAGGAGCTGAAGGCGGTGTTCGACCCGCGTGGCGGCGCCTGGATGAATGGCAAATACGTGCCCTCGATCCTCGCCGCCATCGGCGGGGTGATCGAGAAACACCTGATCGCCATCGGCTTCCTCGAAGGCGAGGGGCTCGGCCTCAAGTCCGATCCGCAGGCGCAGGTGGTGAACCTGGGCGGCGGGCGCGGCGCCGCCTGCCCGGCCTGCGGTCAGTTCGGAATGCGGATGGTCGAGGGCTGCATGACCTGCCCGAATTGCGGCCATTCGAAATGCGGCTGAACCAACCCGAGTCTTCGCCGCAACGCCGCGAGGGGCGTCGTTAACAAAGGTTAACAAAGGGGATTCCCCGGACGTTAACTATTTGTTAACGATTTGCCCAATCACAAGAAAAAGAACACCAATAGCGGCGGGTAGGCAGGCAATGCGGGCGGGGCATCTCGGCACGTATGTGATTTCATGGTCTCAGACCGAGATCGACGGGCTGCGCGGCGGCCCGGTGGCCGCCATCGAGGACGGTGCGGTCTGGCGCTGGACCGGGACGGCGATCCGCGTCGACCGGCCCGATGACGTGCTGTCGCTCGGGGCGCCCGAGGGGAAGGCGGAACTCCAGGCCCGTGCCGGCGCGGTGATCCGCCGCCTCTTCGGTCCGGCGCTGCCGCCCGGGCGGGCGCAGATCGGCGAGGATTTCTCCGATCCGCTCCTGTCGAACGCGTTCGAACTGACCGACGGTACCGCCTCCTGGACCGCCACGCTCGTGGAGGTGCCCGAGGTGGCGCGGCCGCTCCTGATGTTCGTCGGCCGGATGCCGCCCGCGGATCGCGATCTCTGGGTCGCCCGCGGGTTCCGCTCCGCCGGCCTTCTGAACCGGATCGCCGAGGCGCCCACCGGGGTGATCTGCTTCACCCGCGGCACGCTCCTGCGGACGCCGGCGGGCGATGTCCCGGTCGAGGCGCTTGCCGAGGGCGACCGGATCGAGACACGAGATTGCGGTGCGCAGGAGATCGTCTGGATCGGCCGCCGCGAAATGTCGGGCGCGCGTCTCTACGCGATGCCCGAATTGAGGCCCGTTCGGATCCGTTCCGGCTCCCTCGGCGGACGGAATCCGAACGGGGACCTCATTGTTTCCCCGCGCCACAAGGTCCTGGTGCGCGGCGACGTCGCCCGCGCGCTGTTCAACGAGGCGGAAGTGCTGGTCGCCGCCGAAGATCTCGTGAACGGGCGCAGCATCGCGCGCGACTATTCGCTGCGCTCGGTGGAATACATCCATCTGCTCCTGCCCCGGCATCACGTGGTCTGGGCGAATGGCGTGGAAACCGAGAGCTTTCACCCGGCCTCGACCGATCTCGCCACCGTCGAGCCCGCTCAGCGCGCCCGTCTCGCGGCGATCGTCCCGGGGATCGAGGCCAACCCCTTCTCCTACGGCGACCCGGCCCGGCGCGAGCTCAACCGCTCCGAAGCCGCGATCCTCCGGCACGAACGCGCCCATTGACTCGCGCGGATCAGGCCTTATAAGCGCGCCTTCATTGGTGTTGGTGGCCCCCGCAAGGGGATCCCTGTCAGGGCCTCGGCCCAGAGGACAACGCCCTTCATATTGCGCGGTCCGACCGTAGCGACGTTTCCACGGGGCGCCCGAGCGCAGCCCGAAAAGTGGGAACCGGTTTTCGGACAAGGCTGCGCGAGCACAAGAGAAGGAGACCAGCGGTGACGAAACGCACCTCTGCCAAGTACAAGATCGACCGCCGGATGGGCGAGAACATCTGGGGCCGTCCGAAATCCCCGGTCAACCGCCGCGAATACGGCCCCGGCCAGCACGGCCAGCGCCGCAAGGGCAAGCTCTCGGATTTCGGCATCCAGCTCCGCGCCAAGCAGAAGCTCAAGGGTTATTACGGCGACCTGACCGAGAAGCAGTTCAAGCGGATCTACGCGGAAGCTGCCCGGGTCAAGGGCGACACCGGCGAGAACCTGGTGGGCCTCCTGGAGCGCCGGCTCGACGCGGTGGTCTACCGCGCGAAATTCGTGCCGACCATGTTCGCCGCGCGCCAGTTCGTGAACCATGGCCATGTCAAGGTGAACGGCAAGCGGGTCAACATCCCCTCCTACCGCGTCAAGGAAGGCGACGTGATCGAGGTGCGCGACAAGTCGAAGCAGCTCGCCACGGTGCTGGAAGCGGTCGGGCTCGCCGAGCGCGATGTGCCCGACTACATCGAGGCGGATCACTCCAAGATGGTCGCGACCTTCGTGCGCCAGCCGGCGCTGGGCGACGTGCCCTACCCGGTGATGATGGAGCCGAACCTCGTCGTGGAATACTACGCGAAGAACTGAGCCCTTCCGGACTTACCCGAATTCGAAGGCCGCGCCCTCCGCGCGGCCTTTTCCTTTGGGTCAGCCGGCGAGCTCGGCCCGCACCTCCTTGAGATTGTTCCGCACCTCCGGCACCGACGGACCCACCGCCAGCGCTTGCCGGTAGGCGCGTTCGGCGCCGCGGAGATCGCCCGCCTGGTAGCGCGCATTGCCGAGACCGTAGAGCCAGAGCCAGTTCCCGGGCCAGCGTGCTGCGCCGTTCGCGTAGACCTTCGCTGCTGCCGCCGGCTGGCCGACCCGCTCCAGCGCCGCCGCGGCGCGGAGGAGGCCGACCTCGTCATCTGCAGCGGGCATCCGCTCGGGCGGGAGCACGACGAGGCCCCATTTGTCGCCTCGCGACCAGGTTTTCAGGAACAGCTGGAGCGGCATCACCATCCGGTCTCGCTCGCCCGAATGGAGGAACACCGCCTCCTTGTCGAGATCGTAGCCGGTGACCACGGCATAGTGCCAGACTGGCGCCCAGGAGAGACCGAGATTCTGGAACACGATGACCGGGTTGCCCGCCGCCACTTCGCCAAAGAGCGCGGGCAGAGAGGAAATCCCAAGCGCCAACTGTCCCCGCCTGCGGGCGGCACCGATCATGTCGGCGGTGTAGCTGCCCCGCGCGCCGGGCGAAAACGCCTGCGCCGCGATCTCGTCCTGCGACACGTTCCGGCCCGCCCATTGCAGCACCATGGCGAGCGCGGCGGGGCCGCAGTAATAGGCGGTCTGGCGGATCAGCGGCACGCCCGGCACCGAGGCGCGCGGTGGCAGGCCCGCCGGGAGCCGGATCGTCCGGTCGGCCGGCCCGGCGCAACCAAGGAGCAGCGCCGGAGCCGAAAGCAGAAGGAACCTGCGCGGGTAGCGCCTCAGCGGATCCCGCACCGGGTAAACCGGAACACGCGGGTCAGGCACAGGAGGTCCGTCACGAGAAGGATGACGAAGACCGTCAGGAGCGCGCCGACAAGACCGCCCGCGCCGGCGGAGTCGGCGTCCATCTGGCGGACCATCGAGGCGACCTCGTCGTCGGACAGGGCGGCGAGGCGCGCCTCGGCCTCGGCCGGGTCGACTCCGAGACGGATCATCTCGTTCTTGACCTCATCCGTCCGGAGCTCGCCCATCAGGAATTCGCGGTCCTGATAGGCCGCGTATTTCGAGATCGCCGCTTCGGTGGTGAGCATCTCGGCCTGGGCCATGGTGCTCAGCTGGAAGGTCAGGACCATCTGGACCGAAAGCCCGATCGCCAGCCCCTTTTTCGTCACGTCGAGAAGGCTCATCCCCGCCATCCTCCGTTCATTCGCGTTGCTGCCCCGCCACGTCCTGCGGCCGGGCCCGGGGCCGACTATCGGGCGCGGCCCTGCGCCTGACAACTGGCCCGGCATCCGAGGCGCCGGCACTGTTGCGGCGAAGGCATGGCCAGCGGCGGGACTCCGCCCGGCGGGGCTGCCCGCCATTTGGGCGGCGCGAGATGGCTGGGCCGGTCCGCTGCACTTTTCTCCGTGACCGCGTGACAACTCTCGGTTTAGGCTTGAAAGATCACAGAAACTCTCAGGAGGGGGTAGCCATGGCTGCACTTGAGGGATTTTTCGGCGCGATCGGCGATCTAACCTGGGGATGGTCTCTCATCCCCATGCTTGTCGTCTTTGGCGTCTTCATCACGGCCCTGACCGGGTTCGTGCAGTTCAAGTACTTCAAGCGCATGTTCAGCGTGCTTGCCTCCGGCAGCGAGTCGGCGGACCCGAACGCGATCTCGGCGCGCGAGGCTCTCCTGATCTCGGTCGGCGGCCGGGTCGGCGGCGGCAATATCGCCGGTGTCGCGGTGGCGATCACCTTGGGCGGGCCCGGCGCGGTGTTCTGGATGTGGATGATTGCGCTCGTGGGCATGGCGACGAGCCTCGTCGAATGCTCGCTCGCGCAGCTCTTCAAGCGGCGCGAACCCGACGGCATGTTCCGCGGTGGCCCGGCCCGGTCGATCCTGCACGGGCTCGGCGAGCAGTACCGCTGGCTCGCCATCGTCTACGCGATCTGCCTGATCGCCGCCTTCGGCCTCGGCTTCAACGCCTTCCAGGGCAACACGGTGGCCGGTGCCGCAGCGGACAGCCTCGGCGTCAGCCGGTTCGTGACCGGCGTGCTTCTGGCGGTCCTGGCCGGTTTCATCGTGTTCGGCGGCATCCACCGGATCGCCAAGGCGGCCGACATCGTCGTGCCGTTCATGGCGGTGGGCTACATCCTGATGGCGCTGATCGTCATCGTGCTCAACATCGCCTCCCTGCCCGGCGTGCTCGTCGACATCGTGTCGAACGCGCTCGGCTTCCGCGAGGCGGTGTCGGGCGGCATGGGCGCGGCGCTCGCGCAGGGGCTCCGGCGCGGGCTCTTCTCGAACGAGGCGGGGCTCGGCTCGGCGCCGAACGTCGCGGCGACGGCGGACGTGCTGCACCCGATCAGCCAGGGCATCACCCAGTGCCTGTCGGTTTTCATCGACACGATCTTCATCTGCTCCTGCACCGCCTTCATCATCCTTCTGGGCGATGTCTACGTGCCGGGGGCCGAGGGGATCGACGGTATCGCGCTGACCCAGCAATCGCTGGTCTCGCATCTGGGCGCCTGGTCGCAATACTTCCTCACTCTGATGATCCTGCTCTTCGCCTTCAGCTCGATCATCTACAACTACTACCTGGGCGAGAACGCGCTCTCGGTGATCACCGAGAACCCGATGGCGCTGAACGTGTTCCGCGTGATCATCATCGGCGTCGTGTTCCTCGGTGCCACCGCGCCCGGGGCGACGGCGGTGTTCTTCTTCTCTGACCCGATGATGGGGGTCCTGGCGCTGGTGAACCTGGTGGTGCTGATGATGCTCCTGCCCACCTGCATCCGGATCCTGAGGGACTTCAACCGGCAGGTGGCGGCGGGCGTGGCCCGGCCGGTGCTGAACCCGGACGACTTCCCGGATCTCGACCTCGACCGCAGCGCCTGGACCGGGCGCGACCCGGAAAGCGGCGCGCGGGCGGTGCCGGACGGAGACGCGGTCCCGGCCTGAGCCAAGCCCTCTCCCCCATCCCTTCTCCCGCCGGGAGAGGGGAGGCGCCGCCGGCTGCGGTACCGCCTCCCCCTCCCCTGGGAGGGGCACCGAGGGGGAGGGTGGCGGAAGCGGAGAGCGGTGTCCCCGAAAACGCAAGGCGCCCGGCCATCGGCCGGGCGCTGTCGGTTTGTGCTGCCGGGAGACCTATTCGGCGGCCAACGCCTGCGCATTGACCGTGTCGCCCTTGGCGATGGCGATCCGGCGAGGCTTCAGCGCCTCGGGCACCTCACGCACCAGGTCGATATGCAGCATCCCGTTCACGGTGCTCGCCCCGTCGACGCGGACATGGTCGGCCAGCGCGAAGCGGCGCTCGAAGGCGCGGGTCGCGATGCCGCGATGCAGGTAGGTGCGGGTGTCGGCCTCGTCGGATTTCTTCGCCGAGACGATCAGCGCGCCTTCGCGGACCTCGACCGACAGGTCTTCATCCGAGAAGCCGGCGACGGCGATCGAGATGCGATAGGCATTCTCGTCGGTCTTTTCGATATTGTAGGGCGGGTAGGTGGCGGCCGTCGTGGTATCGGCCAGAACCCGGTCCATCAGGTCGGCGACGCGGTCGAAGCCGACGGTGGCGCGGTAGAGCGGTGCAAGATCGAATGTGCGCATGGGTCATCCTCCATTGAGCGACAACGATGTCTGCGCCCTCCATCCCGGACGGGCGCTTCGGTGATGCCGGACCCGCATTTGGCGCCCGGCAAGGTTTAGGTAGGAAGCGGAAAAAACCGGTTCAAGGGGGGGTCAGACCCCAGACCGCCGCCAGTTGCAGGAGCCTTGTCCTAGCTTGCACGGTCAGCGCGTAGGGCTGTCGCCCCTCCATCGACATGGCGACGACCATGGCCGCCATCTCCGGGCCGTCGGGGGCGAGCCGCACCACCGGCGCGCCCGATTCCCCCAGCACCACCCGGCAGGACAGCCGCGCGAGCGAGCCGTCGGCCTCGGTGACCTCGCAGAGGCGTTCCCGCGCCCGGTCGCCACGCCCGCCGGGATAGGAAGCGATCAGGAGCCGCTCGCCGACCTGGGCCGGTTCGCCCCAGGCGACGGGCAGGGCGATCCCCGGCGGCACCGGCGCGTCGAGCTCGAGAAGCGCCAGATCGGCGGTCAGGATACGCGCCCCCGTCGCGCGGGCGGTGAGGTCGAGCGGGTGCCGCAGGATCCGGATCGCCGTGCGGGCCAGGGACGGGTGGCCCGGGTAGCTGCCGGTGTGAAAGCGGATCGTGCTGTCGCCTCCCTCGGCGGCCAGTTTCTTTCCGGCGACGCAATGGCCGGCAGTGGCGACGAGGTCGGGCGCGACCAGCACCGCGCTGCAATCGGTACGCCCGTCGCGCTCGAGAACGCCCGCGCCGGCCAACGGCGGCAGGTCTTCCGACCGGGCCGGGCCGGGGGCGAGGGCGACAAAAAGGGCAAGGCAGAGCGCGCGCATGGGCGCCAGAAGGCGCCAGCCGGGGTGCGAGGTCAAGCGGTCAGGGACGCAGGAACCGGGCCGACCCGGCATTGCGCTCCGAGGTGCCGATCACCCGGCGCGTCGCGCGCTCGGGCTCGGGCCAGACGCCCTCGCCGGTGCGGAAGGCGCGGGTGAGCTCGGCCACGAGCTGGGTCAGAGCCATGCCGTAGACCGCCGGCTGGCCGTCGTAGTTGCCGCCGCCCGAGACGATCGAGACGATCTGCGGGCTTGGCCCCGACATGTCGAAGATCGGCGCGCCCGAGGAGCCGGGATGCGCGGTGCAGTCGAAGGCCATCAGCCGGTTGCCGGTGGCGATGATCTTGCAGCCGATCTCGCGCGACATCGCGTTCGAACGGCCGCGCCCGTAGGAGAGGACGGTGACCTTCTGGCCCGGCCCGGCGCTCCGCGCGAGCGGGAACGGGTCGGCGGTGGTGGCCGGGATCGGCTCCGCGAGCCTCAGGAGCGCCACGTCGTGGCGCGTGCTCTCGGCCGAGCCCGGATCCTCCGGGTCGTAGTGCGGCGAGACCGCGACGCGGGCCACCGGCGAGGCCGCGATCGCCGCGCCGTCGCGGAGCCCGGCCTGGAAGCGCAGGATGGCGGGGTCCACCCGTTCGCCCTCGTGGTCGAACAGGCAATGGGCGGCGGTCATCACCGTGTCGGGGGCGATCAGCGAGGCGGTGCAATAGCCCTGGCCCTCGAGATCAAGCCGCCCCACTGCCTCCCAGCCGAGGATATCGGCGCGGTCCGTGAGGGATTTCAACGGGTTGGCAGGGGATGCGGCCGGCAGGAGCGCGGCCGCCAGGGCGACGAGGATCCCGCGCCGCATGGCCTAGGGCCGGACGAACTTGGCGCCGGCGCGCCCCGGGGCCGTGGTCTCCACGGGCCGGTTCACCAACGGCCCCGCAGCGGTCGCGACGGTGGTCGAATGCTCGTCGAGCGCCGCGCGCAGCTCGGGCAGGATCTGCGCGAGCGAGGTGCCGAGCGAGACGCGGCGGCCGTGCACCTCGGCCTTGGCCGATATCACCGAGACGATCTGCGGCTCGCCGTCCTCGACGGAGAAGACCGGCGCGCCGGACGAACCGAAATCGACGTCGCAGGACATCACCAGCGAGCCCGCCGGGCGCCCGAGAATGTCGCAGGCCTCCTCCAGCGAGGGCCGCGTGGCGCGGTCATGGGCGTAGGAAACAACCTGGACGGAGGCGCCCTTGCGGGGCTGGTCGCCGACCTTGAACGGGTGGACCGAGCCGTTGCGGATCGGCTGGTCGAGCGCGATCAGAGCGATGTCGCTCGCCACGTAGTCGCCGCTATGGGGGCCGTCATAGACGTAGTCGGGATGGATCGCGGTGCTCCGCGCGCCGCGATAGGCGGTGGCGCGGCCGTTGCGGAAACCGGCGAGGAAGGTGATCTCGCTGTCGGCGATGCGCTCGAAACTGTCGGGGTCGAAGAGGCAATGGGCTGCCGTCAGCACCAGGTCGGGCGCGATGAGCGCGCCAGTGCAGAATCCGGTCTCGCCGATATCGAGCCGCCCGACCGCTTCCCAGCCCTTGGTGTCGTTCGCCGTCACCAGGGCGCGCAGGCCGTCATGTTCCCCCGCGGATGCCGGGCCGACCCCCAGAAGGCACAGGCCCGCAGCACACAGAAATGCGCGCATCTTCACCTACCCTACCCCCAGGGTCCGGACATAGCGCCCGGATAGGGCAGGAATATGACCTGTCGCAGCGGATTGGAACGGTTTTCGCCGCCTGCGGCGTCGACCCGCGCGCGCTGACGCGCG
>JBNKWI010000104.1:0-11541 GCA_050299695.1 Paracoccaceae bacterium
ATAGGCCGCGACGTAATCGTCGAAATAGAGCCCCAGGACGTCGCCCGAGAGCGCGGTCAGCGCCGTCTCGCTCTGGATCTGCTCCGCCGCCGCGGGGCCGAGCACCCAGGCATCGCGCTTGATCCGCTCCGCGACCGCCAGGGCCTCGGGCAGGAACACGTCGTGGAAGCCGTTATAGGTGAAGATCCCCGGAATCCCCTCGTTCAACTGCTTGCCCGACGAGCGCACGATGGCGCGTGCCACCGCCGGCCCGCCCACATCGGTGAGCCGCCATTGCGGCAGCGACGTCGCCGCCGTGCTGCCGATGATCCCGTTATAGAGCCGCTGCGCCTGGGGCATCTGCGTCAGCACCCCCTGCACCCGCGTCACCAGATCGCCGTTCAGCGGGATCTCCACCATCGGCTGGCTCAGGAGCGCGTCGAGATGCCCCGCCAGATCGGCCCGGAGCTGCTCCCGGTCTGCGCCCGGATAGGAGAGCTGCCAGTCGACCGTCAGCCAGTCCTTGACCAGCGTGTCGTTCATCGGCCCGGCCTGCCCGAGCATCAGGTAGACCTTGAGCGCCTCGTAAAGCACGTCCGGCTCGTTGATCGAGCCCTGCATCTGGTCCTGCAACCGCAACAGCAGACGCGGCAGGAGATGCTCGTTCAAGGCCGCGCGATAGGCCTGCCCGCCCTCCGAACCCAGGACCTTGCCCTGGTAGAGCCCCCAGCCCAACCCGTCCGGCACGCTCTCGCGCCCCGTCACCCGGTTCACCGGCAGGTCGCGCAGGATGTTCAGCGCCGGCACCACGCCCGGCAGGTCGGTATCGGCCACAGGGCTCCCCGGAATCGCCTTCGCCGCCGTGCGATAGGCGGCGATCCGGGTCTGCACGTCGTCGATCAGCGCGCGGTTGCCCAGATAGCTCCGGGTCCACATGCCGCCCAGCCCCACCGTCACCAGTACCGCCGCCGCGATGGCCGCAACCCGCGTCCAGCGATAGCGCCGCTCCACCTTGTCGTCGGCCGACACGAGCCCCGACTCGCGGAAGATCACCTGGTCGAACAGCCGCGTCAGGAAATACGACCGCCCCGAGCCCTGCCCGGCGCCGATGGCCTGCCGGCCGATCCCGAAGGTCCGCGCCATGCCCAGCATCAGCCGGTCGATGGGCGTGCCCTCCTGGGTGCCGGAAGTGAAATAGATCCCGCGCAGGAACTGCCGCTGCTCGTAGCGGTTCTCCTGGAACAGCTCGGTCAGGAAATCGCGCGCGGTCTGCCGGACGCTCGCCACCTGCTGCGGGAAGCCCGCGATCAGGCTGCGCCGCGCCGGGTCGGTCTCGTGCTGGAGCTTCGCCACCGATTGCTGGTTCAGCCGTTCGAGGAGGAGCTGGAACTCCGCATCGAAGCCCTGGATCGCCCCCGCCTCGGTCTTGTTGGTGTCCACCGGCAGGGTGAAGCCCCAGACCTGGCCGCGCTCCTCCTTGCCGAGATCGTCGAAGAACTGCTCGAACCCGGCCAGCAGATCCGCCTTGGTGAAGAGCACATAGACCGGCAGCCGCACGCCCAGCTTCTCGCGCAACTCATGGAGCCGCCGCCGCACCGCCACCGCGTGGCTCTTCTGGCTGATCTCGTCCTGCATCGACAGGTCGGAAAGCGAGATCGCCACGATAGCCCCATTCACAGGCTGGCGCGGCCGGTGCTTCTTCAGGATCGACAGGAAGCCGAGCCAGGCCGCGTTGTCGGCCTCCGCGTCGCTCTCCTGCGTGGTGTAGCGCCCCGCCGTATCGACCAGAACCGCCCCGTCGGTGAACCACCAGTCGCTGTTGCGCGTGCCGCCGACGCCGCCGATGGCGGATTTGCCCATGTCCTCGGCCAGCGGGAACTGGAGCCCGGAATTGACGATGGCCGTGGTCTTGCCCGCGCCCGGCGGGCCGATGATCACGTACCAGGGCAGCTCATAGAGATGCCGCCGCCCCGCCTTCGACTTCCGGAGCTTGCCCAGCGCCGCCTTCAGCTTGTCGCGCATCTCGGCCAGTTCCGAGGCGACCATCTCGTTGTCGCCCAGCGCGGGCTCGGCCGAGGTGACGATATCCTCGGCCATCGCCTCGTCCTTCTTCTTGCTCGTCAGGAGCAGGACAAGGACGACGATCAGCGCGATCACCCAGAAGATCGCGATCCCCACGAGCCGCCCCGTGACGCTCTCGAACGGCCGCGCCTCGCCGAAACCGAGGAAGCCGCCGAGGAACCACAGGCAGACCGAGAACACCACGGCCAGGAACAGCGTGATCGACACGCCGGAAAACAGGATGCGTCCGAGCTTCTTCATCAACGGTCCTTCCGGACGAGCACGATCTCGATCCGCCGGTTCTGCGCCCGGCCTTCGGGCGTCTTGTTGGTGGCGATCGGATCCTTGTCGGCCCGCCCCTCGGCGGTCAGCCGCGTCGGGTCATTGAGCGCGCCCGCGATCTTGGCCAGCACGCTTTCGGCCCGCGCCAGCGACAGCGCGAGGTTCGACGGCCAGCGCCCCGACTTGATTGGCACGTTGTCGGAATGGCCCACCACGATGATCGGCCCCTGGGTGTCCGTCAGCGCCGCCGCGACCCGCGCGAGCGGCACTTCGAACCGGTCGGTGAGCTGGTCAGAGGCCGAGGCGAACATGTTCGAGCCGGTGAGCCGGATGGTGATCGTGTTGTAGTCCTGGAAGACCTTGACGATCCCCTCGGCGATCTCCTCCTCGAGGAACCCGCTCACCCGCTCAAGCTCCGCGTCCGGCGGCGGCGCCGTCTTGACGACCGGCGGCGCAAGCACCGCCAGCGTGGGCACCGTGCCCGTGGCCAGAGCGGAAAGCTCCCCCGCCGTCCGGTTCGTCCCGCCGGTCAGCGCATAGGTCAGCCCGACAAAGCCCGTCACCAGGAGGATCGCCGAGACCCCCGAGGCAATCCAGACCGCCTTCCAGGCCGAGCGCGGCTTGTGCGGCTTGTCGAGCCCCGGCCAATGCGGCGACAGGTCCCGTTCCGGCGTGCCGCGCTGCTGCGCGATGATCCGGGCGAGGCCCGCGCGGATGTTCAGATGCTTCTCGGCGCCGTTCTGCTCCACCCGGAGCCGCCCCTCGAAGCCGAGCGTCAGGCACATGTAGAGAAACTCGAGCAGCTCGAGATTGCTCGCCGGGTCCTGCTCCAGCCGCGCCAGAACGTCGAAGAACCGGTCGCCGCCCACCACCTCGCGGTGGAAGGTCGCCACCATCGACTGCTGCGCCCAGACCGACTGCCCGCCCCAGGGCGTGTTCAGGACCACATCGTCCAGCGTGGCGCAGATCGCGTAGCGCGCCACCTTCACGTCGCGCGCGTCGATCCCCGATTGCAGCGCCCGGCTCTCGAAACCCCGCACCTCGGCCACCACCGAACGGCGCAGGGCCTCCGGATCGGGATGCTGCGCCCGGTTCCGGATCCGGCTCACCAGCGCGAACAGCGTCGCCGCCGCCGCGTGCAGCCGGTTCAGTCCGGTCGAGGCATCGCCCGGATCCTGCACCCGCCCGCCCGAGGTGCCGGCGGTATGCACCGGCCCACCGCCACCCGAGGACGGCGCCGAGGCCTGCGGCACCGGCGAGGCGACTGAACTCAGCCGGCCGCCCGGATTGGGCCGGATCACCGTGCGGTCGGTGTCGTCCGGTTCTGCGAAGGGATCGTCATCGGACATGGGGGCTGTCCTCCTTCGTCATCCGCTGCGGATCGCCCAAAGCTCGAGCTTCAGGCCGGGATAGTCGCCCGAGACATGCACCGCGATGCCGCCCGAGGTGGTCATCTTGCCCCACAAGGGGCTCGACCCGTCGACCTCGAAATAGACCGTCTCCGCGCTGTAGGGGATCTGCCGCGGCGCCACCGGCAGCGCGCGCAGCCCGATCCCCGGCAGGGCCGAGTTCACCAGCTGGCGGATCTCCTCCACCGGGCCGACCTTGGCCTGCCCCGCGAAATGCCGCCGCACCTTGTCGGCGTCCATGTCGGCCGCCACCGCCAGCACGAAACCGGCATTGGAGATGAGCTTCCGGTCGGCAATCACCCCCACCGAGATCCCGTATTTCCGGGGCTCGATCGGGATCGCCACCGCGGTCTGCTCCAGGACCGACGACAGATAGCGGCGCAAATCGCGGATCACCGGCAGGAAGGTCTGGGTCAGGTCGTGATGCTTGTAGGGCGGATACTCGCTCGGCCGCTTGTCGGGCGCCATGAAGGTGGAGAGCTCGCCCGCGAGCGACGCGCATTCCCGGAACATCGCGGCCGGATGCACATTGTCGATACTCGCCAGATGCCGGATCACCGGCAGCATCCGGTTGATCGACAGGAGCAGCAGCAGGTCCTGCACCTCCGCCGAACCCCGCGCGCCCGCGCCCGCCGTCAGCCGCCCGGAAAGCGCCGTCATCCGGTGCGCCAGAAGCCCCTCCAGCTCGTTCAGGAACCCGCGCAACGGCGCCGCCGCCTGGAGATCCAGCGCCGAGGGCACGAATCCGTCGTCGAGGATGATCTCCTTGTCCGCCTTCACCTCGATGATCCGCGCCACCGGGATCGCCAGCCGGTCGGCCAGGTCGTCCACGTCCAGCGCGAACTGAAGCCGCATCTTGCCCACCGCGATCCGCGCGGGCTTCTGCGCCCGCCCGGTCACATCGGTCACGTCGATCTCCGCCGGCCTCAGCCGCGCCGCCGACAGTTCCGAGCCGGTGAGATCCACTTCCGGCGCCCCCTGCCGCCTCTGCGGCACGGTCAGATGCACCACGCAATCCTTGATCTCCGACGGCACGTCCAGCGCGGGCGGATGCGTCTCGGCATCCGGCACCCGGAACACCGTCCCGTCCTGCGTCAGCCCCGAGACCGATTTCAACGCGAACTGCCCGACCTTCAGGACCTCGCGGTCGATCTCCAGATGCGACACGCCCCAGGCATAAGGTGCGACCCGCGTCGCGAGCCCACCCACCAGCGCCTCGACATAGCGGTCGGCCTGCTGGAAATGGTGCGGCTGCAGGAACAGCCCCTCGGTCCAGAGAACCTTGCTGTCCCAGCTCATCCCCGCGCTTCCCCCTTGCCGCTCATTTCAGCTTCTCCAGCTGCGCCTTGTAGGCCTGCGAGAATTCCTTCGCGAACAATTCCTGGAAATCGTTCTCGGCCTGGTCCGAAATCTCTCCATAGAGCTTTTCGTAGACTTCCCAATACTTTGCCTTCTTGCCTTTCAGTACGCTCGAGAGCCCGCCGCCCACCTCGATCCGGCCTTCCAGCGCATCCGGAGACAGCTCCTTTAGGATGCCCTTTACCGCCGCCTCCATGCCGGTGACCATGGCGATCTCATGGGCGCGGATGTCCTTCAGCGCCTGCTCCGCCGCATCGGTGGCGTCAAGGTAGCCGGTGGTCCTCGGCTTGACCATCGCCTCCACCGCCTGTTCCGGGCTCACCGAGAATTTCAAGGGGTTGTTCCCGCCTGCCGCGATCATCGTCTGGTCGATGCGGAATTCCGACTTCACCGTGGCCCGCGCCATCAGGATCTCGCGCATCCCCTTGACCATGATCCGGAAGACGTGGCCCATCCGCGACAGCGTGGCCTCGAGCTCCGCATCCGGAATGTCGAGCCCCTCGACGCCGGCCGCCTTGAGAAACGCCCGCGCCGCCGCATCGCCACCGCCACCGCCACCGCTGGGCGCGGCCGGGATCGGCGCCGCTTCCACCGCCTTGGCGGGCGCCCGCGTCTCCTCGGCGGGAGACCAGCCGAACGGATCGTCCCCCTCTTCGGCCCCACCGGAAGATCCGCCGAAATCCGGATCGTCGTCCGGGATCCGCGCCTGGGGAATCGAGGCCGAGCCTCCCCCCGACGGCGCCATCAGGTCGTCGTCGCCCCAATCCTCCGGGATCTGCTGCGACGACATCGGGCGCGACAGCCGCACATGGTCGGAGGCCGAGGGCGAATGGTCCGACTGGCTCCGCCCCATCCCCTCGAACGGGTCCTTCGCAGGCCCGAACAGATCGTCGTCGTCCAGAGGCGGCAGGAGCCCGTCCTCGCCCGGCTCGGGGCGCTTCACGCTCTTGGGTCCGGCAAGGGGCGCGTCCTCGCCCAGGAGATCGTCGAGGAAATCGCCGCCGCCCCCCGGCCCGTCGAGAAGATCGTCGAGCGCATCCCCGAGCGCCGACCGTCCGCCCTGCGCGGGCGCGGGGCCCGGCAGCGGCGCCGGCGCCGGCTCGGCCGCCGGCGCCGGCGCGGCACCCGTCGACCCCGACAGCTCGACCATCAACTCATAGGGCCCCAGCGTCAGAATATCCCCGTCGTTCAAGGGTTTCGGCGTCTTTCCTATGGCGGATTTGCCGTAGTTCAGGAACGTCCCGTTGGTCGAGAGGTCGATCACCACCACCTGCCCCGACTGCTCCTCGATGGCGCAATGCCGCTTCGAGAGCACCTTGGTCGGATCGGGCAGCACCAGGTCGTTCTCCGGCCCCCGGCCGACCGTGATCGAGCCGCCGAACATCTGCACCGGCCGCGCATTGCCCGGCACCGTGCCGGTGGACTGGAAATGCAGCGTCACGCCCATCGCCTACCCGCCGACAAGCACCGTCGGCGCACCCATCACGATGGAGCCGCCATGGGCGGTCGAATCGCCCATCCGCGTCAGCATGCGGTTCTGCACCAGCACCGTCGCCGAGCCCTTCACCGTCACGTCCGGCGGCCCGACGCAGACGCACATGTTGCCCGGCGCCGGGGCCGCGGGCATGAAGCAGATCAGCACCGTCGGCACGCCGGGCGGCAGAAGCGGCCCGCCCACATGCGGAATGGGCGGTGTAGCCGGGGTCTGCATCGGGCAGGTGTGCATGTCGCCCACACGGGCAGCGGGCTGTCCCATCACTCGGCTCCTTCCATCGCCGCCGGGGCCTCGACCCGGCCGTTGCCACCGCGCGCGATATCGACGCCGCGGTCGATCATGTGCTGCAGCGCGACATCCGACTCCACGCTCTCGTCGGCGCCGATCCCGGCCGCGATCATCGCCAGGATCATCCCCTGCGCGACGCCCGGCGGGGCGTCGTACTGCGCCAGGTCGCCCGGCCCCAGCTTGCCGTCGCTCATCGCCACCGCCGAGGCGCAGAGATCGGCGGGATCTCCCGCGTCCGGCGCCTCGGCCGCCTTCTGCGCCACCGCGCGGGTCGCGTCATTGGGCTTGTAGACCCAGTCCCGCGCCGCCTTCAGGCAGGGACTTTCCGCCGCCTCGCCGCCGCCGATCACGTTCTCGGCCGCCAGGCAGGCCCACCAGACCCCCTCGCGGACCGGCAGCGCGGCGACCATCACCCGCAACAGGTCCGGCCAGGCCTCCGCCGCCGCCAGCTCGTCCAGAACCACGTCCACCGGCGCCGAGGCCGGCGCCTGCAGCTCGGTCTCGATCTTCATGTTGGCCAGCGCCAGGAGCCGCAGCGCGGGCTGCTTCGGCACCTTCCTCAGATCCTTGAAACGTTCGCTCATCTCGCTGCCGTCCTCAGTTGATCTTCACCACGCCGCCCTTGACCTCGGCCATCGCGCTGCCGTTCAGCTTGGCCGCGACGCCGCCCTTGGCCTCGAAGTTCAGCCCGCCCTCGGCCTTGAAGTTCATCCCGGCCTTCGCCTTGATGTTCATCTTCGCGTCGAGCACGATATCCGAGGCCGAGATGGTGATCTTGCTCGGCGTCATCTTGATCGACGACGAGCCGCATTTCAGCTCGATCGAGGTCTTCGCCTCCTCGAGCACCTTGCCCGCGTTGATCTTGCGGGTGAAATCGCCCTTCTTGACGATGATCTCCACATCGCCGTCCTCGACCGTCGTCTTCCAGTGGCCCTCCTTCGCCGGGCCCTTGTAGCTCGATTTCTCGATCTTCTGGATCCGGTCGCCCAGCACGTGAAGCTCGGAAACCCCGTGGATCTCCTCCTTCTTGCCGGGCTGCTTCAGGGCCCCCACAAGCGAGGCGATCGCCGTCGCCGCCGCGCCCACATCGGCATATTTGCCGCCCTTGTAGAGCGTCGAGAACGGCCCGCCCACCGCCACGGCAAGCCCCGCGAAACCCGCGGGCGTCTTGAAGTCCTGTTTGCCGATGCCGACCTTCTCTTCCTTGTAGACGCCGATCAGCTGGCTCTTCGACAGGCCCACCGCCTCGTCATAGACCATCCCCACCGTCAGGTCCTCGAGGAGCCCCGTCATGTGGGTCCGCACCTCGCCGGTGATGTCGGTCTGGTTGCGGTAGACCATCTGCGTGAGGTCGCCCTTGTCCTTCTTCTCGAAGCCCACATAGACCGAGGCGTTGTTCTTCACGACCTGCTGGTAATCCTTCTCGGACTGGAACCGGACGAACTCGCCGCCCTTCTTGTCCTCGAACAACAGCTCGTTGAAGCCGCCCCCGCCCTTCGAGGAGTTGGTCTTCAGCCCGGTCTGCGTCATGTGCGCCGGGAGCTCGTAGGGCGGCATGTTGTCGGCGTTGTAGAGCGCGCCGGTGATGAGCGGCCGGTCCGGATCGCCCTCCTCGAACTGCACCACCACTTCCCAGCCGATCCGGGGGATCATGATCGACCCGAAGCCCTTGCCGGCCCAGGATTGCGCCACCCGGACCCAGCAGGACGCGTTCTCGTCCGACCCGCCCTCGCGGTCCCAGTGGAACTGCACCTTCACCCGGCCGTATTCGTCGGTGTAGATCTCCTCGCCCGAGGGCCCCACCACCATCGCGGTCTGCAGGCCGGCGATCACCGGCTTCGGCGTCACCGCCCGCGGCCGGTACTGCTCCGCCGCCGGCACCGCCTCCAGCGCCATCGAGGTGGAACAGCCGCCCTCGATCCCGCTCAGGTCGAGCCCGCCCAGGAAGCCGCCGCCGTAATCCGTCAGCCGGATCTGATGCACCAGCCGGGTCACCATGTACTCGGCATTCTCCGCCTTGCGCGGGTGGTCGATCAGCGTGAACTTGGCCCCCACCGCCAGCCGCGGCACAATGCCCGCGGCCTTCACCACGTGGTGGTGGATCGCCTCGGCCTCCATCCGGATCTTCGCGATCTGCTCGCCATCCGAGGTCTCGGTATATTTCCCCGGATAGTCGTAGACCTCGTAATCCTTGTAGGCATGCTTGCCCTTCGGCATCGAGCTCGCCACCGACAGGTCGGCCCGCGGCTTGGTGAAATCGAACGCGTCCAGCGTGATCCGTCCCGAGGGCGTGCCGCGCCCGCCCATCCAGGTGTGGATATGCTGGAGCTGCAGCCGGTTCGCGTCCTCGCGCGACCGGAACGGGATCTTCGCATCGCCCGGGATCGCCACATGCGCGCCGACATTGTCGGCGAGCACCATCGAGACCTTGCCGTTCTTCGTCACGAAGAAGAAGTAGATCCCCACCTCCTCGGCGATCCGCGTGAGGAAATCGAGATCGGTCTCGCGATACTGCACCAGGTATTGCCGCACCGGGTAGGTGCCGGAGAGCTTCTTCTCCAGATCGGAGAACCCGTATTCGCCCAGGATCTGCGAGAACAGGTCCGGCACGTTGATCTCCTGGAACACCCGGCTGTCCGCCGTCCGCGACAAAAGCCAGTACCAGGGCCGGATCTCGGCCGTGAAATGGTCGTTCCCCGAGGCACCGCCCACATATTCGGCCGCGACGCAGATGCCGGGAAACACCCGGTCCTCGTCGTCGGGGTCCTTCACATGCAGGCTGATCTCGCTGCCCACCAGGTCCTCGAGATCGAACGAGCCCTCCCTGCGGAGAAACTCGATGTCGATCCGTCCGACACGGTTGATGCCCTCGTCGATCCGGGCACCCAAAAGCACGAGGCTGTCCTTCGCGAAGGACCCCTCCATCCAGATCGGATATTCAAGCGGTTCTGCCATCTCTGGTCCTGCGTCCCCGGCGCGCTTCTAACTCTCTACCACCACGGTCTCCAGGCGCACCGCGCCTAGTCGAATGCATACGCGAACTCGCCGTCCTTCACGTCTATCGCGACCTTCTTCACGGTCTCGCCTTCGAGCATGCGGTTCAAGAATACCGCAGAAATGTCCGGCAGCATTGTATTCGTAACAATTGCGTCAATCATGCGGCCACCCGACTCGAGCTCCTGACAACGCTCGACGATCGTGTCCACGACGGCATCTGAGTAGTCGAGCGGCACGCCATGGTTCTCCTTCACCCGCTTCTTGATCCGGTCGAGCTGGAGCCTTGTGATCTTGCCGATCATGTCGGGCGAGAGCGGGTAATAGGGGATCGTCACGATCCGCCCCAGAAGCGCCGCCGGGAACACCTTGAGGAGCGGATCGCGCAAGGCCTTCGCGATCCCCTCCGGCTCCGGCATCAGGTCGGGGTCGGCGCACATGTCCATGATGAGCTCCGAGCCGACGTTGGACGTGAGCAGGATCAGGGTGTTCTTGAAGTCGATCACGCGGCCCTCGCCATCCTCCATCACGCCCTTGTCGAAGACCTGGAAGAACAGCTCGTGCACGTCCGGATGCGCCTTCTCGACCTCGTCCAGAAGCACCACCGAATAGGGCTTCCTGCGAACCGCCTCGGTCAGCACCCCGCCTTCGCCATAGCCCACATAGCCCGGCGGCGCGCCCTTCAGCGACGACACCGTATGCGCCTCCTGGTACTCGCTCATGTTGATCGTGATGACGTTCTGCTCGCCGCCATAGAGCACTTCGGCCAAGGCCAGCGCGGTCTCGGTCTTGCCGACGCCGCTCGTGCCTGCCAGCATGAACACGCCAATCGGCTTGTTCGGGTTGTCGAGCGCCGCGCGGCTCGTCTGGATCCGCTTCGCGATCATCTTCATCGCGTGGTCCTGGCCGATCACCCGCTTCGCCAGATGCTCCTCGAGATTGAGAATCGTCTGGATCTCGTCGCGCACCATCCGGCCCACCGGAATGCCGGTCCAGTCGCCCACCACCGAGGCCACCGCCTGCGCATCGACGATGGGCAGGATCAGCGGGTTCTCGCCCTGGAGCTTGTGCAGCTCCTCGTTCTTCGCCCGCAGCTCCGCCACCAGCGCCGCCTTGTCGGCCGCCGACAGCGCCGCCGCGGCCTCGTCCGATCCGGCCTCGGCATCCTCCGCCGTCTCCTCGACCACAGCGGTCGGATCAACCTCGATCGCATCTACCGGCGCACCGCCGGCCCGCAATTTGGCCCGCAAATCGATGATGCCCTGCACCACCGCCTTCTCGGCCTCCCATTTCGCGGTCAGCTCGTCGAGCTTCTTCTCTTCCTGCGCCTTCAGATCGGCAATCGTCGCGCGCCGGTCTTCCACGTCGAGCCCCGCGCTCTCGTCCCGCGCGATGATGTCGAGTTCAGTCGCCAAGGCGTCGATATGCTTTCGGAGATCGTCCACCTCCGCCGGCACCGCGTGCTGGCTCACCGCCACCCGCGCCGAGGCCGTGTCGAGCACCGAGACAGACTTGTCCGGCAATTGCCGCGCCGGGATATACCGGGCCGACAGGCTGACGGCGGCCTCAATGCCTTCGTCCAGAACTTGCACCTTGTGGTGTTTCTCCAGCATCGAGGCGATACCGCGCATCATCCGGATCGCCTTCGGCACATCCGGCTCCTCGACCTGCACC
>JBNKWI010000105.1:0-11497 GCA_050299695.1 Paracoccaceae bacterium
CACTGGCTGGCGGGTCCGGGCGAGATCGGGGCGCTGGCGCAGGGGATCCTGGCGCAGGGTCCGGCGCTCGTCTGCATCACCGAGGGGGCGAAGGGGGTAACGGGCTATACCGCGGGCGGCGCCCGTCGCGTGGGCTCGGAGAAGGTGGCCGTGGTGGATACTGTGGGCGCGGGCGACACGTTCAACGCGGGGCTTCTGGCGGCGCTGCACGAGGCGGGCGCGCTGACCAAGGCGGGGCTGCGGGGGCTGGGTGATGCGGCGCTGGATGCGGCGCTGGCGATGGGCAACCGGGCCGCGGCGGTGACGGTGAGCCGGGCCGGCGCCAACCCGCCCTGGCGGCACGAACTGTGAGGGCGCTGATCCAGCGCGTCACCGAGGCGAAAGTCGAGGTGGCGGGCGAGGTTCTCGGCGCGATCGGACCCGGCATGCTGGTCCTGGTCTGCGCGATGGCGGGCGACGGCGAGGCGGAGGCGCGGGCGCTGGCGGCGAAACTGGCCAAGCTCCGGATCTTCCGCGACGAGGCGGACCGGATGAACCTTTCGGTGCGGGATGCGGGCGGCGCGGCCCTGGTGGTGAGCCAGTTCACGCTGGCGGCGGATACGTCGCGCGGCAACCGGCCGGGGTTTTCCAGCGCGGCGCCGCCGGAAGAAGGCGAGCGGCTTTACGAGGCCTTCGCTGGGTTCCTGGCCGAGGAGGGCGTGCCGGTCGCGCGCGGGCGCTTCGGGGCCGACATGGCGGTGAGCCTCGTCAATGACGGCCCGGTTACGATGTGGATCGACACGGCGGCCTGACGCGCGCAAAAAGGGCGCCATCGGCGCCCCGGTTCGATGGCTTGGCCGGCGCTCAGCCGGCGTTGGCGGGGGCCTTCTTGCCTTCGTCGGAGAAGATCATCAGGGGGGCGGCATCGGAGACCACGGCCTCCTCGTTCACCACAACTTCCTCGATCGATTCCATGCCCGGCAGGTCGAACATCGTGTCGAGGAGGATGTCCTCCATGATCGAGCGCAGGCCGCGTGCGCCGGTCTTGCGCTC
This sequence comes from Paracoccaceae bacterium, assembly GCA_050299695.1. GTDB lineage: Bacteria > Pseudomonadota > Alphaproteobacteria > Rhodobacterales > Rhodobacteraceae > Ovoidimarina. The sequence continues at coordinate 1,033 of JBNKWI010000105.1, forward strand.
GATGGCCCGCTTGGCGATGGCGTTCAGCGCATCCTCGGTGAAGGTGAGCTTGGTGTCCTCGAGCTCGAAGAGCCGCTGATACTGCTTCACGAGCGCGTTCTTCGGCTGGGTCAGGATGGTGACCAGCGCCGCTTCGTCGAGATCCTCGAGCGTCGCGATCACCGGGAGACGTCCGACAAATTCGGGGATCAGGCCGAATTTCAGAAGGTCCTCCGGCTCGAGCTCGGTGAAGAGCTCGCCGGTGCCGCGGGCGTCCGGGTCGCGCACCTCGGCGCCGAAGCCCATGGCCGACCCCTTGCCGCGCTGGGCGATGATCTTCTCGAGACCCGCGAAGGCGCCGCCGCAGATGAACAGGATGTTCGTGGTGTCCACCTGAAGGAATTCCTGCTGCGGATGCTTGCGGCCGCCCTGGGGCGGAACGCTCGCCACGGTGCCTTCCATGATCTTCAGGAGCGCCTGCTGCACCCCTTCGCCCGACACGTCGCGGGTGATCGAGGGGTTGTCGGACTTCCGCGTGATCTTGTCGACCTCGTCGATATAGACGATGCCGCGCTGCGCGCGTTCGACGTTGTACTCGGAGGCCTGCAGGAGCTTGAGGATGATGTTTTCGACATCCTCGCCGACATAGCCGGCCTCTGTCAGCGTGGTCGCGTCAGCCATGGTGAAGGGCACGTCGAGGATCCGCGCGAGCGTCTGGGCGAGGAGCGTCTTGCCGCAGCCGGTGGGGCCGATCAGCAGGATGTTCGATTTCGCGAGTTCGATGTCTCCGGATTTCGCCGCGTGGTTCAGCCGCTTGTAGTGGTTGTGCACGGCGACGGAGAGGACCCGCTTGGCATGCTTCTGCCCGATCACGTAATCGTCGAGAACGTCGCAGATCTCCTTCGGCGTTGGCACGCCGTCGGCGGATTTCAGGCCGGCCGACTTGGTCTCCTCGCGGATGATGTCCATGCAGAGTTCGACGCATTCGTCGCAGATGAACACCGTCGGTCCGGCAATGAGCTTGCGCACCTCATGCTGACTCTTCCCGCAGAAGGAGCAGTAGAGCGTATTCTTGCTTTCATTGCCGGATGAACTAGCCATGTCAAAACCTCGGCGGCAGCGTGCCTGTTCGTGCGCCCGGGCCCTTCGGGCCTCGTCTAGCCTTAGAGCCTATGGCAGACGATACCGGGGCACAACGGCGAATTTTGGGCAGATTTGTTACTAATCCGTTGATTCAGGTTTCTCGCGGCTGTCGACGATCTGGTCGATCAGGCCCCATTCCTTGGCTTCCTCGGCCGTCATGAAGTTGTCGCGCTCGAGCGCGTCCTCGACCTTCTTGAGCGTCTGGCCGGTATGCTTCACGTAGATTTCATTTAGTTGCCGCTTCAGCCGCTCGGTGTGGCGCGCGTGGATCATGATGTCGGTCGCCTGACCCTGGTAGCCGCCCGAGGGCTGGTGGACCATGATCGAGGAATTCGGCAGCGAGAAGCGCATCCCCGGCTCGCCGGCGGTCAGGAGCAGCGAGCCCATCGAGGCCGCCTGCCCCACCACGAGCGTCGACACTTTCGGGCGGATGTACTGCATTGTGTCGTAGATCGAGAGACCCGCCGTGACGACCCCGCCCGGCGAGTTGATGTACATCGAGATTTCCTTCGAGGGATTCTCGGCCTCCAGGTGCAGGAGCTGGGCCACGACAAGCTGGCTCATCCCGTCATGCACGGGGCCGTTCACGAAGACGATCCGTTCCTTCAGGAGCCGCGAGAAGATGTCGTAGGCCCGTTCGCCGCGCGACGTCTGCTCGACAACCATCGGGACGAGGTTCATGTAGGTTTCTACTGGGTTCTGCATGGTTCCTGCCTGCTGACGAGAAGGGACGTTTATCCAAGGAGTGTTACGGTAGTCTTAGGAGGCGCCGCAAGGGTACCTCCGTTCGGGCACTTATGACTCCTTGACATGAATGTAAATAGCCGCTTACCGTAAGTTATGACTTACGATGCTGCGATCACCGCCCTGGCCGACCCGACTCGCCGCGCGATCGTCGAGGCGTTGCGCGCCGCGCCGCAGCCGGTGGGCCGGATCGCTTGTGTGCTGCCGGTGAGCCGGCCGGCGGTTTCGCAGCACCTGCGGGTGCTGGCGGAGGCGGGGCTGGTGACCGCCGAGGCGGAAGGCACGCGGCGGATCTACCGGCTGGCGCCGCAGGGCTGGGCCGCGCTCCGCGAGTATCTCGATGCAATGTGGGACGATGCGCTCGCCGCCTATGCAACCGCCGCCCATGACCAATCCAGGAGGAGCCCATGACCGACCCCGTCCGAAAGACCGTCACCGTACCGCTTGCGGCAAAAGAGGCATTCGCGCTCTTCACGGAGGGGCTCGACCGGTGGTGGCCGAAGGCAACGCATTCGCTGTCTGGCGCCAAGGCAAGCGTCCGGGTGGAGCCGCGCGAGGGCGGGAAAGTGATCGAGACAAAGCCCGACGGCAGCGAGGCGCCCTGGGGAACGGTCACCGATTGGGAGCCGGGCGCGCGGTTCGGGCTCGACTGGTATGTGGGCCGCACGCCGGACGAGGCGACCCATGTCGACGTGGTCTTCACCCAGACCGAAGCGGGGACACGGGTGGACCTCACCCATTCCCGCTGGGAGGCGCTGGGGCCGAAAGCGACGGAGGTTCAGGCCGGTTACGCCACCGGTTGGGACCATGTGCTTGGCGTGTGCTTCGCCGGGCATTGCGGCGCGCGGGTCGCCGCCTGAGAGGCATGTCCGCCGGAATTGGGGGATTCCCTTGCCTTCTTGGCTGTGACATGGTTCGCCCCATGAGCCGCCCCGAAGAGGCGGCGTGAGGCAGAGCATGACCCAGACCCTGAAACGCCCCGCACTCGGCGCGGCCATCTACCTGACGCTGATGTGCCTGGCGGCGATGTATTTCACCTTCGCCAGCGTGCAGGGTGATTACGGGCTGTTCCGGCGGGTGCAGATCGAGGCGGAGAAGGCCGGGCTCGAAGCGGAGCGCGCGGCGCTCCAGGCCGAGGTGGCCGCCTTGCAGAACAAGACCCGGCGGCTTTCGGACGACTACCTGGATCTGGAGCTCCTGGACGAGCAGGCGCGCGACGTGCTGGGTCTGGTGCGGCCGGACGAGATCGTGCTGCACTAGGGGCGCACCAAGAGCGGGTCAGTCGCCCCCGTTGATGTGTCCCAGATACGACTGAAAGTTCGTCCAGCCGGACCCACTCTCATCGAGCCACTCCTCATTCCCCGCGTCGAGAATCCACCAGCCCGTGGCCTTCCGCAGCCGCGCCAGATGGGGCATCGGATCGCCGCTTCCCCGGACGCCGAACTCGAGCACGCGCACCGGCGTGTCGTCGGTCACGAAGAACTCGAACAGGAGGTCGCCGAGCGTCCAGAAACCCTCACGGAAGGACAGGCCGCCGTCCATGCTCATCGGGGCTTCCCAGGCAGTCCGCGGGAAGACCCTGTCAAGCGCCGCGATGACGTCCTGCTGCGAGCCCATGGGATCTCCGGCCCAGTCCTCCGAGACAACGTCCGGCGGTGGCGGCGATCCGTCGAAGGCGAAGGCTGCAAGATCCCAACTCATGCCCATGGAATTCCGGGGCCACGTGCCGATGTCAAGCTACGCGACCACATCGGGAGCCCTGCGCCACACGCATGGCGGGAATTCCGCCTGCGGCGCGGTGCAACGGCACTTTCGCCGTGCCTCCGGCTGGGCTATCATGTAGAAAATAGTTCAACGCTAAACTATTCTGACGACAGAGGGAGGAGCTGCCGGCAATGGCAACGCGCAAGGCTGCGGCCAAACCGAACGTGTCGAAGGACGAGCTCCTTCACTACTACCGCGAAATGCTTCTGATCCGCCGCTTCGAGGAGAAGGCGGGCCAGCTCTACGGGATGGGCCTGATCGGCGGCTTCTGCCACCTCTATATCGGCCAGGAGGCGGTTGTCGTCGGGCTCGAGGCCGCCGCCGAGGAAGGCGACAAGCGGGTGACCTCCTACCGCGACCACGGCCACATGCTGGCCTGCGGCATGGACCCCAGGGGCGTCATGGCCGAGCTCACCGGCCGCGAGGGCGGCTATTCCAAGGGCAAGGGCGGCTCGATGCACATGTTCAGCCGCGAGAAGCATTTCTACGGCGGCCACGGCATCGTCGGCGCGCAGGTGCCGATCGGGGCGGGTCTGGCCATGGCCGACAAGTATCTCGGCAACGGACGGGTGACCTTCACCTATTTCGGCGATGGCGCGGCGAACCAGGGCCAGGTCTACGAGACCTACAACATGGCCGAGCTCTGGGACCTGCCGGTGGTCTTCGTGATCGAGAACAACCAGTACGCAATGGGGACCTCGGTGAAGCGGGCGACCAAGTCGACCACGCTCTACGAGCGCGGCGTGGCCTACGGGATCCCGGGCGAGCAGGTCGACGGGATGGACGTCTTGGCCGTGAAGGCCGCGGGCGAGAAGGCGGTGGCGCATTGCCGCGCGGGCAAGGGCCCCTACATCCTCGAGGTGATGACCTATCGCTATCGCGGCCACTCGATGTCGGACCCGGCGAAGTACCGCACCCGCGAGGAAGTACAGGAGATGCGCGAGAAGCGGGACGCGATCGAGCATGTGCGGACGATGCTCCTGACCGGCAAGCACGCCTCCGAGGACGACCTCAAGGCGATCGACAAGGAGATCAAGGACATCGTGAACGAAGCGGCGGAGTTCTCGAAGGAGAGCCCGGAGCCGGCGCTTTCCGAGCTCTGGACCGACATCTATGCCGATGCGCTGCCGCAAGGGGAGGCTCACTGACATGGCGACCGAAGTATTGATGCCCGCGCTGAGCCCCACCATGGAGGAGGGCACGCTCGCCAAGTGGTTGGTGAAGGAGGGCGACACGGTGTCGTCGGGCGACATCCTGGCCGAGATCGAGACCGACAAGGCGACAATGGAATTCGAGGCGGTCGACGAGGGGATCGTCGGCAAGATCCTGATCGCCGAGGGCACCGAGGGCGTGAAGGTGAACACGCCCATCGCGGTCTTGGTCGAGGAAGGCGAGGATGCCGATGCCGCGGCGTCTTCGGCCCCTGCCCCTTCGGCGGCCCCCGCGGCGAACGGCCACGACCCGGCCCCCGCGGCGGCGAAGGCGCCGGTGGCCTCGGTCGAGGTCCGCGAGACGCTGATCCCGGAAGGCACCGAGATGGTCACCACCACGGTCCGCGAGGCGCTGCGCGACGCGATGGCCGAGGAAATGCGGCGCGACGCCAAGGTCTTCGTGATGGGCGAGGAAGTGGCCGAGTACCAGGGCGCCTACAAGATCACACAGGGTCTGCTCGACGAATTCGGTGAACGCCGGGTGATCGACACGCCGATCACCGAGCACGGCTTCGCCGGGATCGGCGTTGGCGCCGCCTTCGGCGGGGTGCGGCCCGTCGTCGAGTTCATGACCTTCAACTTCGCGATGCAGGCCATCGACCACATCATCAACTCGGCCGCCAAGACGCTCTACATGTCGGGCGGGCAGATGGGCTGCCCCATCGTGTTCCGGGGCCCGAACGGCGCCGCGGCCCGGGTGGGCGCGCAGCACAGCCAGGACTACGCGTCCTGGTATTCGCAGATCCCCGGCCTGAAGGTCGTGCAGCCCTATTCGGCGGCCGACGCCAAGGGCCTCCTCAAGACCGCGATCCGCGACCCGAACCCGGTGATCTTCCTCGAGAACGAGATCCTCTACGGGCGCTCCTTCGAGGTGCCGAAGCTCGAGGACTGGACCGTGCCGTTCGGCAAGGCACGGATCTGGCGCGAGGGCACCGACGTGACGCTGGTGAGCTGGGGGATCGGGATGCAATACGCGCTCGAGGCCGCCGACAAGCTGGCCGGGGAGGGCGTCTCGGCCGAGGTGATCGACCTGCGCACGCTCAGGCCGCTCGACTACGACACGGTGATCGCCTCGGTGAAGAAGACCAACCGCTGCGTGACCATCGAGGAGGGCTTCCCGGTCTGCTCGATCGGCAACCACCTATCGGCCTATATCATGACGCACGCCTTCGACTGGCTCGACGCGCCGGTCTTGAACTGCACGGGCAAGGACGTGCCGATGCCCTACGCGGCGAACCTCGAGAAGCACGCGCTCGTCACCACCGCCGAGGTCATCGAGGCGGTGAAGCAAGTGACGTATCGCTGATGTTCGGCAGGAAGAAGTCAAGCGTGTCGGGCCCGGTCAGGATCGACAATCCGCTTCTTGTCGCTGTCCGCGACAGCGATCCGGACGGTCCGATGACTGTGCGTATTGACGTTGCGCAGATCTCGAATGCCCATGAGGCCGGTCTAATCCTCGCCGACTTCGCAAAGCACTTCGCAAAGGCCCTGACGGCGACCGGCAAGGCGGCATCGGAGGAGGCCGCAATGACCGAGTTGCGGTGGATGTTCGATGCGGAAATGAACCAGCCCACGGACGGCGCCCAAGGCGGCGTGGTCCAGTGATGGAGAGATAGGACATGCCCACCCAAGTTCTGATGCCCGCCCTGAGCCCGACCATGGAGGAAGGCACCCTCGCGAAATGGCTCGTGAAGGAGGGCGACACGGTCTCCTCGGGGGACCTCCTGGCCGAGATCGAGACCGACAAGGCGACGATGGAATTCGAGGCGGTGGATGAAGGCACCATCGGAAAGATCCTGATCGCCGAAGGCACCGAGGGCGTAAAGGTGAACACGCCCATCGCGGTGCTCCTGGACGATGGGGAAAGCGCGGCCGATATCGGGTCGGCGCCGGCGGCGAAGCCCGCGCCGGAGGCGGCGAAGCCGGCCGACGCGGCCGCCGAGGCGGCCCCCGCAGGGGGCCCCGAGAAGGCCGCCCCCCCTGCCCCGCCAACGGCCCAAGCGTCGGGCGACCGGGTCTTCGCCTCGCCGCTCGCGCGGCGTATCGCGAAGGACAAGGGGCTTGATCTCGCCCAGGTCAAGGGCACCGGCCCGCATGGCCGGATCGTCAAGGCCGATGTGGAGAAGGCCGAGCCCGGCAAACCGGCGCCCGCCGCCGCGCCGGCCGCACCGGCACCGGCGGCCGCCGCTCCGGCGGGCCCTTCGACCGATGCGGTCGTCAGGATGTACGAGGGCCGGGAGTTCGAGGAAATCAAGCTCGACGGGATGCGCAAGACCATCGCCGCGCGGCTCACCGAGGCCAAGCAGACGATCCCGCATTTCTACCTGCGCCGCGACATCAGGCTGGACGCGCTCCTGAAGTTCCGCTCCCAGCTCAACAAGCAGCTCGAGGCGCGCGGCGTGAAGCTCTCGGTCAACGACTTCATCATCAAGGCCTGCGCCATCGCGCTGCAACAGGTGCCGGACGCGAACGCGGTCTGGGCCGGCGACCGGATGCTGAAGCTGAAACCGTCCGACGTGGCGGTGGCCGTGGCCATCGAGGGCGGGCTCTTCACGCCGGTCCTGAAGGACGCCCATATGAAGACGCTCTCCGCACTTTCGGCCGAGATGAAGGACCTCGCCGCCCGCGCCCGCGACAGGAAGCTCGCGCCGCATGAGTACCAGGGCGGGTCTTTCGCGATCTCCAACCTCGGCATGTTCGGCATCGACAATTTCGACGCGGTCATCAACCCGCCGCACGGTGCGATCCTCGCGGTCGGCGCCGGCGTGAAGAAACCGGTCGTGGGCGAGGACGGCGAGCTGGCGGTGGCGACGGTGATGTCTGTGACGCTCTCGGTCGATCACCGGGTGATCGACGGAGCGCTCGGCGCGCAGCTCCTCGAGGCGATCAAGGACGGGCTCGAGAATCCGGTGTCCATGCTGGCCTGACCGGCGGCGCGGCTTGATCTGAGACAAGGCGGCCTTCGTCCCGATGGGCGAAGGCCGTTCTCGTGTCAGGGAGAGTTCCGCCATGGACTGGAAATCGCATCTCAAGGAAACCAGCGAAAACCTCGCCGCCTTCCGTCAGGCCCAGCCCGAAACCGGCCACGGTTTCACCGCTTTGCACCGGGCGGCGATGGCGCCGGGCGCGCTGGACCTCAAGCAGAAGGAACTCATTGCACTCGCCATCGGCATCGCCGACCGCTGCGTCGACTGCATCGGCTTCCACCTGCAGGGCGCGGTGAAGGCCGGCGCCACCCGCGAGGAGATCGCCGAGACGATCTCGGTCGCTGTGATGATGGGGGGCGGGCCGGCCTACATGTACGGGGTCAAGGCCCTCGAAGCCTTCGACCAGCTCGCCTGACCGCGCGGCCGGGCGCCCACCCGAGCGCCAAAGCCGAAGGCGGCGGCGCGAGACATGGAATGCGGGCCCGGCACGGGCCCGCTCCGCCTGGAAAGACCTACTCCGCCGCCATCTGCGCCGTGGGGGTTGAGAGCGAGATCGCCCGCTCCTCCTCGGTCATGTCCTCGGGGATGCCCTCGAAGAGCGGCGAGGACAGGTAGCGCTCGCCGGTATCGGGCAGCATGACCAGCATCACCGAGCCTTCCGGTGCGGTCTCGGCCACCCTCATTGCGCAGGCAAACGTCGCGCCGGCGGAGATCCCGCAGAAGATCCCCTCCTCGGCCGCGAGCCGCTTCGACCAGGCGATGCCGTCGGGGCCGGGAACCGGGATCATCTCGTCGTAGTAGCCGCCGTCGATGGCTTCCTGCAGCACGTAGGGAATGAAATCCGGGGTCCAGCCCTGGATCGGGTGCGGCTGCCAGGCCGGGTGGCCCTTGGCGGCGTCCTCGCCGACCCGCTCCTGCGGCGTACCGGAGGACACGAGCGCGGCATTGGCGGGCTCGGAGCAGATGATTTTCGTCTCGGGGCGTTCCTTCCGGAGCACCCTTCCCACGCCCGCAAGCGTGCCGCCGGTGCCGTAGCCGGTCACGAAATAGTCGAGCCTTTCGCCCGCGAAATCGCCGAGGATCTCGCGCGCTGTGGTGTTCTCGTGGATATCGGCGTTGTCCTTGGTCTCGAACTGCCGGGCGAGGAACCAGCCGTTCTGCTCGGCGAGTTCCTTGGCCTTGTTGTACATCCCCATCGCCTTCTCGGCCCGCGGGGTCAGCACTACCTTGGCGCCGAGAAAGCGCATCAGTTTCCGGCGCTCGATCGAGAAGCTGTCGGCCATGGTGACGACGAGCGGATAGCCTTTCGCCGCGCAAACCATGGCGAGCCCGATGCCGGTATTGCCGCTTGTCGCCTCGACCACGGTCTGGCCGGGCTTCAGGCGGCCGTCGCGTTCCGCCGCCTCGATGATGTTGAGCGCAAGCCGGTCCTTCACCGACGCGGCCGGGTTGAACGCCTCGGCCTTGACGTAGACGGTCACGTGTTTCGGCGCGATCCGGTTGATGCGGATCGCGGGCGTGTCGCCCACCGTGTCGAGTACCGACGCGAAAAGACGGCCGCGGCCGCCCGTTGTGCGAATGGTCATGGATCTACCCCTCTTCAGTTTCGCCCGGGCGGTCGGCCCGGGAAGTCCGTCACGATCCGGCGTCGTCCGGGCCGCAGCACTTCGAAAGGAGCTGGTCCATCGCCTGCGAGGGCTGGGAGCAGCCCGCAGTGCCGACGATCTTGGCCGGTACACCCGCGACCGTGGTGTTGCGCGGCACTTCCTCGAGCACCACGGAGCCGGCCGCGATCCGCGAGCAGGCGCCGACCCGGATATTGCCAAGCACCTTCGCCCCGGCGCCGATCAATACGCCGTCGCCAATCTTCGGATGCCGGTCTTCCTCCTCCTTGCCGGTGCCGCCCAGGGTCACCGAATGCAGCATCGACACGTTGTCGCCCACCACGGCGGTCTCGCCGATGACGATGGAATGGGCGTGGTCGATCATGATGCCGCGACCCATCCGCGCATTGGGGTGGATGTCGACGCCGAACACCTCGGAGACGCGCATCTGGATGAAATAGGCCATGTCCTCGCGGCCCTCGGTCCAGAGCCAGTGGCCGATCCGGTAGGATTGCAGCGCCTGGAAGCCCTTGAAGTAGAGAAGTGGCTGGATCATCCGATGGCAGGCCGGGTCGCGATCGTAGACGGCGACGATGTCGGCGCGCGCGGCCTGCCCGATCCCGGGATCGGAGGCATAGGCCTCGTCGGCGATCTCGCGCAGGAGCTGTTCGGACATTTCGCCCGAGGCGAGCTTCAGCGAGATCCGGTAAGACAGCGCGCGTTCGAGCGTGGGGTGGTGCAGGATCGAGGAATGCACGAGGCCGCCGAGCAGCGGCTCGTTCTTCACGATGTCCTGGGCGTCATCGCGGATGCGCGACCAGATCGGGTCCAGTTCGGCGATCTTCGTGCGGGTTTCGGCCATGTCTTGTCCTCCGGTTGGCGCCCGTCTTACACCAAATAGGCGTCCGGCGCCAAAGGCGAAACCCGCGCGAGGCACGAAATTGTGTGAGCCCGATCATAACGAATTGTTGCGCGCCCGCCTTCTCGAGGCGCTCGCGGCACTCGACGACGGGAGCCGGACGGGGCGCGAGGACCGCGCGACGGTGGCGCTCGACCAGCAATCGGTGGGACGGCTCAGCCGGATGGACGCGTT
>JBNKWI010000106.1:0-11170 GCA_050299695.1 Paracoccaceae bacterium
GAAAGCCGCCACTCCGTCATCCATTCCGGCTCGCCGTTCTTCTCCGAGATCAGCCGCACGATGTCGGCATTCACGCCCTTCGGCGCGTATTCCATCTCGATCTCGGTCTCCCAGCCGTACTTGTACTTGCCCGAGAGCGACTTGACGGCGTCCACCGTCTCCTGATCGACGCCTTCCTTGACGTTCTGCGTGTCGAGTGCGGCCATCGGAGCCCTTCCTTCCTGTCTCACGCCGCCCTGCGGCGGAATTTCTCGTGTGCGGTGAGCCACGCCTCGGCGAAGCGGGTCACGTCGCTTTCTTCTGTCGTCGCCCCCAGCGACACACGGATCGCGCTCCGCGCGGTCTCCGCATCGAACCCCATGGCCCGGAGCACGCGGCTCTCCCGGACCTTGCCGGACGAACAGGCCGACCCGCTCGAAATCGCGAACCCGGCCAGGTCCATCGCCATCACCTGGGTCTCGCCCTTCCAGCCCGGCGTGGCGAAACAGCAGGTGTTGGGAATCCGCGCGCGCTCTTTCCCGACAAAAATAGTCTCTTTTGCGCCGGATGCCAGAGTCTTTTCTAGAATATTTCTAAGTTCGGCCACGCGGTTCCAGGCGCCGGCCTCCAGATCCCGCATCGCCGCACTGCAGGCGGCGCCGAACCCGGCGATCCCGACGATGTTCTCGGTGCCCGAGCGCCGGCCCATCTCCTGTCCGCCGCCCTTCAGGAGCGCCGCGATGTCGAGCCCGTCCTTCACGATCAGCGCGCCGACGCCCTTGGGCCCGCCCAGCTTGTGCGCCGACAGGACCGCCATATGAGCGCCCGACCAGGCGAAGGACCAGGGGATCCGCCCGATCGCCTGGGTGACGTCGAGAAGCAGCGTCCCCGCGCTCCGCGCTCCGTAGGGCCAGCGGCCCTCCACCGGCTCCGGCGGCTCGGTGATCGCGCCGGTCTCGGAATTGGCGAGCCCCATGGCCAGAACGTTGTTCCCGGTCTCCACATCGGTCAGGTCGAAATGCGCCCAGAGCGCGTCATGGGCGGTCTCGTCGACCATCACCGCGCCATGCCCGCGCACCTGCGCCAGCACCGAGGCCGCCTCGGTCGCGCCCGACGTGAAGATCACCTCGGCGGGTTTGCAGCCCACGGCGGCCGCCACCTCCGCCCGCGCCCGCTCCACCAGTCCCCGTGCCGCCCGCCCCTCGGCATGGACCGAGGACGGGTTGCCCATGACATCCATCGCCCCGATCATCGCGTCGCGCGCCTCGGGCCGGAGCGGCGCCGTGGCGTTCCAGTCGAGATAGACGCGTCCCGTCACGCCTCGTCCACCACGGTCAGGAGCGTGGGGACGGCCGGACAGGGTGTCAGGTCGTTCTCGATCACGTCCGACAGCCGGGTCTGGTGCAGGAACACGTAGACATGGGCCGACAGCCCCTCCCAGAGCCGGTTCGTCAGGCTCTGCGCCCGCGTCCCCGAATGCCCGCCCGAGGCGCCGGCGCCGGTATGCATCGCGCTCACCGTCTCGTCGACCGCGCCCAGGACCTCCGACACCCGGATCTCCGAGGCCGGCCGCGCCAGCCCGTAGCCACCGCCCGGGCCCCGGACACTCTCCACGAGCCCCGCCCGGCGCAGCTTCACGAAGAGCTGCTCGAGATAGGGCAGCGAGATGTTCTGCCGCTTCGACAATTCCGCCAGCGACATCAGCTGCCCCGCGGGCATCGCCGCGAGATCCGCCAGCGCCACCATCGCATAGCGCCCCTTTGTGCTCAGTTTCATTCACCGACCCCGACAGACATTGACGCAGCCGCGCGCGGGGCTTAGGTGCTTAACGCCCAAAGCCGCCCGGATTCCGCGACGGGTTAGAATAATTCTAAAGACCCTGACGATTTCCGTCAACAATAACGGCGCCGGGGTCACGAACGAAAGACTGGGGACCGATGCCCGAGGTGATTTTTCCCGGCCCTGAGGGCCGCCTGGAAGGCCGCTACCATCCGCAGAAGACGAGGGACGCGCCGATCGCGATCATCCTGCATCCGCATCCGCAGTTCGGCGGCACGATGAACAACCGCGTCGTCTACAACCTGCACTACGCCTTCCACGAGATGGGCTTCACCGTCCTGCGCTTCAACTTCCGCGGCGTCGGCCGCAGCCAGGGCGAGTACGACCAGGGCATCGGCGAGCTTTCCGACGCCGCCTCGGCGCTCGACTACCTCCAGTCGATGAACCAGAACGCCAAGCATTGCTGGGTCGCGGGCTTCTCCTTCGGCGCCTGGATCGGCATGCAGCTCCTGATGCGCCGGCCCGAGATTACCGGCTTCATCTCGGTCTCTCCGCCCGCGAACATGTACGATTTCTCGTTCCTCGCCCCCTGCCCCTCCTCGGGCCTGATCATCAACGGTGCCGCCGACCGCGTCGCGCCCCCGCGCGACACCAAGTCCCTCGTCGACAAGCTCCACGAGCAGAAGGGCATCACGATCACCCACCAGGAGATCGAGGGCGCCGGGCACTTCTTCGAGGACCCGCACATGGAGACCATGATCACCAACGTCATGGAATATGTCGAGCGGCGCCTGACCGAAACAACCCGCTAAACATGTCCGAGCGCCTCGCCGCCCAGCTCGCCTTCCTGCACGAGGCCGACCGGCTCAAGACGATCCTGCGCGGAACGCCGATCCATGACGGCTCCCGGCGCGAGAACTCGGCCGAGCATTCCTGGCACATCATGCTCTACGCGCTGACGCTGGCCGAGCATGCCGAGCAGCCGGTGAATGTCGACCGGGTGCTGAAGATGCTCCTGCTCCACGACCTCGTGGAGATCGACGCGGGCGACGCGCCGATCCATGGCGGCCACGACCCCGAGGAGATGGCGCGAAAGGAACAGGCGGCGGCCGACCGGCTCTTCGGCCTCCTGCCGCCCGACCAGGCGACCGCCTACCGCGCGCTCTGGGACGAGTTCGAAGCGGCCGAAACCGACGACGCGGTCTTCGCGAAATCGGTCGACCGGATCCAGCCCGTCGTCGCCAATCTCGAATCCGGCGGCGGCACCTGGACCGACTACGCCGTCACCTACGAGCAGCTCGAAACCCGCGTCGCCGTGAAGGCCCGCCGCGGCGCGGCCCGGGTCTGGACCCATCTCGAACCCCGGATCCGCGCCTGGTTCGGCGCCTGAGCCTTCCTCAGCCCAACCCGTCCAGCACCGCCCCGACCTTCGCCAGCGTCTTCGGCCGGTAGCTCGGGTCACCCCGCCACCGCGTCCGCGCCGGCGCCGAGACCTCGGCAAGCGCCCCCGGCCCCGTCCGGTCCCGCGCGGTGAGCGCCATCGCCCGCTGCAACAGCCCCGGCGCGCCGCTGTGATTGTCGAGCGGCGCGAACGGGTCCGACGCCGCCCCGAGCGCGTCCATCGTCGCGGCGTCGAACTCCAGCCCCCGCGCCATCGCCCCCTCGGCGACCCAGACCGCGGTGGCGTTCGACAGCCCGATCACGTCGCCGCCGCCGCCCACCGACCCGTGCACCCCCTGGAACCATTCCTGCCGGTAGGGCTCCGCACCCGCCGCCGCGCCCGCGTTCAGTTCCGGAATGTTGCTCCACGGCGTCGGCTCGTAGCTCCGCCGCCGCTCGTCGATCGCCAGGGCCTGCCGCGCCGTCTCGACCGAGCTCGAGAGCGACAGGTCGTGGAACTGGTGCGGCCCGTTGAACACCGAGGCCAGCAGCGAGAACTGCTTCGGCACGCCCAAGGCCCCCACCGTGTCCCAGACCCCCACATAGGCGATCCTGAGCCGCACCCCCTCGGGATGCCCGTTCGCGCGGCGCCACTCGGCCTCCTTCTCGCTGGTCGTCACATGCGGCGCATGGCGCAGCCGGTAGGCGAAACTCTCCGCGCTGTCGGGCCTGGTCGTCGGGTCGGCAGAGCGGTAGCGCGCCAGCGCCTTCGGGATCTCCGCCAGCGCGTCGCGGGCCAGAAGCCCCGACGCCCGGATGAACCCCGCCAGCGACCGCGCCGTGAAGGCGCCCCGGGAAAACCCGAAGAGATAGATCTCGTCCCCCGGCTCGTAGGCGAACACCAGGCGCCGGTAGGCCTCCTCGAGGTTCAGGTTCAGCCCCAGCCCGAAGGCCCCGCCCACCACCCGGTCGAGCCCCCGCGCAAGCCCGGTCGAGCCCCGCCCGGTGCCGACGCCTTCCACGTAGATCACCTGCTGCGGCACGCTCGCATCGAGCCGCACCGCCTGCGCCAGCTTCACGACATTGGTGGGAAACGCCGCGTCGGACCGATTCCAGGTCCCATCGCAGAACACCGCAATACGCTTCATCGCACAGCCCTTCTCAAATCGACGGATCAAAATCGCGCCCAGCATAGCCTTCTCGCGCCCGGTCGATAAGGCCGGATGACCGGGCCGCGCGGTATCTACTCCCCGGGCGCACGCGCCGACCCACCCGGCACGGATGGAAGTGGATCCGTCCGCCCCCGGAACGGATCCCGCTCAGGCAACGTTCCGCCGACCCGCCGCGCCCCGGGGGTGAACGCCGTACCCGGCCTCCCTATCTGTCACGCAGATGTCGCGCTGCGGGGATAGGGGGGCCGACATGCAGGACAGGATCGATCCGCTCATCGCCGAACGCGCGCCCTGGCTGTTCCGGGGCGACCCGGTGTCGGCCGCCGCGAAAGCCGCGCTCACCGGGATCCTCGGCTATGGCCGCACCGTCGCGCTCGCCGAGCATTTCCGCGACCGACCCAGCGCCGAGATCATGGCGACGCTCGGCCGGATGATCGCCCGCGACGTCACCGCCACCGGGCTCGGCAACATCCCCGCCCACGGCCCGGCGCTGATCGTCTCGACCCACCCGACCGGCATCGCCGACGGCATCGTGCTCCACCACCTCCTGCGCCAGATCCGGTCCGACCTCTTCATCTACGCCAATTCCGACATCCTGCGCGTGCTGCCGCAATTCGAGAGCCTGATCGTCCCGGTCGAGTGGCGCCGCGAAAAGCGCAGCCACGCCAAGACCCGCGAGACCATGGCGCTCACCCGCGCCGCGCTCGCCGAGGGAAGGCTCGGCCTGATCTTCCCCTCGGGCCGGCTCGCCAAGCGGCGCGGCCTTTCGCTCCACGAGCGGCCCTGGATGGCCTCGGCGGCGATGATCGCGCGCAAGTTCGACCTGCCGGTGATCCCGGTCCATCTCGCCGCCCGCAACTCGGCGCTGTTCTACCTCTTCGACCTGATCCACCCGACGCTGCGCGACATCACCCTGTTCCACGAGGTGCTGAACAAGGCGCGCCAGCCCTACCGGGTCCGGATCGGCGCGCCGATCCCGGCCACCGCCCTGCCGCCCCGCTCCGAAGACGCCATCGCGGCGCTCCGGCGCGCGACCCTGGCCCTCGGCGAGGACCCCGTGCGCCCCGCCCGTCTCCCCGGCCTCGCCCGCAACTTCGCCCGTACCCACCGGCCCGTCTGACCTTCCCCGGTCGCCGCCCAGCTTTCGCCACAAGGTTGCGCAAGGGTCCGGATTGTGGAAGCGTCCGAAACGGAGGTTGGATCGCCATGCCCTTTCTGATCGCGCTCGCGGGTGTCGTTGCCGCGGCCTATTTCTTCGTGATCCGCGCGCGGAACGCCGCCCATATGGCCACCGAACTGGCCGACGTGGCCGCCGACGTGCAGGCCGCCGCCCGCCGATTCGGCTTTCGCCGCCGGGCGAACGTGCACCCGGTCGAGGCGGTGGACGACCCCAAGGTCGCCGCGGCGACCGTGGCGGTCGCCTATCTCGAGCTCGACGGCTACCCGACCGGCGAGAGCAAGGGCGCGCTCCTCCGGGCGCTGCAATCGGAATTCGGCATCGCGCTGAAGGAGGCCGAGGAACTGGCCGTGCTCGGGCGCTGGCTGATGACCGAATGCAACGGCGCCGAGCCCGCCATCGCCCGCGCCACGCGCCGGCTCTACAAGCTCTCGGGTGGCCAGCATCTCGGCGCGCTCATGGGCGTGGTGCAGGCCGTGACGCCCGACGGACTGAGCGACCGCCAGCGCGACGCGCTCGACGACATCAAGCGCGGCATGCGTCTGCGCTGAGCCGCCCGCCCAGGCCGCACCAGACGCGCGGCACCCCGTCCGGCGAGCTTTCTCGAAGAGACCCAGGCACCTTCGCCACCATCCGCCGAACTTTCGGAAGGGCGCGCGCTCCCGCAGACTCTACGGGCAGATGCGCAAGGACCGGCGGATGCACTTGCGGGCCTCATGCGGCACGGCACCGACAGGCCGGAGTGCGCCTCCGAACACCGGGTTGCGGCGTTTCGCCGACGCTCTCTAAAAGGTTTCCCTGAACATCCGGTGGATCTTCCACCCTCGCCCCGCCTCAAGCGCGCGGGCTCCGGGCAGGCTTCATCCACGCCCGGGTCCACCTCCGGAAGGCCCGGGCCACGCCGCGTCGGAGCGCCGCCGAGGACCGCGCTCAGGCGGTCACCTGCCGCTGCTGCTCCGGCCGCAGCATCGCGCGGACCAGGTCCGGGATCGTGTCCGGCATCGTCGGCCGCCCGATGTGATAGCCCTGGAGCGCATTGCAGCCGAGCGCCTCGATCACCTCGGCCTGGGCCTCGGTCTCCACCCCCTCGGCGATGGTCGAGATCCCTAGCGCCGTGGCCATCTCCACGATGGTCCGCAGCATCGTGGTGTCGCTTTCCGCGTCGCGGATCTGCTGCACCACGCCGCGGTCGATCTTGATCCAGTCCGGCATGATCCGGCTGATCCCGAGGATCGAGGCATGGCCCGAGCCGAAATCGTCGATCTCGATGCCGATCCCCATGTCGCGCAGCGCGTCGCAGCTCCAGCGCACCGTCTCGGGGGCGTTGTCGAGGAAGATCGACTCGAGGAGCTCGAAGCTCACCGCGCCTTCCGGGACCCTCAGCGCGCGGACCGAATCCACCAGCCCCGGGTCGCGCAGCCGCCGCATCGAGACGTTGACCGAGATCGACGGCAGCTCGGGCAGTTCGGTCAGCCAGCGCCGGCGGTCGACCAGGACGCGGCGGAGCACGTAGTCGTCGATCGCCGGCGTCAGCTTCAGCTCGTCGGCGATCGGCAGGAACTCGATCGGCATCAGCGTGCCGCGGATCGGGTGCTGCCAGCGCACCAGCGCCTCGAGGCCGATCAGCGCCCGGTCTCCGGCGCGCACCTTCGGCATGTATTCGACGATCAGCTCCTTGCGTTCGAGCGCGGTCTCGAGATCGGTCGCGATCAGCGCCCGGTCGCGGAGCCGCCGCTCCATGTCGCGGTTGAACAGAAGGAACCGGCCGCGCCCCTCGGCCTTGGCGCGGTAGAGCGCGTGGTCGGCCCGCCGGGTCAGCTCGCCCGATTTGAGGAGCCCGAGCGAGCCCACCGCCGCGCCCATGCTCACCCCGAACCGGCAGATCCGGCCATTCACCGGCACCGGCTCCGACAGCGCCGGCAGCGCCCTGGCGGCAAAGGCATGCACCGCCGCGTGGTCGGCGCCGCCGCGGATGATCACGAACTCGTCGCCGCCCATCCGCCCCATGATGTCGCCCGGCTCGCTGAGCGCGCGAACCCGGAGCCCGATGGCCTCGATCACCGCGTCGCCGGCCTCGTGGCCCATCGTGTCGTTGACCAGCTTGAACCGGTCGAGGTCGAACTGCACCACGGTGACCGCCTCGTTATGGGCGAAGCGGGTGCGGACCGCCTCCTCGATGCCGCCGCGGTTCAGAAGCCCGCTCAGGGGATCGTGCAGCGAACGCCAGGCCAGTTCCTGGGTCTGCTCCACCATCCGGTTGAACACGCGCTGGAACGCGCCGGCCAGCACCTGCACCTCGTGGAACCCCTCCGCCTCGAGCCGGATCGGGTCGAGCCCGGGCTGCGCCCCGTCGATCTTCTCGGCCAGCACCGAGAGCCGGCTGGCCAGCCGGTTCGCGAGCACCGCCGCGATGATCGACACGAAGAGGATCAGGAGGACCGACAGCCGCAGGAAGCCGCCGGCCCGGTCGTCGAGCGGCGCGACCAGCGCCGCCTCGGGCCGGGCGAAGGCCATCGTGAGCTCCAGCCCGCCGCCGATATTGATCCGCCGCAGGACCTGCAGCATCCCGCCGCCGCCCGCGCCCAGCGCGAAACTCTCACCCGGCCCCGCCGTCACGCGCACCGACGCGTCCCCGGGCAGCCTGTCCAGCGCCTGCGCCAGCACCGCCTTGTAATCGGCATCGAGGAACACGAACCCGCCGCGGTTCCCCGCGCTGGCGGGGAGCGCCAGGATCAGGTGCATGGTGGAGGTGTCGCCCTCCTCGCCGCCGCGCCCCACGCGCGCCCAGATCCAGTCCCCCGCGGAGAGCCAGGCGGCGTCCATCATGTAGGGCATCGCCTCGCGGGCGCGATGGGCGTCGGGCGGAACCACCACGATCCCGCCTCCGGTCCGGCGCACCCGCACCAGTTCGCGCGAAATCGCGCCGCGTTCCACCAGCCGGACCTCTTCGAGTGCGGGCCGCGCCGCGAGTGCTGCGGCGAAATTGCGCTCGACCGCCTCGCGCGTCGCCCGCGCGCGCGGGGCCGAGGCCGGCGTCTCGGGGCCGGTGGCGAGTTCGGTCAGCGCATTGCCCGACCGGGGCAGCGCGCCCAGAAGCCTCGCGTCCTCGACCAGCGCGCCGAAGGCCGCCGCGATCCGCTCGGAATGGAGCGTCGCCTCGGCCTCGAGCCGCTCGAGCGCCGCGATCTGCTGCGCATTTCGGAAGCTCACGTAGCCGAGCGTGCACAGGGACGCCGTCACCGCCAGCGTCGTGCCGATGGTCAGAAGCAGGATCCGCTGTCGAAGCGTGGCCCTTGGCGTGTTCGCAGTCATGGCGCTCCCGGTCAGGCCCCTCCCGACCGGTCTAGCGCAGAGTTTGTTAACGAGGTCTTGCCAAGCGCCCGAAATTCGAGCGGATCAGTCGCCGCAATAGGGCTGGGCGCTGGTCCAGTCCGCCATGTCCTCACGCTTCTGCGCCTGCGAGAACGGCCCCCAGTCGGCCGCCGCACCGCCGCCATCCGCGGCGATCACCCCGTCGCGCCCAACCGTCGCCGCCATGATCCGCAAGCCGCAGCGCAGGTTCAGGGCACCGTCCTTCAGGTCCGCCGCGTCCTCGGCGATGCAGCCATAGCCCTGCGCCGTCTCGGGCGAGATCTGCAACAGCCCGTGCCAGCGGCCCTCGCCGCCCGAGACCCTCGGCCGCCAGGTGCTCTCGTGCTTGGCGAGCGACGAGACCAGCGCGACCCAGAACGCCTTCCGCTCCGCCTCGCTCGCCGCGCCATAGCCCGGGCACCAGGCGTCGATATCCTCCGGCACCATCTCCACGAGCGGCGCCGCCGGCCCGTCGAGCGCTGCCAGCGCGGCGCGGGTCCATTTCTCGGCCTGGGGCTGTTCGTCCCAACGGGCGGCGGGCAGGTCCACCGCTTCGGCACCGGTGCCGTCCCGCGCCAGGATCGTCGCGAAGGTCGCGGCCGCGAGAACGGCCGGCAGAACACGACGGAGCAACATCGACATGCCTCACATGCAAACGCCCCGGCGCGCATTGGGCGCGCGCGCCCCGTTCCTGGCAAGCCCGGGATGCCGGCACGACCGCTTTGGGCGCCTTCCCTCCCAAACTGGCCCGTAAAGCGCCGCAATCCTGTGGTGAAGAGACCTTCGTGCACGAGGGAGGAGGAAAGGCCCCAGGCCGAAAGCGACCGCGACGACAGCGCCTCGAACCGGATCCTCCACGCGCTTCTCCTGATCCTCGTCCTGCCCTTCGCCTTCGTGGTGATCGCCGCGCGGATCGTCCTCTCGGTCTTCGGCATCGCGTTCGGGGAGGATGACGACGGTTTCACCATCCCGCCCCGGCTGAAACCGCTCCTCGCCCGGATCGACCTCGCACAGGTCGAACACGCCGCCGAGACGGACACCGGGGAGCACCCGGCCAACGCCATCGCCCGCCTCGCCGAAGCCGGCGACTGGGACAGGCTCTCCACCGACCTCGCCGCGCTCGAAGCCGGCCGCACCGCCGCAACCGGCCTCGCCCGCCCCTACGAACAAGCCGCCATGGCCGCGCGCCACGCGCTCTCCGAGGCCACCCAGGCTGCGCAGCATTGCAGCATGATGACCATCGCCGACATCCCGCTCGAGATCCTCGACCGGATGGAAGCCGCGCGCGCCCGCCGCCCCGGCGACCACGTCCTCGCCGCCGTGACGGCCCGCGCGCATATCGACGTCGGCTGGTACCACCGTTCCGGCGGCTGGTCGGACGATGTCACGGAAGAAGGCTGGGAAGGCATAGCTCATCACTACGGCCGCGCCCGCGAGATCCTCGACCGCTTCGACACCGAGGCCCTGAACTCGCCGCTCCTCGCCGAAGCGCGCTACTATCTCTGCCTCGGAGAGGAAGACCCCTCCCGCGCGCTGGAAAAGGCCCATGCCGTCTGGGCCCGGCTCGACCCGCAAAGCCTCACGCCCCACACGACCCACGCCTTCCACCTCCTGCCGCGCTGGGGCGGCTCCTACGAGGCGCTCGACATCGCCGCCCGCCAGGCCACGACCTTCACCGCCGACCGCTTCGGCACCGGCGCCTATGCCGCCTGCTACCTCTCGGTGATCGCCCGCGACGTGGGCACCCTCGGCACGGTCGAGGTCCCGTTCTTCGAGGAAGCGCTCGACGATCTCGTCGCCCGAACCGAAGGGGCGGAACGCGACCGCACGGTCACGAGCTGCCTGGTAGCGCTTTTCGCCGCCTCGAAGCCGCTCGACACGAGGGCCGAAATGCTCCGCCTCGCCCGCAAGCTCGCCGAGCGGCACCTCCGTGGCATCGACCTCGCCCTCTGGCACCGGCTCGACCTCGCCAGGACCGTGCTCGCAGCCTGCTACGAGGCCGAGCTGACCGAAGGCGCCCGGCTCCGCCTCGACGACACCGGCCCCACGCTCCTGCCGCCCGAGGCCGCCGAAGCGGCCTGACCCCGCGCCGCCCCTTGCCGGGCAGCCTCCCCTCGCCTAGAACCGCCCCGGTTCCCAGCCCGGAGGCGCGCCCATGCTCGACCTGACCTACGAGACCCCGAAACCCAAGGTGATCCAGGGCGCCCAACACGATTGGGAACTGGTCATCGGCATGGAAGTCCACGCCCAGGTCGCCTCCAACGCCAAGCTCTTTTCCGGCGCCTCGACCGCGTTCGGCGCCGAGCCCAACGCCAACGTCGCCTTCGTCGAC
>JBNKWI010000107.1:0-11168 GCA_050299695.1 Paracoccaceae bacterium
CACCGGCTCGCCCCTGATCGACCGGCTCCTGTCCGAGAAGGTCGGCCCGAGCTGCGCGCCCGCGCCCACGTCGACCGCCGCCCGCCGCGTAATCTACGTCGCCGCGATCAACTGCGACCCCGACAATGGCGGCACCGCGATCAACGGCCGCGAGGAGGGCGTGCCGGTCCAGGAATTCGTCAAGATGTTCCTGACCGAGCCGGTCAGCTCCAACGCCGACAGCCCGCCTACGCTCTCGATCCGCGCCGAGGTGCTCGGCTCGGCCGGCGGCGCCGGCGGCGGTGCGGGATCGCCCGGCGGCGTGTTCCGCGACGTCGTGCAGCTCTACCGGTGAGAGGAGGGGAAAGATGCGCATCACCGCCCGCCTCCGCCGCTTCGCCCGCGACGAATCCGGCCTTGCCCTCGTCGAACTGGCGCTCGGCCTGCCGCTCATGTTCCTCGTCTTCGCCATCACCGTCGAAGGGGGCCGCATGTTCTGGTCCTACCAGTCGGTGATCGAGGGCGTCCGCGACGCCACCCGCTATGCCGGCCGCACCGTGCCGAACAACATCTGCGCCACCGGCACCGCGCTCTCGAGCTACGTCACCGACACCCAGCTCAAGGGCATCGTCGAGCGCAACGCCAATGCCAACGGGGTTTTCCCGCCGATGATCTCGGTGACCGGCGTCACCGCCTCGCGCCGCTGCGTCGGCAATGCGGGCGACTATCGCATCTCGCCCGCCCCGGTGGTTTCGGTCCGCGCGACGCTCCGGATCCAGTTCCCGTTCTCCGGCTTCGCGCGCTTCGCGACCGGCACCGGTCTCGGCACGATCACCACCTCGGTCACCGACGAAAGCCGGGTGTTCGGCTCATGACCCTCCCGCGCAGATACCGCGCCTTCCTCCGCGCCGAGGACGGCACCACCCTCGTCGAACTGGCCATGGCGGTCTCGCTCTTCCTCCTCGTGCTCTTCGGCACCATCGACTTCGCGCGATTCTATTTCCACTACGTCGCCTCGGAAAAGGCGATCGGCTCGGCCGCGCGTATCGCCGCGGTCCGCCCCGTGGTCTGCTCGGCCACGCCCGCCACCTTCAACACCCGCGGCAGCGCGCCGGCCGATGCGGTCCTGCCCGAATTCGGTGCCTCCTGCGGCGACGCGCTGTTCGACGCGGACGGCAACGCCACCGGCGGCAATATCTGCGCCGCGACGGCCTATAGCTGCACCCTCGCCGCCGCGCCGGGCGATTCCGACACGGTGGACGAGCTCTGGCGCATGGTCCGGGGCTCGCTGCCGCCGGGTGCGGCGCGCGACAATATCCGGGTCAGCTACGCCTTCGACCCGGGCCTCAATTTCCTCGGCGGGCCCTACGTGCCCAACGTGTCCGTCGAGATCGAGGACCTCGACTTCAACTTCATCTCGCCGATCGGCCAGCTCACCATGCTGAGCGGCGGTGCCGATCCGAATTTCGACAAGTCGCCGCCCTTCCCGAGCCTGAGCGCGACCGTTCCCGGCGAAGACCTCGCCTCGGGCGAAGATGGCTGACGAAAGGAGAAAAGGGACATGTCCACCACAAGACGCCTCGTGATGTTCTCCGACGACGAAGCGCTGACCGCGACCCTGCGCGACTGCGTGCGCCAGAAACGCACGCTCGATCTCGACGTGCACGAACGGCTGATGTCGCAGATGAACGGCAGCGCCGTCCCGCTGGCCGAAGCCGGCGACGTCATCCTCTTCAAGGCCGGCCGCAACCCCGAAAGCGAGATCGGCGCGGTCAAGGCGCTGCGCAGGAGCGTCGGCGACAAGCGCGCGATCCTCGCCTTCGCCGACGAGGACCTCTCGCTCGCCGCGATCCGCGGCCTCACCGCCGCCGGGGTCTCCGAGGTGATCCCCTACCCCGCGCCGCTGGCCGAGCTTTCCGAGCGGATCGACCACTGGACCCGAGCGCCGGAATACCCCGTCCCCGCCGTCCGCAAGCCCGACAACCGGCTCGGCCGGGTGATCTCCGTCGCCCAGGCGCGCGGCGGGCTCGGCGCGACCACGCTCGCCGTCAACCTCGCGCACCGGCTGATGGACCCGCACGGGCTGATCTCGAAGAAACGCAGCTACCGCGTCGCGCTCGTCGATCTCGATCTGCAATTCGGCGCCGTCGCGAGCTTCCTCGATATCGAGCCCACCTCGGCCCTCTACCGGCTCGCCGCCGGCGACCTGGTGCCCGACGCGACCTATCTCGATCAGGCGCTGGTGGAGCACAGCTCCGGTCTCCACGTCCTGACCGCACCCGACACGCTCTGCCCGCTCGACGCCCTCGACCCGGCGCAGGCCGCCGCGATCATCGACAATCTCCGCGCCGAGTTCGACTTCGTGGTGGTCGATCTGCCGCGCGGCCTCGCCGGCTGGATGCCCGCGGTGATCGACCGGACCGACCGGATGCTCCTCCTCGCCGACACCACCGTGCCCTGCATCCGCCAGGCCCGCCGGCTGGTGGAGCTCTTCACCGAAGAGGCGCTCAATCTCGACATCGAGGTGGTGATCTCGCGCGAGACCCGGCCCTTGATCGCCAAGCGCCACCATGCCGAGGCCGAGCGCGTGCTCGAACGCCCGTTCCGGCACTGGCTGCCGCTCGACGCCAAGGCCTGCCGCACCGCCGCCGATTGCGGCAAGCCGCTCGCCGCGGCCGCCGGACGCTCGGCGCTCTCGCGCGGCATCGACGGGATCGCCCGCGGTCTCATCAAGGAAATCAAGGCCCGCGATACCGCCGGGCGGGTCGATACTTCAAGATAGGGCTGGGGACGATGTTCAAGACATTCAGCAAGGACCGGAACTCCGAAACCTCCAAGGTCGTCGCCCTCCACGCCGATTCGGGCGGCGGTGCCCGCGCAGCGGAAATCGCCCCCGATGCCCCCTCGCCCGAGGAACTCGCGCTGGTCCAGCGGCTCGAACTCAAGAGCCAGCTCCACGAGGCGCTGCTCGACCGGCTCAACCTCTCGGTGGTCGACAAGGTCGAGCGCGAGGAGCTCCGCCGCGAGATCGCCAGCCTCGTCAACGAGACCCTCACCGGCAACGGCACGCCCATGCGTGCCGAGGAATTCCGCACCCTCGTCGACGAACTCATCGACGAGGTGATGGGCTTCGGTCCGCTCGAACCGCTCCTCGCCGATCCGACGATCAACGACATCCTCGTGAACGGTCACGAGAACGTCTATGTCGAGCGCGCCGGCGTCCTCGAACGCGCGCCCACCCGGTTCCGCGACGAACGCCACCTCCTGAGGATCATCGACAAGATCGTCTCCCGCATCGGCCGCCGCGTCGACGAGAGCCAGCCCTGGGTCGATGCCCGCCTCGAGGACGGCAGCCGGGTCAACGCGATCATCCGCCCCTGCGCCATCGACGGCCCCTCGGTCTCGATCCGGAAATTCGCCAAGCAGCCCTACACGATGGAGCGGCTCGTCGAGCGCGGCTCGCTCGACCGCAAGGCGGCACGGCTCCTGCGCGGCCTCGTCCAGGCCCGGATGAACGTGCTGATCTCGGGCGGCACCGGCTCGGGCAAGACCACCATGCTCAACGCCATGTCCTCCTTCATCGGCGACCAGGAACGCATCGTCACCATCGAGGACGCCGCCGAACTGCAGATGCAGCAATCCCACGTGGTGCGCCTCGAAACCCGGCCGCCCAGCCCATCCGGCACCGGCGCCGTCCTGCAACGCGACCTGGTCCGCAACGCGCTCCGGATGCGTCCCGACCGGATCATCGTCGGCGAGGTCCGTGGCGCCGAGACCTTCGACATGCTCCAGGCCATGAACACCGGCCACGACGGCTCGATGACCACGGTCCACGCCAACACCGCCCGCGACGCGCTCGGCCGGATCGAGCAGATGGTCACCATGATGGGCGTCGATTTCCCGCTCCAGGCGATCCGCGCGCAGATCGCCTCGGGCCTCCATTTCGTGGTCCAGCTCGCCCGCCTCGCCGACGGCACGCGGCGGGTGATGAGCATCTCCGAGATCACCGGGATGGAGGGCCAGATCATCACCATGCAGGACATCTTCGTGTTCCGCAAAACCGGCAAGACCTCCGACGGCCGCGTCACCGGCGACTTCGTCGCCACCGGCATCCGGCCGCGCTGCTACGAGGCGCTCCTGGCCGCCGGAGTCGAGATCGAGGAAGACGCCTTCCTGAACACCGGGGGCGCCGCATGATCGAGACGCTCCTCAACCTCACCGGCGCCGACAGCTCGCTCGGCGGCTACGTGGTCTATGCCGGCACCTTCCTCGGCATCCTCCTCTTCGTCACCGGCCTGATACAGCTCTTCGCCCGCGGCGAGAAACATTCCGAGGCACAAAGCCGCCGGATGCGGATGATCGCCCAGGGCAAGACCACGCCGGAACTGCTCGCGATCCTGAAACCCGAGGTCAAGGACCGCGCCTTCTTCGGCCTGCCCTTCCTCGCGACCCTGCCGAAAGACCTCTCGAAGGCCGGCATTCTGATCCGCCCGCAACGCTTCGTCGCGCTCTGCGGCGCGGCCACGCTCACCGCGCTCCTGGTCGCGCTCAACTTCATGCCGCCGCTCCCGGCCTTCGGCCTCGCCCCGCTCCTCGGCTTCGGCCTGCCGCTCGCCTATGTCCAGCGCCAGAAGACCGCGCGGATGACCAGGCTCGTCTCGCAGCTCCCCGACGCGCTCGACCTGATGTCGCGCGGCCTCACCGTGGGCCACCCGCTCAACACCTCGATCGGCTCCGTCGCCGCCGAGATGGCCGACCCGATCGGCACCGAGTTCGGCATCATCTACGATCAGGTGAGCTTCGGCGACGAACTCACCGACGCGGTGCAGGAATTCGCCGACCGCATCGACCTCGAAGACGTCCACTACCTCGCCGCCTCCATCGGCATCCAGCACGGCACCGGCGGCGACCTCGCCCGGGTGACGCGGATGCTCAGCGAGACGGTGCGCAACCGGATCGCCATGCGCCGGCGGATCAAGTCGATCTCGTCGGAGGGCCGCATGACCGGACAGTTCCTCTCGGCCCTGCCGGTGGGGATCTTCCTCTTCAGCAACGTCACCGAGCCGAACTACTACGGCGGCATCATCGACGACCCGCTCTTCCCCTATTTCGCCGGCGCCGTCGTGGGCTGCACGGTGATCAACTACCTGCTGCTCAGGCATCTCGTGAATTTCCGGATCTGAACGGAGGCACCCATGATCGGCCTTTTCGAAACCGCCGCCGCCGAGCTCGGCCTCGACACCCGCACGCTGTTCCTGCTCTGCATCGGGCTCGGCGTCGCGCTCGCCTTCTACGGCGTCACCTCCGCGCTCACCTATGTCGACCCGGCCGCCGCCCGGATGGCCGCGAGCCGCGATGCCCGCCGCCAGGCAAGGCGCGACATGGGCATCCTCAAGGAAAGCGTGGCCACGCCGAAAGGCGTGTTGCAGACCTTCATCCCGAAGAAGGAGGGCGAGCTGAACGCGCTCCGGCTGATGCTGATCCAGGCCGGCTACCGCTCGAACGGCGCGGTGCGCGACTTCACCCTGATCCGGGTCCTGACCGGGCTTGCCCTGCCGCTGGCCTTCATCCTCCTGATGACCGCCGCCGGCCTGCCCCGCGTCGTGCTGCCGCTTGGTGTCGGCGAGTGGCTGAGCGGGCTTTCGAACATGGGCGTGTTCCAGATCCTCTCGGTCCTCACCTTCCTCGGCTATATCGCGCCGTCCTGGTATGTCGGCCGGCGGGCCAGGGAGGCGCGACTCCGGATCACCGAGAGCTTCCCGAACGCGCTCGACCTGTTGCAGATCTCGGTCGAGGCCGGGCTCGGCCTCGACGCGGCGATGACACGGGTCGGCAACGAGCTCGCCGTCGCCTGCCCCGAGATCTCCGTCGAGTTCCTCACCGTCCAGCAGCAGATCCAGGCTGGCCGGCCCCGCGACGTGGCGATGCGCGAGATGGCCGAGCGCACCGGCGTCGATACCGTCCAGTCCTTCGCCAAGGTGGTGCAGCAATCGCTGCAATTCGGCACGCCGATGACCGAGGCGCTCACCACCTATGCCCGCGAGATGCGGCTCTACCGCGAAATGGCGGCGCAGGAGATGGCGAACAAGCTGCCGGTCAAGATGTCGATCGTGCTGGCGAGCTTCATGCTCCCCGCCCTGGTCCTGATGACCGTGGGCCCGACGGTGATCCGCTACTTCAACTACTCCGGCACGCATTAACTATTGTCTTCGAATCGGAACACGCTAGCATGCCAGTACCGAGTCCCCCGGGAAAACCGTTGCGGACAGGTTACGCAAGGCATCCAACCCAGGTTGGAAAGTCCCCTTTTCCACCGAAGGATCCATTCAGAATCGCCCCGGAAGACCGGCGGATATTCCTATCGGCAAGTTTCCGCCGGTGGGTGGTGAGTTTTGTGAGTGCGTGCCTTTGGGCACAGCGGTGTTTTGATTGGAAGGGGGTCCGCTATGCGTAGCGGTGCTGTCTGCGAACGCGACGACTTGCGTCTGATGTCGGCAATAGCGGCATGGTACGAGGTGATCCAGGGCAGTGCGGCCCTGAAACGGGCCCTCGAAGCACTGTGCATCGCATTCGGGGCCGAAGCGGCGGCGGTTTCCCGCTACGACCGGCGCCGCTCCAGTACCCGCATCGTCCCCCATGACCGGAAGTCGGAAACCGCGCTCCTGCCGGCGCTCTCCCGCGCCTATGCCCATTGCGTGTTGGGCGACTATCGCGGCACCGCCCGGCCGGCGACGATCTGGTCCTCGACCATGCTCTCCGATCCCGACCCGGCGCTCGCCCGCTTCCAGGAGCGCCGCCGATTCCGCGAGCTGATCGTGATCCCGCTCGGCGCCATCGACGCCGGCGAGGACTATCTCGAGATGCATTTCACCGACCCGGTCGGTGCCGCGCAGCAAGACCGGCTCCAGTTCATCGCCGAAACCCTCTGCCACGCCTGGCGCAACCGCGACCCCGGCCTGTTCCTCGAGCGGATGCTCGCAAGCGACCGCGGCGCCGACGGCCCGGCGCGCCCCGAGGACATCCTCGGCTTCGGCAACCCCGCCAGGCTGAGCCGCGCCGAATACCGCGTCTGCCTGCTCCTCAGCCGCGGCCTCTCCAACCAGGGCGTCCTCGAGGAGCTCTCGATCACCGCCTCCACCCTGCGCTCCCATCTCCGCAGCATCTACGTCAAGACCGGCGCCGAAGGGAAAGCCGAGCTGGTCTACCAGCTCCTCACCGCCAAGGCCCAGGCCGACGCCCCGCGCCGGAGCTCCACGGCATGACGCTCCTGCCTCTCCTCGCGCTCTGCCCGATCCTCCTGGCCGTCGCCTTCACCGATCTCTCGCGGCTGCGGATCCCGAACGCGCTCGTACTCACCGCGCTCGCCCTCTTCGCCGCCACCTGCCTCACCCTGCCGCAGGGCGAGATCCTCGCCCGCCTCACCGCCGCTGGTCTCGCCTTCCTCGTCCTGCTGCCGCTCTTCGCGCTCCGCCTGATGGGCGGCGGCGACATCAAGATGCTGCCCGCCATGGTGCTCTTCGTGCCCGCCATGCATTGGCAGCTCTTCGCCGGCCTCCTCTCCGCCGCGCTCCTCGCCGGTGTCGTCGGCATCGGCCTCGCCCGGCTCGCGACCGACCGCGCCACGCCCACCGGCTGGCTCGCCATCGACACGCCCCGCGCCTTCCCCATGGGCCTCTCCATCGCCGTCGCGGGCCTCGCGCTCACCGGCTGGCTCGCGCTCCAGGCCTGACTCCCCCTTACGCCCGCCTCCGAACAGGCATAGCCTCGCCCCGAATACGGGCGAGGAGAACGACATGGCCGACGGCCCCCCGAGAGAGACCAAGGTGACCTCCAGCCATTGGGGCGCCTTCGAAGTCGACGTGGAAGATGGCCGCATCACCGCCACCCGCCCCTTCGCGCCCGACCCGCACCCCTCCGCGATCCCCGACATCCTCCCCGCCGCCGTGCATCACCGGACCCGCGTCGCCCGGCCATCGATCCGCAAGGGCTGGCTCGAAACCCGCGACCGCCAGGGTCGCGGCAGCGACGAGTTCACCGCCCTCCCCTGGGACGAGGCGCTCGACATCGCCGCGGAGGAAATCGCCCGGATCGTGAAGACCCACGGCAACGAGGCGATCTTCGGCGGCTCCTACGGCTGGTCCTCCGCCGGCCGCTTCCACCACGCCCAAAGCCAGGTCCACCGCTTCCTCAACTCCATCGGCGGCTATGTCGCCTCCTTCGGCAGCTACTCCACCGGCTGCGCGCAATCCATCATGCCCCATGTCTTCGGCGTGAACTTCCTCAAGCTCCTCTACGAGCACCAGGACGGCTGGCATACGCTCAACGAGCACACCGAAACCCTCGTGATGTTCGGCGGCATCAACCCGAAGAACGCCCAGGTCTCCATGGGCGGCATCACCGAGCACGACACGCGCACCTGGTTCGACCGTTTCGCGGCGAAGGGCATGCACTGCCTCAATATCGGCCCGCAACGCGCCGACGCGCCTGAAACCTGCGACTGGCTTCCGCTCAAGCCCGCCACCGACACCGCGCTGATGCTGGCGCTGGCCCATGTGCTCGAGACCGAGGGCCTCACCGACCGCGCCTTCCTCGCCCGCTGCACCGTGGGCTTCGACCGCTTCCGCCCCTACCTGATGGGCGAAACCGACGGCATCCCGAAAAGCCCCGACTGGGCCGCGCCCCTCTGCGGCACCGACCCGGAAACCATCCGCACCCTCGCTCGCCGCATGG
This sequence comes from Paracoccaceae bacterium, assembly GCA_050299695.1. Classification (GTDB taxonomy): domain Bacteria; phylum Pseudomonadota; class Alphaproteobacteria; order Rhodobacterales; family Rhodobacteraceae; genus Ovoidimarina. The sequence continues at coordinate 8,710 of JBNKWI010000107.1, forward strand.
CCGCCACCCGCACGCTCATCACCGTCGCCTGGTCGCTGCAACGCGCCGAGCATGGCGAGCAGCCCTACTGGATGTCCGCCACACTCGCAGCGATGCTGGGCCAGATCGGCCTGCCCGGCGGCGGCGTCGGCTATGGATACGGCGCGATCGGCGGCGTCGGGAAGAGCCTTCTCGGCCTCCGCGGCATGACCTTCCCGCAGCTCGACAACCCGGTCCGGAAGTTCATCCCCGTCGCGCGGATCGGCGACATGCTCCGCAACCCCGGCGCGCTCTACGATTTCAACGGGCGGCGCGAACCCTACCCGGATATCCGCCTGATCTGCTGGGCGGGCGGCAACCCCTATCATCACCACCAGGACCTGAACGCGCTGCACGAGGCCTGGCAAAAGCCCGAGACGATCCTCGTCAACGAGCCCTCGTGGACCGCCACCGCGAAGCGCGCCGATATCGTCTTCCCGGCAACCACCCCCTACGAGCGCGAGGATATCGGCCGCTCCAATCTCGACGATTACCTGTTCCACATGCCCGCGCTGATCCCGCCCCAGGGCGAGGCGCGCGACGACTACGACATCTTCGCCGGCCTCGCCGAGCGTCTCGGCGTGGGCGCCATCTTCACCGGCGGCAAGACCTCCGCCGAATGGATCCCCGAGCTTTACGAGGAATACCGCGCCCTCGCCGCCCAGGAGGGCATCGAGATCCCCGATCTGGACGAACTCCGCGCCCGCAACTGGGTACAGCTCCCGATCCGCCGCGACGGCCCGAACCGCACCCTTTTCGCACCGTTCCGCGAAGATCCCGACGCCGCGCCCCTCGGCACGCCATCCGGCCGGATCGAAATCTTCTCGGACACCATCGCGGGCTTCGCCTATGACGATTGCCCGGGCCACCCGGTCTGGCTGCCCCCCGCCGAATGGCTCGGCACGGCTACCGCCGCGGCGCCCCTGCACCTGGTTTCGCCCCAGCCCGGCGACAAGCTCCACAGCCAGCTCGAAAGCGCCCTCGCCGACCTGCCCGGCGCCCGCCCCGCGACGCTGATGATCCACCCCGACGACGCCGCCTCCCGCGGCATCGCATCCGGCGATCTCCTCCGCGTTTTCAACACCCGCGGCGCCTGCCGCGCCCGCGCCGCGCTTTCCGACGGCATCCGCCCCGGCGTGGTCGCACTCCCCACCGGCGCCTGGTACGGCGATCCGGGCGGCAATATCGACCCCGACGGCAACCCCAACGTGCTCACCCGCGACGTGGGCACCTCCCGCCTCGCCCAGGGCTCCAGCGCCCATACCGCGCTGGTGGAGGTGGCGAAGCTCTGACCAGCCCTTGGCCCGGGCGACCAGCCCGGGCCGCGCCCGACCCTCCCGTCGCACCCAAGGTGCGCCGATGTACGGTGGCACGCCTTTGGCGTGACGGGAGGGCGCATGGCGATGTCGCGCGCCGCACAGAGCGAGTCCGGGGCATTTGGGATAAACTGCTGACCACAGGCGTTTCGAAAGCGCCCTCCCAGGGTCGGGCGCGGCCCTCAGCGCGCAGCTCGATCAGCCCTAAACCGGCAACAGCGCCAGCCCTACCCGGCGCCCCTCCGACAGCAGCACGTTGTAGGTCCGGCAGGCCGCCGGCGAGGCCATCGCCTCGACCCCAAGCCCCGCCGCCTCCAGCGCCGCCCGGAACGCCGCCGGCAGATGCGCCGTCTCGGCCCCGGTGCCCACGAACAGCACGTCCAACCTGCCCGCCGCAGCCAGAAGCGCCTCGGTGTCGCCATAGCCGCCCCAGGTGCACACGCCGCCGGGCAGCACCGCCACCGCGCCCTCATGCACCACACCGCCGACCCGGAAGAACCCGGGTCCGTAGCCGTCCACCGGCAGCGCATCGCCGTATCTGATCTCGTTCAGCCGCATGGCCCCACCCCTACCCCCAAACCGGCAAGCCCGACAGGGCCGAGACTGCGATCACCCCATAGGCCACCGCCCGATAGATCCGCTCGCGCCCGGGCCGGAACAACAGGGCGCCGAGCAGATTGCCCAGCAGGTTCGGCACGGCCAGAACAAGCCCGGCCAGAACCGCCCTGCCGGCAAGCTGCCCGAACAGTGCCAGCATCGGCAGCATCGCGAGATCGGTCAGGAACAGATAGACCAGCACCGTTGCCCGGATCGCCGCAACCGGCAAGGGGCTCGCCATGTAGAACAGCACCACCGGCGGCCCCGGCAACCCCGCGACACCCATCAGGAACCCTGACAGCCCGCCCGTTCCGTAGACCAGAGGCGGCGTCAGCACGCCGCCGTAGCGCAGACCCGCGATCAGCGCGACCAGAAGCGCAAGGGATACCAGCGACACGACATAGCGGAAGAGGTCCGGATCGGCCCGGCTCAGCGCCCAGATCCCCAGGGGCAGGAGCGCCAGAAGCCCTAGGCAAAGCCGCGCCAGATCCGGCCGGTGCATCTCCGCCCAGCCCCGCCGCAGGTTCG
>JBNKWI010000108.1:0-11128 GCA_050299695.1 Paracoccaceae bacterium
ATGTTCGTCGTTCGCCTGCCGAAATACAGCGATCTGGCCGAGGCCACGCTGGCGAAAAGCCGCCTCGCCGACGTGTTCGACTTCCGCGTGGTGGCGATTTTTCGCGACGGCAGGCTGAAGGTGATGCCGCGGGGCGACGAGATCCTCGCCGGCGGCTGGCTTGCCGAGCACAGCCCCGCCGAAAGCTTCTTTGCCGCGCCCGACAGCGCGGCCGCCCGGGCCTATCTCGCCGGGCATCTCGTCCTTTGAACCACTGAGAAACGGAAAGTCAGGGAATATGGAAAAGCTTTCACGCCGCATGTTCGGCGCGGCCACGCTCGCGCTGCTGATCGCATCTGGGGCCCAGGCCCAGGACAAGTCGATCATCGTCCAGTCGACCACCTCGACCGCGAATTCGGGGCTCTACGACTACCTCCTGCCGATCTTCCGCGACAAGACCGGGATCACCGTGAACGTGGTCGCCGTGGGCACCGGGCAGGCGATCAAGAACGCCGCGAATTGCGATGGCGACGTGCTCTTGGTCCATGCCAAGCCGGCGGAGGAGAAGTTCATCGCCGAGGGCGGCGGCGTGGACCGGACCGACCTGATGTACAACGATTTCGTGATCGTCGGGCCGGCGGACGACCCGGCGGGCGTGGCGGGTTCCCACGACGCCGAGGCGGCGCTGACCCAGATCGCCGGGAAAGGCGCGCTCTTCGCCTCGCGCGGCGACGATTCCGGGACCAACAAGAAGGAGATCGCGCTCTGGAAGGCGGCGGGGGTCGATCCGAAGGCGGGCTCGGGCGAATGGTATCGCGAGACCGGCTCGGGCATGGGCGCGACGCTGAATGCCGGGATCGGCATGGGCGCCTATGTGCTGACCGACCGGGCGACCTGGATCAGCTTCGAGAACAAGCAGGATTACAAGATCGAGGTCGAGGGCGACGACGACTTGTTCAACCAGTACGGCGTGATCCTGGTGAACCCGGCGAAATGCCCCTCGGTCAAGGCGGCGGAGGGCCAGGAGTTCATCGACTGGATCCTGTCGAAGGACGGGCAGGACGCGATCGCCGGCTACAAGGTGGCCGACCAGCAGCTGTTCTTCCCCAACGCGCCGGCGGAGTGACGGCACAGGGCGGGGCGGTGCTTGCCGCCCCGCACGGCTCGGGGCATGATCCGGCCATGACAGACATGCTCACTTCAAGACCCGAATTCCTGACCGTCAAGGAACTCGCCGAGCTTCTGCGGATCAAGGAGCGCAAGGTCTACGATCTTGCCGCCTCGGGCCAGGTGCCCTGTTCCCGCGCGACGGGGAAGCTGTTGTTCCCGGCGGGCGAGATCCGCGCCTGGATCGACGAGAACCGGACCGGGCCGGGCGGGCGGCCCGAGCGGCCGGCGGTGTTCCTCGGGAGCCACGAGCCTTTGCTCGACTGGGCCTTGCGGGAGTCGCGCTCGGGGCTGGCGACGATCTTCGATTCGAGCCTCGACGGGCTGGCGCGTTTCGCCGCGGGCGAGGGGGTCGCGGCCGGGCTCCACGTGCGCGAACCGGGCGGCTGGAACGCGGACGCGGCGGTGCGGGCGGCGGGCGATCTCGACGCGGTGCTGATCCGCTGGGCGCGGCGCCGGCGGGGGTTGGTGATCCGGCCCGACATGGCGGGGAAGATCGGCGGGCTCGCCGATCTGGCGGGGGTGCGCGTGGCGCCGCGGCAGAGCGAGGCGGGGGCGGAGCTGATGTTCCGCGAGCTCCTGGACGAGGCGGGCGTGGCGCAGGACGACATCACGCGCATCGCACCCTCGCGCAGCGAGCAGGACGCGGTCCTGGCGGTGGCCCAGGGCGAGGCCGACGCGGCCTTCGGGCTCGAGGCGTTGGCGCAGCCCTACGGGCTCGCCTTCGTGCCGGTGATCGAGGAGGAGTTCGACATCCTCGCCGACCGCCGCGCCTGGTTCGAGCCGCCGATGCAGGCACTCCTCGCCTTCACGCGGAGCGAAGCCTTCCGCGACCGCGCCGTCCGGATGCGCGGCTACGACACGGCGCTCCTTGGCGACGTGAAGTGGAATGCGTGAGGGGAAGCTGGAGGCGACGACCGGAATCGAACCGGTGTGCACGGATTTGCAATCCGCTGCGTAACCACTCCGCCACGTCGCCAGAGCGCCCGTTTCCTTAGCCCCGGCGGGGCGCGCCTGCAAGCCGATTTCGAGGCGGGGGCACGGGGTCAGGCGGCGCGGGACATCAGGGCGATGGAGATCAGCGCGCAGGCGATGCCGAGGCCTTCGCGGAGGCCGATCTCCTCCTCGAAGATCAGTCCGCCCAGGGCGCAGAGCGCGACCAGCGAGAACATCGAGACGGTGACGCCGCCCTGGCCGAGCGGCAGGTGGCGCATCGCCCCGTACCAGGCGAGCGCCGAGAGGGCGTAGAGCAGGCAGCCGCCCGCGACGGGAAGCGAGAGGGCAGGGCGCCCGCTATCCGCGGCATGCTTGATGAGGAGGTCGCCGGCGATCACCACGATGGCGGTCAGCAGGCTGAACAGGAATCCGATCGAAACTGGAGTCACGAGATACACCTTGGGATCAATGCTTTACGTCATCCGCGGGAAATTCGCGGACCAACCGGGAACGACTATGCCGGCACGATAGGGGAGGGTGTCGTGGAGGCGAAGCCTTTTCTGCCCCGGGCGGTCAGAAATCGAGCCAGAGGCCGCTGCGGAGGCCGGTCTCGGTGTCGTTGTGGAGCCCGTAGAGGAGGCCGAGCTCGGCCTTCATCGTCTCGGTCACGTCGAGCACCATGGTCGCCGAGAGCCGCGCGGTGGGGTCGCTGCCTTGCTGGTCGGCGAGGCGGAGCTGGCCGTAGAAGAGGCTCCTGTCGCTGGGGCGCAGGCCGAGGGTGAGGTCGAGCTTGGCGAGCGCCCGGGCGGCGCCGGCGGCGCGGTATTGCGCCTCGGCGGTGGTCCAGCCGCCGCCCCAGGGGGTTTCGAAGCCACGGCCCCAGGCGGCGCCGAGCACCGGGAAGGTCTCGGCCCCGGCGGCGTCGCGCGTGGTGCCGACCCCGCCCAGCAGCGCGAACTGATGCACCGCGCCGGGCTCGGCGAGGGCGCGGCTCAGGGCGGCGATCAGGGTGCGTTCGTCGTCGGTGAAATCGGCGGCGCCGTCGAGGACGAAGCTGAGCCGCGGGGTCAGGCCGCGCTCGCCGTAGAGCAGGAGCGCGTGGTTCATTTCGAGGAGCGGGTCGTCGCGGTCGACGGTGAGCTCGTAGGAGAAGGAGAGGAAGGTATTGTCCTCGCCGCGGGCCCAGGGGCCGGCCTCCGCCTCCGGGGCGGCGGTCATGGCGCAGAATGCGCCGGCGGCGGCGAGGAGCGGCTTGCGCATTGGGCCCCCTTTCCTTCGGACCAGCCTCGGTCCGAAAAGGTTAACCAAAGGTTAACACGTTTCCGGACGACATGCGCGCCTGTCGGAAAGCGGTGCCTGTGCCTCGGGATTGCGCGCTTGTTGCTGCATCGTTGAACCGTACGGGCCGGTGAAATACCGTCCCCGGGAACGACGTAGAGAGTGCAGAAGTGACCTGGTCCTGGCAGCAGCGCGATGCGGTTGGCTATTCGATCTTCACCACAGAGTTCGATGTCGAGATTTCCGGCGCGAAGCTCGGTGGCATGCTGGCCCCCGGGGCGCGGGCGCTGTGGCAGGAGCAGATCCGGGCGTTCGACCGCGCAACCGAGCTCGAGCGGACCAGGACCGGGCTGAACGGCCTCGCTGCGGTCGACAAGGTTCTCGGGCGGCACCCCGAGATCGCCGCGACGACGGCGGTTTCGGTTCTTGTCGACCATTCGGGATCGCTCCGGGGCCAGAAGGCGATGATCGCCTGCCTTCTCGCTCTGCTGGTCGGCGATTTCGTCGAAAGGCTGGGCGTGAAGTTCGAGATCCTCGGATTCACCACGGCCGCCTGGAGAGGGGGGCGGTCCCGCAAGCTGTGGATTTCTAGGGGGCTTCCGGCCAATCCGGGGCGTCTCAACGACCTGCTGCACATTCGCTATCGGGAGGCTTCGGACCGGTATCCGGGTGCCCCCTGGACGATCTACCATCTGCTGCGCAGCGGTCTCCTGAAGGAGAATGTCGACGGCGAGGCGTTGCTCTGGGCCTCCGAACGGCTGAAGAACCTGAACGCGGCGCGGAACGTGATCCTCGTGGTTTCCGATGGGGCGCCGGTGGACGATTCCAGCCTGGCCGAGAACGGACCGCGCTTTCTGTGGGATCACCTGAAGGCCGTCATCGAGGATCTCGTCGCGACGCCCGGTTTCAGCCTTGCCGGCATCGGCATCGACCATGACGTGGCCAGCCTCTATCCGGCCGCGTTGAAGGTCGACCGGCTGGACCAGATCGCCGAGCGTCTGCCGGGCTTTCTCGCCGGGCTGTTCGACTGAGCCTTCGCCGCTGCTTCCTCTCAGATCATCGCCCAGTCGGTGAACCGGAAGGTCTTCGGCATGGGCCGGCCGGTGCGGGTGTTCGAAGTGTCTTTCCTGTCCTGATTGGTGTTGCCGTTTCTCATGGGATTTCTCCTCTCCGATGGGAAGGATCATGCCGGAAGATCGGGCCGGGGCGGGAATGTCGTAGGGAATGCGACAACGGGCGTTGGTCGTCCGGGACGGTCGCCTCTTCTTGCGGCGCCGGGCGGTTCCGGTAGACCGGTGCGGACTTCATGGAAGGTGCCCCGGCTTGGACCTCGATCATCTGACCGTCATCGCTCCCAGTCTGGGCGAGGGCGTGGCCCATGTGCGGGATTGCCTCGGGCTCGACGTGCCGTTCGGGACGCGGCATCTCTACATGGGGACCCACAACCACCGGCTTCAGCTCGGCGGGAGCGTCTATCTGGAGATCGTGGCATTCGATCCCGAGGGGGTCGCGCCGGGACGGGCGCGCTGGTTCGGGCTCGACGATGGCGCGCGGGTGCGGGCGGAGTGGGAGGCCGGGCGACGGTTGCGGGGCTGGGTGGCGCGGACCACGCGGATGCGGGCGGTACTGGCGGCGCATCCGGGCCTGTTCGGCGCGGAGGTCGCGCTGCCGCCCGAGGCGCCGGAATTCAGGTTTGCGATCCCGGAGGACGGCGGGCTCCCGCGCGGCGGGGCGGTGCCGTCGCTGATCGACCACCGGGGCGTACCGACCTCGATGGCGGAGATCCCGGATCTCGGCGCGCGGCTCGTCTCGCTGACGCTGGCGCATCCCGAGGCGGCGGCGATCGCGGCGCTCTACCGTGAGCTGGAAATCGGCGGGGCGCCTTCGGTGGTTCCGGGGCCGGAGCTGCGCTATTCGGCCGAGATCCGGACGGCGGAAGGGCTCAGGCGTCTGACCTGAGTTTCAGGCCCGCTGGGGGCCGTAGGCGAGGCGGTAGGCGAGGGCGACGCCGCCGGCACCGCCGAGGATGTTGCCGAGGGTGACCCAGACGAGGTTGGCGAGCGCGGCGCCCATTGGGACGGTGCCGCCGGCGAGCGCGGCCTGGGGCAGCAGGTACATGTTCGCGACCGAGTGCTCGAGCCCGAGCAGCACGAAACCCGAGATCGGCCAGAGGATCGCGAGGATCTTGCCGGTGGCGCTGCGGGCCGCGACGGTGAGCCAGACCGCGAGGCAGACGAGCGCATTGCAGAGCGCGCCGCGGGCGAAGGCCTCGACCGGGTCGAGCGCGACCTTGCCCTCGGCGATGGCGCGGGCGGTGGCGCCCATGGGCCCGTCGAGCAGGCCGGTGGCGGCGAAGGCGAGGGCCAGCCCGGCGGCGCCGAGCGCGTTGCCGAGATAGACGAGGCCCCAGCTACGGGCGAGCGCGGCGGGGGAGATGCGCCGGTCGACCGCGGCCATGACCATGAGCGCGTTGCCGGTGAAGAGCTCGGCGCCCGCGACGATCACCAGGATCAGCCCGAGCGAGAACACGATCCCGCCGAGAAACCGGGCGGGACCGAAGCCGGGATCGGCCCCGGTCATCGCCATGGTGTAGGCCGCGCCGCCGAAGCCGATGAAGGCGCCGGCGAGCACCGCCAGCGTCAGCATCTGTACCGCGGGGAGGGCGGCCTTGCGCACGCCCGCGGCTTCGACGAGGCGAGCGATGTCGGCGGGGGCGTAGGCGTCGAGGCCGGTCGGATCTGTGCTCATGAGGCGGAGATTGCCCCGGGCGCGGGGCGCCGCGACATGATCGGGATCAAACCCGGGCTCAGGCCACCTCGGCCTCGGCCGTGCTCCATTTCAGCGAGCGGATCACCGCGTAGCTGCAGGTGATCTCCTCGCCCTCGGCGATGTCGCGCACCGCCACCACCCGCGCATCCGGCGCGTTCCGCCCGGCGACCGCGGTGTTCGGGTCGTCGGAATGGTTGGTGAAGCGGTCGCCGTCGCCGGAGAGCACGAGCTCATCGGTTTCGGGGAAATACTCGCAGTAGTGCTCCAGGTAGTCGCGGACATGGTCGGGATACTCCGCGAGCGCCGCGGCGGGGAACACCCGGTCGAGCAGGGCGTCGAGCGCCCAGATCGGCGTGCCGGCCGGGATCGGCTCGGCAGCAAAAACGCCAAGGCCGTGGATCGGGCTCATGGCGACGGTGGTCTTGACGAGAAGCATGTTGGGGACCTCAGACCATATGCCGGCATCGGAGCCGGGCGTGGGCGGGGTCGGCGGCGAAATTTGCGCGCATCCTGTTGTCCGAAATCGAGGAGGTGGCCCTGGGGAAATCCTTGCGGCGGCCGTGCGGAGCCTCGTGCGCCCCGGCTGAAGACGGACAAAAATGCAATCGCGCGAGTCGCGCAAGCGGAACGTTGAGGCGGCCGGCGATCGCCCGCCGGCCATGCCGGGATCAGAGCGACTCGGCCGGTTTCTGCGGCAGCGAGGCGAAGGGATCCTCGTGCGAATTCGAGAGCATGGTCGCCTGGCAGGCCATCATCTCGGCCACCGCCTGGTCGGCGCCCTCGAGCGCCAGCTTGGCGATTTCCAGGCCCTCCGAGGTGACCCGCACCTCGGGCATGCCGGCGAACTCGTTGATGAAGTTCGAGGCCTTCTCGCCCTCGACCGGCACCGAGAGGACGAGGGTCGGCAGGATGTCGTTCCAGCGGTAGCCGACCCCTTCGCCGGTCCAGGCCGGGCGCTCGCCGAAGGCCACTTCCATGTCGTAGCTCGCGCCTTCCTCGAGCGAACCCCAGAGCAGGCTGCCGATGATGAATTGCACGTTCTTCTGGCGATTGTTGAACTGGAACCGCACCACATAGTCGTTCTCGAACGCGGCGATGATGAAGCAGGAATCACCGATCGTGCGGTCGACATTCACTTTCCAGCCGGCCACATCCTCGGACCAGGTGACGGTTTCCTGAGAAAAAGCCGCATTTGCGGCGAAGAGCGCGCAAAGCGCGGCAAGGATCGTTCTAATCATGTCAAGCCCCCCAGCTAACGGGGAAAAGCGTAGCATCGAAGTTTCGCTTCGCGACAGGGGGCAGCGCGAACAGAGTGTTTCCGGGGCTCAGGCGGCGGTGACGAGCCGGTAGCCGCAATCGAGGGTGTCGCAGGTGAGGAGGTCGCCGTGTGCCTTGGCCCAGGCGCCGGTGTCGAGGTCGTGTTTCAGCCGGTCGAGCGCGGGCGTGATGTCGCCGAGCGCCCAGAACGAGGAGATTCCGGCGCGGAGTTTCGGGTCGAGATAGGCCTCGGGGCGGCGCCAGTAGGCGCAGAGGAAGCCGTCGGTGCAGTCGTGCGGGACGGGGACCGGGGCGATTTCGATCTTGCCGCCGAGCCCGGCAGCGACGGCATCGAGCGTGGGCATCTGTCCGGCGTCGAGCGCGGTGAGTTCGGGCAGGTAGTCGAAGAGCCAGAAATCGCGGAAGGCGGGATCGTAGGTGAGGAGCACCACCGGCCCGCGGGAGACGCGGCGCAGTTCGGCGAGGCCCTTCGCCTTGTCGCTCCAGTGGTGGATCGTGAGGACGGCCATGACGGCGTCGAAGCTTTGGTCGGCGAAGGGGAGCGCCTCGGCGCGGCCCACCACCACCGGGGCGGCGTGGGGCGGGCGCTGGCGGATCATCGCGGACGAGGGTTCGAGCGCGGTGACCGCGCGGTGGGCGGGTTCGTAGGAGCCGGTACCGGCGCCGACATTGAGAACCGTCCGGGCCGGACCCAACGCCGCGTCGATTTGCGCGGCGATCCGGGGATCGGGGCGGCGCAGGGTCGCGTAGTCGATGCCGATCCGGTCGTAGCGTTCCATGGGTCGGGTCTAGCGGCTCAGAGCCGGGGCGGGAAGCCTTCGGCGCGGAGGTCGGTGCCAAGCGCGTCCTCGAGGAGCTTGACGATCTGGGTCGATTGCGCGGCCCCACCATAGGCGGCGCGGCCGTCTTCGAAGATCGCCCTGGTGAGTGCCGCGAGCTTCAGGGGCACGCCGAATTCGGCGCCGAAGCCTTCGGCGAAGCCCAGGTCCTTCAGCGCGAGGTCCATGGTGAAGGCGATGTCGTAGCTGCCGTTCAGGATCAGCTGGCCCTCGGTTTCGTGGACGAAGGAGTTGCCCGAGGACGCCTTGATCGCCCGCCAGGCCTGCGCGAGGTCGAGCCCGCCGCGTTTGGCCAGCATCAGCGCCTCGCCATCGGCGACGAGGTGGATGAAGGCGAGCATGTTGGTGATGACCTTGATGACCGAGGCGGAGCCCAGCTCGCCCATCCGGAGCACGGTGCCGCCCATCGCCTCGAGCGCGTGCTGGTGCCGGGCGAACAGCGCGTCGCCACCGCCGACGAGCACGGTGATCTCGCCCGAGCGCGCGAGGTGGACGCCGCCGGTGACCGGGCATTCGAGCGTCTCGATCCCGTAGCCGGCGGCCCTGGCGGCGAGCCGCAGGATGTCCTCGCGGCTGACCGTGGAGGTTTCGATCCAGGTCATGCCGGGGCGCATGGCGGGGAGGAGCGTGCGGAGGACCGTCTCGGAGATCGCGGGCGAAGGCAGGCAGGTGATGACCGCGTCCACCGAGGCCGCGAGCGTGGCAGGGTCCCCGGCCCAGACCGCGCCCTCGGCGACGAGCCGGTCGGCCTGTTTCCGGTCGCGGTCATGGACCCAGAGCGGGAAGCCGCCGCGCAGGAGGCTGCCGGCGAGGCCCTGGCCGAGATTGCCGAGACCGATGAAACCGTAGCGGATCATGGCAGGTGGATCGGGAACTTGGCGCGGATCGCGCGGTCGATTTCGGGGTCGATCATCCGGCCCGCCTTCGCGAGGATCGCGTTCTTCCGCTCGATGGCCTTTTCGAGGAGGTCGGGGCGGTCGGCCTCGTTCCATTCCTTGGGGCTCATGCGGTTGCCGACCTTGGGGTAGACGTATTCGGTCTGCATCAGTTTCAGGGTCTGGTCGGAGCCGAGATAGTGGCCCGGCCCGCCGAGGCAGGCCTCCTTCATCGCCTCGATGGAGACACTGTCCTCGGTCACCTCGATCCCCCGCACGCAGCGCATCGCCTGGCCGAGGATGTCGTCGCCGAGCACGAGGCTTTCGAGGCAGAAGCCGAGGAGAGAGGCGTGCATGCCCACCGCTTCGTAGACCATGTTGAGCCCGGCGAGGCCCGGCAGCACGTTGGTGATGCCCTGTTCCCAGCCGGCCTGCATGTCGGGGAGCTTCGCATCCGAGATGCCGCCGGCGGCGCCGCCCGGGAGGCCGTAGAAGCGGTGCATCTGGGCGCAGCCGGCGGAGAGCAGCGCCTGTTCCGCCGAGCCGCCCGACATGGCGCCGGTGCGGAGGTCGGAGACGAAGGGCCAAGTGCCGAAAATCGCCGGGTGGCCGGGCTTTATGCTGTTCACGTAAACCATGCCGGCGAGACATTCCGCGACCGCCTGGACGATGGCCAGCGCGATGGGCGCCGGTGCGGTGGCGCCGGCCTGACCGGCGGAGAGGAGGAGGACGGGCATGCCCGCACGGATGCAGGCCTCCATCGAGATGCAGCTTTCCTCGGCGAATTTCATCGGCGGGACGACGAAGCAGCTCGAATTCGAGACGAAGGGGCGGGCGCGCCATTCCGCCTCGCCGCCGGCGATCATGTGGAGCATCTCGAAGCAGGGGGCGACGTGGGCGGGTTCGGAGAAGGAGGTGCCGACGTGCTTCGTCGTTCCGGCGCAGGCGGCGTAGAGCGTGTTGAGGTCCATCGCGAGATTGTCGGCGATGTCGCGGCAGACCATCGTGCGCTGGAAGAAATGGACGTTGTCGAGATGGTGGACCAGCTGGGCGGAGGCATGGAGATCGGCGACGGTGGAGTCGCGGTAGCTGCGGGTCACCGGGTCGACGATGTGGACGGCGGCGCCGGCGGTGCCGTAGTGGACGCGGCTGCCGGTGAGGTGGAGGTCGTATTTCGGGTCCCGGGCGTGGAGGGTGATGTCGCGGGCGGCCTTGGTGAGCATGTCCTCGACCAGCGCGCGGGGGTAGCGGAGGCGGCCGTCCTCGCCCTGGATCGCGCCGGCTTTCGTCATCGCCGCGACGCCGGAGGCGGGGGCCTGGGAGAGGCCGACGATTTCGAGCGCCTCGAGCGCGGCCTCGTGGATCCGCGCCATGCCCTCGTCGGTGAGCGGGCGATAGCTGCCGCCGGGGAGGCCGGGGCGGACCGGGCGGAGATCTTCGGCCAAGGGCGCGGCGCGCAGCGCGACGCGGGCGGCGCGGCCGCCGGCGCGACCGGCGCGGTGCGGCTCGACGGGCGGCAGGTCGGGAACGGCGTTGGTCATGCCTTCAGTCTTTCGTTCTCCGGATCCCAGAGGGGCCGGTCGGGTTGCACGATGGCGCGGTGGCGGGTGCCGTAGATCTCCACCTCGATCTCGGTGCCGGGCTCGGTGAGGTCGATCCGCAGCATGCCGAGGGCGATCGAGGCGTTCACGCGGTAGCCCCAGGCGCCGGAGGTGGTTTCGCCGACGATCTGGTCGCCCTTCCAGAGGGTGGACATGTAGGGGGCGTCGTACTCGCCGGCGTCGACGATGAGGGTGACGAAGCGTTTCTTCACGCCTTGCTGTCTTTGCGCGAGGAGTGCGGGCTTGCCGATGAAATCGGGCTTGTCGAAGCGGATGAAACGGTCAAGACCGCCTTCCAGAAGGTTGTAATCGGTGGACAAATCGCCCTTCCAGGCGCGGTAGCCCTTTTCGATGCGCAGCGAGTTCAGCGCCCACATGCCGAAGGGTTTCGCGCCGGCGTCGAGGA
>JBNKWI010000109.1:0-10988 GCA_050299695.1 Paracoccaceae bacterium
CGATGCGCAGGTGATCATGGCGACGCATTCGCCGATCCTGATGGCGGTGCCCGGGGCGGCGCTGTTGCGTCTGACACGGCACGGGATCGGCCCGGTCAGCTTGCGCGAGACCGACCATTTCCGGCTCTACCAGTCCTTCGCGCTCGATCCGGACGGGTTCGTGCAGGCGGCGCTGGAGGGCGATCTCGACGGGTTGGTCTGAGGCCGGGCTGGTCCGGCGCGGCGCTTCGTGGCAGGCTTGGTGGATGACGTACAAACCCGACGGATATACCAGCCTGGCGCCCTATCTTCTCGTTCCGGATGCGGAGGAGGTGCTGATGTTCTGCGAAGCGGTGTTCGGCGCCGAGCGGTTGCGGGTCATCCCGCGCGAGGGCGGCGGGATCATGCATGCCGAGTGCCGGATCGACGACACCGTGTTGATGATGGGCGAGGCCGAAGGCCCGGCGGCGATGCTGCACATCTACCTGCCCGACCCGGACGCGGCCTTCGACCGGGCGGTGCAGGCCGGTGCTGAGGTGGTGCAGGAGATGGCGGAGAAGGGCGATGGCGACCGCCGCGGCGGGGTGCGGAGCCCGGACGGAACCACATGGTACTTCGCGCGGCAACTCTGAGCCTCGGGAGCCCGTTCGGGCCGTTGGCGCTGACCGAGGAGGCGGGCGAGATCGTGCGCCTGCGCTGGGGCGAGGCGGAGCCGGGGCCGGACAGCGCGGGGCTCGCGGAGGCGGCGCGGCAGTTGGCGGAGTATTTCGCGGGCGCGCGGGAGGTTTTCGACCTGCCGTTGCGGTTCGGCGGCGGGTTGCAGGGGGAATTCGGGCGGGCGCTGGCGGCGGTGCCGTTCGGCGAGACCCGGACCTATGGCGATCTGGCGAAGCTGCTCGGGGTGAGCGCGCAGGCTGTGGGCCAGTGCTGCGGGGCGAACCCGATCCCGATCCTGATCCCCTGCCATCGGGTGCTGGCGGCGGACGGGCTGGGCGGGTTCTCGGCGCCGGGCGGGATCGAGACCAAGGTGGCGCTCCTGCGGCACGAGGGGGCCGCGTCGCTGTTGCTGTAGGGCCTTTCTAGCGCGACCAGCGGTCGAGCGCGGCTTCGTCCTCGTCCTTCGCGGCGACCCAGCCGGTGCCGTCCCTGCGGCGTTCCTTCTTCCAGAAAGGGGCGCGGGACTTGAGGTAATCCATCAGGAAATCCGCCGCCGCGAAGGCCTCGGCGCGGTGCGCCGAGGCGGTGGCGACCATCATGATGACCTCGCCGGGCGTCATGGGGCCGTGGCGGTGGATCACCAGGACGTCGAGGAGCGACCAGCGGGCGCGGGCCTCGTCGACGATGGCGGAGATCGCCTTTTCGGTCATGCCCGGGTAGTGCTCGATCTCCATCGCCTCGAGCGTGCCTTCCGTGTCGCGGACGACGCCGGTGAAGCTGACCACGGCGCCCACGTCGCGGCGACCCCGGGCGAAGCCGGCGAGTTCCGTGCCCGGATCGAACGGTGCGTCCTGGACCCGGACCGACATGCTCAGCCCCCGGTCATCGGCGGAAAGAACGCCACCTCGCGGACACCGGCGAGGGGGGCGTCGAATTCGGCGAGCTCCTGGTCGAGCGCGACCCGGAGCGAGGAGATGTCGGCGAAGGCCATGGCGTAGCGCTCCTCGCGGGCCTTCAGTTCCTCGACCAGCTCGGCGACCGTGGCGGCGCCGGTCTCGACCCGCTCTTTCGGCAGGCCGATCCGCTCGCGGACCCAGGCGAAGTAGAGCACGTCGATCATGGGGTTTCCTTCAGGTGCGGGAGGGCTTTCCGGAAGTAATCCCAACCGGTTACGAGCGTGAGGAGCGCGGCGATCCACAGCAGGCCGACGCCGACCCACCAGCTCATCGCGGCGCCCCGATAGAGCAAGAGCAGGCCCGAATGGTCCTGGGTGCGGCCGGCGAGAATGTCGCCCGCGACGGGACCGCCGAGCGAAAAGGCGAGGGCGCCGAAATAGTGCTCGAACACGCCCTTGGCGAAGAGCACGGCGATGGCGACCATCTGCGCGGTGGTCTTCCACTTGGCGAGCTTGGTGACCTTGAGCGTGCCGGCGGTGTCGCCGAGATATTCGCGCAGTCCGCTCACGAAGACCTCGCGGAACAGGATCACCGTGGCGGGCAGGAGGATCCAGGGGTCCATGCCGGAAAAGCCGGTGATGACGCAGAGCGCGATGACGACCATGGCCTTGTCGGCAATGGGGTCGAGCATCGCGCCGATCTTCGTTTCCTGGTTCCAGGCGCGGGCGAGGCGGCCGTCGATCCAGTCGGTGGCGGCGGCGGCAATGAACAGGATCAGCGCGAACCAGTCGGCCCAGGGGCGGTGGAAATAGAGGAACATCACCGCCACGCCGGGCGCCGCCAGGAGCCGGATAACGGTCAGGATATTCGGGATCGTCCACCGCATGGGGGTGGTCTAACCTGTCTTCGGGGCGCGGGAAAGGGACCCCGGGGCGGGAAGCCGGGGCGGTGGTGCGGAGGCCGCGAATGGCCGGAGGAGCGGGTGCACAACCTGTACACAGCCCGTACACCGGCGGTGCGGGCCGCCCGGGCGATGTGTCGGAGCACGGGATGCCCGGATGGGCAGCGGTTGCGCAGGGCGCGGCGTGGCCGAAACGTTCGGACAAGGCCTTCCGTCCGGCCGGGCGCAAGCCGGGCGAGCGCCTGTCCGCGGGATGGCGTGCCACAGCCGATCGGCACGCTTTACGGTGCCACCCGCCTCCGACCCCGAAGGTCCGCTCATACGGTGACGGAGCGCCGGCCCGGTCGTGCCGGAGGCGCGCATCCGGTGACGGAAGAAGGCGCGGGCGCGCGCGGTGGCCGCGCAACTTCGCGTCCGGGGAAACCCGTCTCGCTCTAAACATTCCTTAAAGTCTGGATGAAATGGTGCGGCCGCTGGCCAGGGCCGCGCGTTCGAGCGCCGCCGTCACGCAGGAGGCCCCGGTGCCGATCCAGGCAAGATCCCTTCGGTTCAAGGTCGTCGGCCTGTCCATGGCCGTGGTGATCGTGACCGCCACGGCCTTTGCCGCGCGGAACTTCGTCCAGTCGAAGAGGCTTCTGGGCGACGCGGTGATCGCGCAGCTTTCGGCCTCGGCCCATTCCGAGGCGATCCGGCTCGACATGCTGTTCCGCTCGATGGAGCAGGACGCGCAGATCCTGGCGCAGACGCCGCCGATCACCGGCATCATGCGGGCCGGATCCGGCAGCGGTTTCGTCGATCCGTTCGACGGATCCACGTCCTGGGTCTGGCGGGACCGGCTGGCGCGGATCTTCGAAGGCATGTTCGAGGTGCGTCCGGCCTATACCCAGATCCGCTATATCGGCGTCGCCGACAACGGGCGCGAGATCGTGCGGGTGGACCGCGGCAAACGCGGGACCCGCCAGGTGCCGGAGGAGGAGCTGCAGGAGAAGGGCGGCGAGCCCTACATGCGCCAGCTCGCGGGGATGGCGCCGGGCGAATTCTATTTCTCCGAGATCACCCGCAACCGGGAACACGGGCAGGTCAGCGGCCCGCCGACGGTGCGGATGGTGATGCCGGTCTTCGACCCCACCGGAACGGTGTTCGGAGCGGTGGTCATCAACGCCGACTACACGGCGCTCCTGGAAGCGCTCGATCCGGTGCTGATGCCGGGCGGCAGCCTCACGGTGATGAATTACCAGGGCGACTACATGACCTTCGAGCCCGATGGCCGGATGTCGGGCCTTGCCTTTCACCTCGATCCGGATTGGCGGCCCTTCGACGGGTGGAACGGCCGATTGACCGCCGGCAAGAAGAGCGTCGCGCTGAGCCTTTCGGGACATACCGCCGTTGCCGAGCGCCTGGAGATCGGCCGGGGTCAGGCGGCACGCCCGCTCTGGATGATCGCCACGGCCCCCGATGCGGTGCTCTACTCCGCGTCCCGGGCGGTCCTGCGCCGGGATCTCGCCGTCGGCAGCGTGGTGCTCCTGTTCATCCTCGCGGTTTCGGCCTGGTTTGCGAGCCGTCTTACCCGGCCCCTGCAGAAGATGCGCCTGGCGATCGCCGACCGGACCGGGCTGAGCGACGCGCTCGAGGCGCACGCGACGGCACAGGACGAGCTGGGCGACGTCGCGCGGGCCTTCGGGGCGCTGTCGCAGGATCTGATCAGCAGCACCAACCGGCTGCAGGCGATCTATCGCGGGGCGCCCGTGGGGATCGTCACCTCCGACGAGGACGGGCGCATTCTCGACATGAACCCGGCCGCAGAGCGGATCTTCGGGTTTGCCGAGGGCGGCTGGAGCGGCCGTGCCGTCGACGATCTGATGCCCGAGGGCATGCGGGGCGCGCACGCCCGCCACATGCGGAATTTCAGCGGCAACGGGCTGGCGATGTCGCCCCGCCGCGACCTGGTGGGCCAGCGCCAGGACGGGTCGGAGTTCCCGGTGTCGGTGATGCTCAACTCGGTCGCGGAGAACGGGCGGAACACGATCATCGGGATCATCAAGGATGTCTCGCAGGAGGCCGCGGCAACGGCGGAGCGCGAGCGGCTCCTGGCCGAGCTCCGGCGCTCGAACGAGGAGCTCGACCGCTTCGCCTATATCGCCTCGCACGATCTGAAGGCCCCGCTCCGGGCCATCGAGCACACGTCCGCCTGGCTGGAGGGGGACCTGGAGCAGTTCCTCACCGACGACACCCGCGAGACGATGGACCAGCTGCGCGGCCGGGTGCGGCGGATGGACCGGCTTCTGGACGATCTTCTGGCCTATTCGCGGGTCGGCCGCGATGCGGACGGCGCGGAGCGGATCTCCGGCACCGAGATCCTGCGGCAGGTGCTGGCGCTGGTCGCCCCGCCCGAGGGGTTCGAGATCGAGATCGGCGCGGGGTTCGACCTCGTGTCGCTGCCGCTTCTGCCGGTGAGCACGGTGTTTCTCAACCTGATCTCGAACGCGATCAAGCATCACGACCGCGAGACCGGGCGGGTCCGCGTCACGGTGGAGGATCGCGGCGAGAGCTACGGTTTCGCGGTCGCGGATGACGGGCCCGGGATCCCGCCGCGATACCACGACAAGGTGTTCGGCATGTTCCAGACGCTGAAGCCGCGCGACGCGGTCGAGGGCAGCGGCATGGGCCTCGCCTTCGTCAAGAAGATCGTGGAGTTCGCTAACGGTTCGTTAACTCTGGAATCGGAGAACGGGCGCGGGAGCGTGTTTCGGTTCGACTGGCCGAAGCCGCCTCCGGAGCAACAGGTGGAGGCGGCATGACCAAGGTGGCGTTCCGGCCGGAATACGAGAGCCGGCCGATTCGTATCCTTCTCGTCGAGGACGACGATGTCGACGCCAAGGCGGTGCGTCGCGCCTTCGACAAGGCGAGGGTGGCGAACGCGATCGACCGGGTGTCGGACGGGGTCGAGGCGCTGGAGTTCCTGCGCGGCGAGCGTTTCGGGACGCGGCCCGATGAGGCCGTCATCCTGCTGGTCGACATCAACATGCCGCGACTCGACGGCCACGGTCTGGTGCAGGAGATCCGCAAGGATCCGCGCCTGCGCCGGCTGGTGATCTTCATCCTGACCACCTCGAAATCGCGCGAGGACATCGAGCAGGCCTACGCGGGCAACGTCTCGGGCTACATCGTCAAGGAGAATGCCGGGAAGGAGTTCGTCGAGCTGACCGCGTTGCTGGACAACTTCTGGCGTCTCGTGGAACTGCCGTCGCTGCAGAGCGCCTGATCGCATCCAATTCGATCTGGTTCGCCGGGTGCGATTTTTACCGGATTTTCAGGGCGGTGAGGGATATTCGGGTGAATCCGGGGGTCCACATGTGGCAAGATTTCAAGATCCTGATCGTTGACGACGACGCGGTCGACAGCAAACTCGTGCGCCGGCTTCTCGTCCAGGCCGGCAGCCGCTCCGACGCACATGCGGTCACCACGGTGGCCGATGCGCTCGATTTCGGCGCGATGCAGCCCGACGCGGTCTTCCTCGACCATCTCCTGCCCGGCCAATCCGGGCTCGAGGCCCTGCCGGCGCTGCGCGAGAAATGGCCGCAGGCGGCGTTCTTCCTGATGACCGGCCGCGGCGGCGAGGACCTGGCCAAATCGGCGATCCAGGCCGGCGCCACGGACTACATCTCCAAGGCGGTGATCAACCCGGCCGCGCTCCAGCGGATCGTCGAGAAGGGTGTCGTCTCCGCGAGGCTGAACTGGAAGCTGGCGCAGCAGCAGGCGGAGCTGGCCACCTTCTCCGACGTGCTGGTCCATGATCTCAAGGCGCCGATCCGGGCGGTGGACTACCTGTGCCAGCAGGTCGAGGAGGATCTCGACGCCGGCGATTACGACGAGGTGCGTGGCGCCCTGGCGCTGATGCGCAAGTCGACCAGGCACATGATGAACATGCTTCGCAGCCTCGCCGACCATATCCGGATGGACCGGCTCGAGGCGTTCGAGGAGGCCGATCCGCGCGAGATCGTCGAGACGGCGCTGGCCGCGCTGGAGCGCGAGATCGCCGAGAGCGGCGCCGAGGTGACGGTCAATATCCCGCCCGGCCTGCCGCCGGTCCGTTGCGGCCTGCCGGTGATCACCCAGGTGCTGCAGAACCTCGTGGCCAACGCGATCAAGTATGCCGGTGCCGCGGTGCCGCGGCTGGGGATCTCCGTGACCGAGATGGCGGGCGAGATGCGCTTCGAGGTCGCCGACAACGGGATCGGCATCGCGCCCGAGCATCAGGCGCTGGTCTTCGAACCGTTCCGGCGGGTGCCCGGCCAGGCCCATGTCGAGGGCACCGGGCTCGGCCTCGCCACCTGCCGCAAGCAGGTTTTGCGCCATGACGGGCGGATCTGGTGCGAGTCGGCGCCGGGTGCGGGGACGAAGATGGTGTTCTGCCTGCCGCTCACCGGCCAGAGCCGGGCGCCGGAACTGCGCAGCGCCTGAGGCCGCAAGCCCGGTTCGACGGCATCGCGGGCCGGCCGGGGCCAAGCGCCTTGGACCGCCGGTCGTGGCGAGGCGCTGTGCCCTTCGGGATCCGTCCTGCCCGGGCGGCATGCGGATGCCACGTCCGGTCAGCGAGCGCGCCTCGCGGCAATCGGGGCCGCGCCCGCACGGGTGGGCGACCGGCGGGCGCGCCCGGCCGCGCCGGAGGTGTCCCGGAAACGGTGCGGGAAGCGGTCCGGCCCGGGCGTATCGGCGGGGAGCGCGACAGGATCTTCCGGTTCGGGGAAGCGCGGGACCGGCGGACCAGACCTTTCACGGATATGCAAAGGCCACGCGGGGCCCTCAGGGCGCCGGAGCGGGGCCGTGACAGGCAGCGGCCCGGAACACCTGGCCTCTCCCGTCGAAATAGAGCGTCTCGGCGGCCCGCACCCCGCGGTGATTGACATAGGCGATCACCAGCATCTCGTGGCCCTCGTAGACATCGGTGACCCGGAACGCGAGGTCCGGCTGCCGTTCGAGGGCGGCGGCCCAGTACGCCCGGAGTGCCGGCTTTCCGGTGATCTCGCCCGTCCCGACGAGCGGGATCGCCTTTCGCGAGCGGAACACGACGTCGTCGCGGTAGTGCTCCATGATCGCCGCGAGGTCGTGGCTGTTCCAGGCCTTTTCCCAGATCTCGGCGAAGCCTCGGGCGTCCATGGGTGCCTTCGGATAGGTCATAGGTCATGACCTTAATGGCGGTACGCAAAGGTTCAAGTCCATGGACGGTTGGGAGCTGGACGCGGCTCCAGAAAATTGGCCGTGGTTGGCGATGCCCCCGCCCGAACAGCGCCGAAGCCGCCGGGCGAGCGCCTGCCCGTCGTCGCACCGGAGGTGCGCCACCAATGCTGGCACGCCTTCGGCGTGACGGGGCTGGCGCTCTGGTGACGCTCCGCGCCGAACATCCGTACAGCGGGCTTGCACCACAAATCGCGCCGCTCAACCGTTGCTGCGCCATCCCACGGGCAGGCTCTCGCCCGGCTTGCGCCTGTCGGAGCCGTTTCCGCTAACCTTGCGGCGTCCCCCTCGCCTCGGCCTGTTTTACGGATCGGCCGATGCGCTCGATCATGAATTCCATGAAGAGGCGGGTTTTCGGGTCCTGCCGACGGCGGTGGGTGAAGAGGCAGGCCATCTGCACCGGGACCGGCGGGGTTTCGGTGGCGACGGGGAGGAGGGTGCCGGCGCGGAGCGCGTCGGCCACTTCGAAGACCGGCTTCATGGCGATGCCGCGGCCGGCGAGCGCCCAGTCGGTCAACACGTCGCCGTCGTCGCATTCGTAGCGGCCGGCGACGCGGAACTTGCGCGGACCCTCGGCGGTTTCCAGCGTCCAGCGAAACTCGGTGGCGCCGGGGAAGCGCAGATTCAGGCAGTCGTGGCCGCCGGTGACGAGATCGGCGCCGCTCGCCGGCATGCCGCGTGCGGCGATGTAGGCGGGCGCGGCGCAGAGCACCCGGCGGCAATGGGCGATGCTGCGGATCCGGAGCGTTGAATCGTCGGGCCGGCCGAGGAAGAAGGCGAGGTCGAGCCCCTCGCCGGTGAGGTCGATCTTGCGGTCGGAGAGCCGGAGCCGGACCGTGACCTCGGGATAGGCGTCGAGGAAATCGGGGACGAGCGGCGCGAGGAGCCGGCGGCCGACGCCCAGGGGCGCGGCGACATAGAGCGTGCCGCGCGGGTTCTCGGTGATGTCGGTGACCTGCGCCTCGGCCCGGTCGAGCGCCTCGAGCACCTCGCAGGCGCCGGGATAGAAGGCGCGGCCCTGTTCGGTGGGGGTGAGGTTGCGCGTGGTGCGCTGGAACAGCCGAACGCCCAAATGTTCCTCAAGCTGCGCGATTCGTGCCGAGGTGACGGCCGGGGAGATCCGCAGATCGCGCCCGGCGGCCGACATGCCACCCAATTCGTAGACCCGCACGAAGGTTCGGATATTGTCGAGATAGGACATTGTTCGGAAATTTTTGACGGTGCTTGGCAGCTACCGGCAATACCGAAAAATCGCCGGAATTCCTAGTCTGGGCGCGGTAAAGGAGAAGCTTCGATGTACGAACTCGCGATCCTGTGGGACTGGATGGGTTTCGCGGTGCGCTGGCTGCACGTGGTGACGGCGATCGCCTGGATCGGTTCGTCGTTCTACTTCATCGCGCTGGACCTGGGGCTGAACCGCGACATCGCCGGCCCAGCGGATGGCGAGGAATGGCAGGTCCATGGCGGCGGGTTCTACCACATCCAGAAGTACCTGGTGGCGCCCGAGGCGATGCCCGAGCACCTGACCTGGTTCAAGTGGGAGAGCTACGCGACCTGGCTATCGGGCGCGGCGCTTCTGATGGCGGTCTACTGGGCGGGCGGGCATCTCTACCTGATCGACACGGAGAAGGTGGATTTCGCGCTGTGGCAGGCGGTGCTGGTCTCGGCGGCGTCCCTGAGCGTGGGCTGGCTGGTCTACGATTTCCTGTGCAAGTCGCCGCTGGGCGAGCGGCCGACGCTTCTGATGGTGCTTCTCTTCGCGATGCTGGTGGCGATGTCCTGGGGCTATCACCACGTCTTCACCGGCCGGGCGGCGATGCTGCACCTGGGCGCCTTCACCGCGACGATCATGACGGCGAACGTGTTCTTCATCATCATGCCGAACCAGCGGGTGGTGGTGGCGGATCTGAAGGCGGGCCGGGTGCCGGACCCGAAATACGGCAAGATCGCCAAGCTGAGGTCGACGCACAATAACTACCTGACCCTGCCGGTGGTGTTCCTGATGCTGTCGAACCACTACCCGCTCGCCTTCGCGACGGCGCATGCCTGGCTGATCGCGCCCCTGGTGTTCCTGATGGGGGTGACGATCCGACACTGGTTCAACACAAGGCACGCGCGGAAGGGCAATCCGCACTGGACCTGGGCGGTGACGGTGATCCTGTTCCTGATCGCGGCCTGGCTGTCGGTGGCGCCGATGCATGACAGCTACGAGGACGCCGAGGCGCGGGCGCTGACGCCGTTCGAGACGCGCTTCGCGGAGGCGGAGGGGTTCGAGGAGGTGCATGACATCGTCATGGGCCGCTGTTCGATGTGCCATGCGCGCGAGCCGGTCTATGACGGGATCCGCTGGGCGCCGAAGGGAGTGCTCCTGGAGACCGAGGGCGACGTGGCGCGGCATGCGCGCGAGATCTACCTGCAGGCGGGGATGAGCCATGCGATGCCGCCGGCGAACGTGACCTGGATGGAGGAGGACGACCGGCGCGCGCTGGTGCGGTGGTACCGGGCGGCCGTGGGCGGCTGATTGCCGCTGCTGCGGAGGAGAGGCTTCGGGGGGCGGAAACTCTGCTAGAAGTCTCTATGGGGTTTTTTCTGGACAGGGCCGTGCTGGCGGTCGATGGCGGCGGAACGCGGTGCCACCTTGCCGTGGAGTCCGCGGGCGAACGGATCGTCGCCGAGGCGGGGCCGGCCAATGTCTCGACCGACGCGGATGGCGCGGCACAGGCGATTCTCGAGGGGTTGGAGCGACTTGCGGCGCTGGTGGGTGCCACGCCGGAACGGCTCGCGGCGCTGCCGGCCTATCTGGGGCTTGCGGGCGTGATCGGGCCGAGGGACGCCGAGGCGATCCGGGCGCGACTGCCGTTTCGCGGCGCGCTGATCGAGGATGACCGGCGGGCGGCGCTCGAGGGCGCGCTCGGGCCGGACGGCGCAGGGGCGCTCGCCCATTGCGGGACCGGGTCGTTCCTGGGCTATCGTTCGGACGGCGGCACGCGGCTGGCGGGCGGCTGGGGCCACCGGCTGGGCGACGTGGCCTCGGCGACCTGGATTGCAAGGCGGGCGCTGGCGGCGACGCTCGATGCGGCCGACGGGCTGATCCCGGCGAGCGACCTCACCCGGCATCTCGCGCACCGGCTGGGCGGCGCGCGCGGGATCGTCGGGTTCAGCCTTTCCGCCCGGCCCGAGGATTGGGCAGCGCTGGCGCCTGCGATCACCGCGGCGGCCGAGGCGCGCGACCCGACCGCGCGGCGGATCATGAAGGCGGGCGCAGCCTATATCGCCGAGCGGCTCAGGGCGATGGGCTGGCGCCATGGCGAGGCGCTGTG
>JBNKWI010000110.1:0-10952 GCA_050299695.1 Paracoccaceae bacterium
CCGATGCTGGCGTCCAGGTGGCGGCGGCATTGCTCGCGGTTGGCGCGGATGCCCCGGATGCAGCGGTTCTCGAGCATCGTGCAGGCCGCGGCCAGCATCCGGGTCGAGTTGAACAGGTTGTAGACGATCAGGGGTTCCATCGCGTTGAGCTGCAACTGGCCGGCCTCGGCCGCCATCGTCACGGCCAGGTCGTTGCCGATGACCTGGTAGGCGACCTGGTTGACGGCCTCCGGGATGACCGGATTGACCTTGCCGGGCATGATCGAGGAGCCCGGCTCGTTCTCGGGCAGGATCAGTTCGCCCAGTCCCGAGCGCGGGCCGGAGCCGAGGAGCCGCATGTCGTTGGCGATCTTGAAGAGCGATGCCGCGACGGTCTTGAGCGCGCCGGAGAACATCACCATCGCATCGTGCGCGGCGAGCGCCTCGAACTTGTTCGGCGCGGTGACGAAGGGGAGGCCGGTGATCTCGGCCATGTTCCTTGCCACCATCTCGGCCCAGCCGGGCCTGGTGTTGAGCCCGGTGCCGACGGCGGTGCCGCCCTGCGCCAGTTCGTGGATGTCGCCGAGGCAGGCCTCGATGCGCTCGATGCCCTTCTTCACCTGGTGGGTGTAGCCGGAGAATTCCTGGCCGAGCGTCAGGGGCGTCGCGTCCTGGGTATGGGTGCGGCCGATCTTGATGATGTCCTTGAACTCCTCCGACTTCGCGGCGAGCGCGGCGTGGAGTTTCCTCAGCCCGGGCAGGAGCACGTCGCGCGCCTGCATGGCGATGCCCACATGCATCGCGGTCGGGAAGGTGTCGTTCGAGGACTGGCCCATGTTGCAATGGTCGTTCGGATGGACCGGTTTCTTCGAGCCCATCTCGCCGCCAAGCATCTCGATGGCGCGGTTCGAGATCACCTCGTTGGCGTTCATGTTCGACTGGGTGCCCGAGCCGGTCTGCCAGACCACCAGCGGGAAGTTGTCGTCGAACCGGCCGTCGATCACCTCGGTCGCGGCGGCGATGATCGCGTCGGCGAGCTCGGGCGACAGCGTGCCGAGCTCCCTGTTGGCCATCGCGCAGGCCTTCTTGACGACGCCGAGGGCGCGGATGATCGGCACCGGCTGACGCTCCCAGCCGATCGGGAAGTTCAGGATCGAGCGCTGGGTCTGCGCGCCCCAGTATTTGTCGGCGGGCACTTCGAGCGGGCCGAAGCTGTCGGTTTCGGTGCGGGTCTCGGCCATTTGGTCCTCCGGCGTCTGTCCGGTGTGACCGATAGCGGGGGACGGCGCGGCGGGCAATGCGTCGAATGGGCGGAGGGTGGCCAGAGTGTCGAGCATGCTTTCGATTTGCGCGCGCGCAAGATGCGCTCTATGGTTGTGAAATAGCAACTGGGGCGGGTGTTGCGTGCGGGAGGGGCTCTCTATCCGCGATGCGGAAAGCATCGCAATCCGTCCTGACCGGCGGTATTTCGGCACCGCGCTGGCGGGTGCGGCCGGGTTGATCGCGCTTTCGGTGCTGGTCTTCGGATGGGGGCTCGGGATCGACGCCTTCCGCCGGATCTCGCCCGACTATCCGGCGATGGTGCCCGCCACGGCCGCCGACATCCTCCTTGGCAGCATCGGGGCGCTGGCGCTCTACCGCCGGCCGGCGCGCTGGATCACGCTGGCCGCGGCGGCGGCGATCATCGTTCTGGTGATCGTCAACATCAACAACCCGCTCCTGCCGGTCGAGTACCGGAACCGCGACGGCATGTCGGTCGCGAGCATGCTCGCGGCGATCCTTCTCGCGATCAGCCTCTGCCTGCGGAGCTTCGGCTTCTACGGCGTCGCGATCGTCGGCACGACGCTGGCCTCGGCGCTCATCTCGGTCTGCGTCATTGGCTACATGTTCGATGCCCAGGACCTGTTCGACAATCCGGTCTATACCAAGATGGCCCTGCACACGGCCGTCGCCTATCTCGCGCTGCACAGCTCGCTCCTTCTCTCTCAGCCCGACAAGGGGTGGGTCGGAGTGCTGCTCGGCCCGGAGACCGGCAGCCAGATGGCGCGCCGCGTGCTGCCGGTCATCATCGCGGCGACGCTGGTCTTCTGCATGCTCACCAAGAGCGCCGTCGAGAACCAGATCATGACCGTGGGATTTCGGCTGGCGCTCCTGACCTATCTCATCATCGCCTCGGCGTCGGTGGCGGTGATCGGGTTCGCCTATCTCGCCAACATTGCCGAGCGGCGGAGCGTGGCGGCGGAAGCGGCCTACATGAAGAGCGAGCGCCGGCAGAAGGAGATGGAACTCGCGGCCGCGCGGGCGCAGAAGATCGAGGCTCTGGGCCTTCTCGTCGCCGGGGTGGCGCATGATTTCAACAACACGCTGAGCGTGATTCTCGGCAATCTGGAACTGATGGAGGCAAATCCCGATCCGGAGCAGCGGAAGGCCTATCTGGCGGAATCGATGGCCGCCTCGAACCGGGCCGCGCATCTCACGCAGCAGCTCCTCGCCTATGGGCGCAAGTCCCGGCTTTCGCCGCGTCTGGTGCGGATCGACGACGCGCTCGATCCCGCCCTGACCATGTTCCGCAGGGTCTGCCCGGCCAATATCGAGCTCTCGCGGGATCTCGCCTTCGGCGATGCGATGGTCCGGCTCGATCCTGTCGCGTTCCAGCAGGCGGTGCTGAACATCCTGATCAACGCCCGCGATGCCATCGAGGCCGGCGGCACGATCACGGTCATCGGCCGCACCGGGCCGATGACGGCGCAGGACGTCGCGGGCATCGGCGGCATGGAGACGCTCGCGCCGGGGACCTATGCCACGATCACCGTTCGGGATACCGGTGTCGGGATGGATCCGGATACCGCGCACCGGGCCACCGAGCCGTTCTTCAGCACGAAAAAGTTCGGGTCGGGCACCGGGCTCGGTCTCTCGACCGTCTCCGGCTTCTGCCGCCAGTCGGGTGGCGGAATGCGGATCGAAAGCTCGCCCGGACACGGCACCGATGTCATCCTGGCATTTCCGGTGGTGGACCGGCCGCAGGACGAAGCCCCGCAGACGGTGGTCGAGGCGGGGCCCCCGGTCGCGCGCAGAGGGATCCTGGTCGTCGACGACGACGAAGCCGTGCATCGCGTCATCGCGAACCAGCTGGAGCTCGACGGGCACAACGTGCGCGTCGCGGGAGATGCGGAAGAGGCGCTCGCGCTGTTGCAGGAGGGGGCGCCGCCCGAGCTGGTCATCGCCGACATCATCATGCCGGGCGCGATGCAGGGCTACGACCTGGCGGTGCGGATCCAGCAGCGCTATCCGGGCCTGCCGGTGCTCCTGATGTCGGGCTACGATTCGGCGGCGAACCGCGAGAAGCTGGCCACGATCGGCGACGTGCCATTCCTGCAGAAACCGATCAATCTCAGGACGTTGCGGACCGTCGTCGGGCAGGCGCTGGAGAACCCGGATCAGGATCCCGTGGTCTGACCTTCCGGGCGCGGCGCGAGGAGCGCGAAGCCGAGCGCGAGCGGCAGGAGGCCCTGCCAGTAGAAATACGGCCCGTCGACCAGGGCGGCGGCGAGGAAGGCGCTGACCATGGCGAGCCCGGTCGCCTGGAGCGCGTCGCCGCTTGCCCTTGCGCGGAGGAGCCAGCGGAGCCAGGCGGCGGAGGTGGCGAGGATCGCCGCGACCGTGCCCGGCCAGCCGAGCGCCAGCGCCGCCTCGACGACGATGTTGTGGGCGTGGAGATGGGCGACCTTCTCGCCGGCGGCTGCGAGGATCCAGTGGACCTGCGCCATGCCGTGGCCGAGAAGCGGTGCCTCGGCGGAGGCGGCCAGAAGGATGCGCCAGATCGCCAGCCGGCCGGAGGCGAGCGTGTCGGCCGAGCCGCTCTCGCCCAGGTCGGTGAGCCGTCCGAAGAGGCCGAATTCGGCGGAAACTCCGGGCAGGAGGCTCGCGGCCAGCGCGCCCGCGATGAGCGTGGCGAGGAGGGCGGGGAGGCCGGGGCGGAGCATCGGGAGGAAGAGGGCGAGGACCGGCAGCGGCAGGACCAGCGCCGCCAGCGCGCCGCGGCCGCCGGACCAAAACAGCGCCGCCGCCATCGCGACCATCGCGGCGAAGAGGAGCGCCCGGGCGCGGCCGGTTTCGCCGGCCCAGAGCCCCGTCGCGGCGGCGAGGCCGAGGGTGAGCGAGAAGCCGAGGATGCGGATATGGGTGAAGCCCGCGAGGTCGAGCTTGCCGAAGCCGGCGGGCCAGCCGGCGTTTCGGGCGAGCGCCATCGGCAGGAGCGCCGCGGCGATGCCGAACACGAGCGCCAGCGCCATCTGCCGGCCGAGCGCGGCGCCGCCCGCCCGGACAAGGCCGGAGAGCGCCAGCGCCACGGCGGCGGTCAGGGCCAGCTCGCAGTGCCTGAGGAACCCGTAGGCCGGGTCGGTGGCGCGCAGGAGCGTGCCGAGCGCGACCCAGAGGAACAGGCCCAGCGTGACGAGGGCGAGAAGGCGGCCGCTGCGGTCGAGCCGCGGTGTCTGACCGCGCGCGGCGAGGAGCCCCGCGCCCGCCAGCGCCAGCAGCGCGGCGGCCACGGGCATCGGCATCGCCCAGAGCGCGGCCTCGGGCGGCAGCGCCGAGAGCCCGTCATGGAGCACCATGACGGAGGGGAGGAGGGCGAGGATCGAGAGGGCGAGGCCGGGCGCCAGGCTCCGGACCGCGGGAAGCGCGCTGTCCATGGGGGGGTCCTGCCACGGGAGCGTGGCGAGATTATGGACAACGGCGGGGAAATGCGGGGAATTGTAGCGCTTGGAGCGAGCGCCCTGGCAACGGCGTTTCGAGGGTCGAACGGGTGGAGCCCGCCGCAACCCATCCGCCACCATCAAGCGCGGAGCCGGGCTAGCGCCTGCCCATGGGGTGGCGCTGCAACGGCTTTCCACTCACTTTATGGTGCCACCTACCTCCGACTTCCGAGGTCCGTGCTAACGTCACAAGAGCGCTAGCCCGCCGGGACGGGCAGGCGCTCGCCCGGCGGCCCTTCGGGCCTTGTTCCGGGCGGGGCTGCGGCACAGCCGTTAGCCAGGGCGCCGGCCCGGTCGGGCGTGACGCGGTCAGGCGCCCGCCCGGCTTGCGCCACGTTGGACGGTCAGAAAGGCAGCCGCAGCTGCCGTTTCCGCGCGGGCCGATCCAGCGCCTATTCCTCCTCGATCAGATCCCGCACCGCCGTTGGGAAGTCGAGCGCGTGGTCGAACTGCCCGGACTTCAGGAACTCCATCACTTCGGCGATCACCACCGGGTCGTTCATCATGAAGGTGTGGGTGACGGGCAGCACCATATGGTCCTGGAGCCCTGGCATCCGCGTGCTCGCCACCGAGACCTTGCCGTCGTCGGGGCCCTCGATGATGCGCGAATAGACCGGGTTCAGCGTGCGGTCGCCAGCGATCACGCCGATCGCCACGTCGGGCATGCCGAGCACGTTCGGCAGCGCGTCGGGGCCGGTGCCGAGCTCCATCCCCGCCGGGCCGGTCATCCAGCGGAACGCGCCGAGATCGCCGAACGCGTCCACCAGTTCCGAGCCGTGGTTCGGCGGCGCCAGCATGACGACGCGGCCCATGGTCTCCGGCCGATGGTCCTCGAGCCAGGCGCGGGCCAGGATGCCGCCCATGGAATGGGTCACGAAATGGGTCCGGTCGCTGCCGCATTCGGCGACCGATCTGGGCACCGCGCGGGCGACGAGCTCCTCGATCGACAGGTCGGTCGAGGGGTAGGTGTGGTTCACCACCTTGTAGCCTGCCCCTTCGAGCGCGCGTTCCATCACGAAGAACGAAGCGGCGCTGCGGGCGAGCCCGTGGAGCAGCACCACGCAATCGGCGCGGGCCGGAGCAGGGGCGAGCGTGGCCGCGGCGAGGCCGGCGAGAAGGAAGGCAAGGCGCAGGGTCATTTCCCCTATCTAGGGCGCGGATTCCGGGATTGCGAGGCCCCGCTTGACCCGGGCGGCGGCAGCGGCGATGGGTGGGCGATGATCGGGGCATCGAAACACGGACGGGGCGGGACATGGCGCTGAAGCTGGGCGCGCTGTCCGATCTCACGACGCTCGAGGCCGACACGATCATCGACGTGCGCGCGCCCGCGGAATTCGCCGAGGATCACCTGCCCGGCGCGATCAGCCTGCCGGTCCTGGACGACGCGGAGCGCGCCCGGGTCGGCACGATCTACAAGCAGGAAAGCCCGTTCAAGGCGCGCAAGATCGGCGCTGCGCTGGTGGCCCGGAATGCGGCGCGGCATATCGAGACAGCCCTGGCGGAGAAGGACGGCGGCTGGCGGCCGCTGGTTTATTGCTGGCGGGGCGGGCAGCGCTCGGGCTCCTTCGCCGCGATCTTGGCGCAGATCGGCTGGCGGACCGAGGTGATCGAGGGCGGCTACCGGAGCTACCGGCGGCTTGTCGTGAAGGCGCTCTACGAGGAGCCCTGGCCCACGCGGCTCCTGGTGCTGGACGGCAATACCGGCACCGCGAAGACGGCGCTTCTGGCGCGGCTGGCGGCGCGCGGCGCGCAGGTGATCGACCTCGAGGGCCTCGCGCGGCACCGGGGCTCGGTGCTCGGGCCCGATCCGCGCGGCCAGCCCTCGCAGAAGGCGTTCGAGAGCGGGATCGCCATGGCGCTCGCCGGGTGCGACCCGGCGCGGCCGGTGGTGGTCGAGGCGGAATCGAGCAAGGTGGGCGACCTGATCGTGCCGCCGAGCCTCTGGGCCGTCCTGCGCGCGGCACCCCGGCTGGTGATCGAGGCGCCGGTCGCGGCCCGGGCCGAATACCTCGCCCGCGCCTATGGCGACCTCACCGCCGATCCCGAGCGCATCGCGGCGCTCCTCGGCCTGCTCCAGCCATTTCACGGGGCCGAGCGGGTGGAAGCCTGGCAGGAAATGGCGCGCGCGGGCGCGCATGTGGCGCTCGCGGCGGAGCTGGTCGAGTGCCATTACGACCCGCGCTACGCCAAGTCGCGCGGGCGCTGGGAGGGGGCGGTGCGCGCAGTGCTCCGAAGCGAGAGCCTCGACGACGCCGCGCTCGAGGCGCTGGCCGACAAAGCGATGGCAGCGCTTGCCGCGGAGGGTCCGACCCAAGGCTGATGGCGTTTTCGCCGGTCCGCCGCTAGAATGGGTGCGCGGAACCCAGGGAGGACGGCGCTGACACGGGGAGCGGCATTCCGGTTCGACCTCAAGGAGGTCAACGGCGCGCTGGGCGATCTCGGCACGCTGCTGCCGCTGATGCTCGGTTGCCTCGCCGTGGCCGGGCTGTCGCCAGTGCCGGTCCTGGCCGGTTTCGCCGCCTTCTACATCGCCAGCGCCTTCCTCTACCGCCTGCCGATCCCGGTCCAGCCGATGAAGGCGGTGGCGGCGCTGCTGATGACCCAGGCCATGGCACCCGGCGTGCTGGCGGCGAGCGGCGTGATGATCGGCGCGGTTCTGATCCTGCTCGCGCTGACCGGGCTCGCCGACCGTCTGGGCCGGCTGGTGCCGCAATCGGTGCTCGCGGGGCTGCAGCTCGGCCTCGGCCTGTCACTGGCGCTGGTCGCGGTGCGGCTGATCGGGACGAGCCCGCTTCTGGGCCTCGCCGTCGCCGCGCTTCTCGCGGCGCTCCTGGGGCTGCCGCGCCTTCCGGGGGCGGCGATCGGGCTGGGCGCGGCGATCGGGCTCGGGGCGCTCACCGGCGCGCCGGCACTGTCGCTGCCGGCGGGGCTTCCGGCGGGGCTGGCCTTCGCCTGGCCGGGGCTCGACGATTTCGCGCAGGGCGCCACGCGGGTCGCGCTGCCGCAGCTTGCGCTGACGCTCACCAACGCGGTGTTCCTGACCGCGCTGGTGGCGGGCGACTATTTCGGACCCGCCGCGCGGCATGTCACCCCGCGCCGGCTTGCGCTGAGTTCGGGGCTCGCCAATCTCCTCCTGGCGCCGTTCGGCGCGCTGCCGATGTGCCACGGGGCAGGGGGCGTCGCCGCGCATCACCGTTTCGGCGCGCGCTCGGGCACCGCGCCCCTCCTGCTCGGCCTCGCGCTTCTGGCGCTTGCGCTCGTTCCGGCGGGCACCGCCTTCGCCATTCTCGGTGCCATCCCCGCCGCGGGCCTCGGCGCGCTCCTCCTCGTGGCCTCTGCCGAGCTGGCGCTCTCGCGGCGGCTTCTGGATTGCAAGCCGTCCTGCCGCCCGGTGATCGCCGTCACCGCGGCGGCGACGCTCCTGGCCGACCCGATGTGGGGCCTCGTCGCGGGCACGGCCGCGGAGGCCGTGCGCATCTGGGTCGTTCGGCGCGCGCGCCGCCGGGAAAGGGACGCATGACCAAGTACCTCATCTCGTTTCCGAGCGAGGCGATGGCGCTCACCGAGGACGAGTTCCCGACCGTCGTCGCCGAGTCGCATGCGGTGATCGCGGCGGCGAAGGCCGCGGGGGTGTACGTGTTCGCCGGCGGCATCGCGGAGCGGGTCGATCCGGTGCTGGTCTCGGGTGACGGGGCCGTGTCGTCCGAGATCTATCCTGGCAGCCGGTTGACGGGCGGTTTCGCGGTCCTGGAGGTGCCGACCCGTGCGGAGGCCGAGGATTGGGCCCGGAAGCTGGCGGCGGCCTGCCGCTGCGCGCAGGAGCTCCGCGAGTTCATGGACGACCCGGCGAGCTAGGGCGAACGCGCGCGCCCTGCCTGTTCGGTTCCCCCCCGCCCGAATCGCGCCGAAGTCGCCGGGCGAGCGCCTGCCCGCCCCACGGGCTGGCGCTGTGGTGCCGTTTGCGCAGACCTTCGAGGTTGGAGGTATGTGGCCCCATAAAGCGTGTGGAAGACCGTTGCGGCGCCATCCCACGGGCAGGCGCCCGCTCGGCTCGCGGGCTGTAGGGGCTCCGCCCGTTCGCCCCTCGAAGCGTCCCCCCGATGTCTCGCCGGCTGCGCCGGACCGGGGCTCATCAACGAAAAAGGGCCGGGGGATGAGCCCCGGCCCTGCACTGTCCCTGCCGCGTTGTCGCGGTTCAGATCACGACGACGTCCAGCGGCGGGAAGCCGTTGAAGCCGACCGAGGAATAGCTCGACGTGTAGGCGCCGCAGCAGCGGATGATCATGCGGTCGCCCGCCTTCAGGCCCTGCGGCAGGTCCACCATGCGCTTCTCGTAGAGCACGTCGGCGCTGTCGCAGGACGGGCCGGCGAGGATGCAGGGGCCGTGCGCCTCGAGGTCGCGGTCGGTGATGAACTGGTAGCGGATCGCCTCGTCCATCGTCTCGGCGAGACCCGAGAACTTGCCGATGTCGAGATAGACCCAGCGGTGCAGGTCGTTGTCCGACTTGCGCGAGACGAGGAGCACCTCGGCCGCGATCATGCCGGCTTCCGCGACGAGGCCGCGGCCGGGCTCGGCCATGATCTCCGGCACGTCGCCGAAGCGGGCGTGGATCAGCTCCATCACGCGGGCGGCATAGGCGGTCGGGTGCTCGACCTCCTCGCCGTAGAAGGCCGGGAAGCCGCCGCCGATGTTGAGAAGCGTGAGGCCGAAGCCCGCCTTCTGCGCCTCGGTCCAGATCTGTGCGATCTGGTCGAGCGTGGCGGTCCACATCTCGGCGCGTTTGGTCTGCGAGCCGACATGGAACGAGAAGCCGACCGGCGAAAGACCGAGGTCGCGGGCGAGGCCGAGAAGCGAAATCGCCTTGTCGCGCGCGCAGCCGAACTTGCGGCTGAGCGGCCAGTCGGCCTCGGAGGCGTCGACGATCAGGCGGATATAGACCTTCGCGCCGGGGGCATGTTCCGCAATCTTTTCAAGCTCTTCCTCGGCATCGGCCGCGAAGAGCTCGATGCCCACATTGTAGGCGAAGGCGATGTCGGAGGGCCGCTTCACGGTGTTGCCGAAGCTGATATGCCGCGGCTCCGCGCCGAGCGACAGGCAGAGCTCGATCTCGCCCCGCGAGGCGGCGTCGAAATGCGAGCCGAGCCGCACGAGGCGCTCGACGATCTCGCGGGCCGGGTTCGCCTTCACCGCATAGTGGATGCGGGCGCGGCCGAGGCCCTGGGAGAGCGCATGGTACTGCGCCTCGACCTGGTCGACATCGAGCACCAGCGTCGGCCGGTCGAAATGCGCCTGACGGATGAAGTTTTCAATGCGGGAGGGGGCGACAGCGGGACGGCCCACGAGGCCCGTGGCAGTAGCGTACATGGTCATCTCCAATAGACCCGGCCATATATGACCGCTCAGTTCCAAGGGAGACGTTACCGTCGCTACTTAAACGCGAGCCGGGTGAGCCGGCTGGCCAGAGGCGCGTGCGTTGGCGTCTTGCCGGCGCATTTGGAGGTTTTGGACTGAGTCTTCAAGAGAAAAATCGCGAAAATTCTCGGCGCACCAATTTGTTGCGACGGGGCATCATTGCGGCGCGGAGGAATCCGGGTCCGGGGCCATAAGGAGGGACAACTCCGCGTCGTCTATAGCGCTTGCCGCTGGCCAGCCTGGATCGCTTTCGCGCTGCCCCGACCATGTCGGATGGACGAGAAGCAGCCGGTCCTCGCCGCAAACCCAGAGCAGCACATCGTCGGATGCGGTGTCCGACGCGACGACGATCGCGGTGTCGAGATGCGGCAGCAGCGGATGGTCCGGTCCGACCTCCCGGCGCAGCTCCGCGATGATTTCGTCGGACCGGCGACGGTCGACGCGACACCACGCCGAGCCGTCCGGGATGGCCAGGTTGTCGGGATCGCTTTCCTTACTCATGCCGATTGCGCCAGGAGCCGGGCGTTGCCGCCGGCCGCGGTGGTGTCGACGCAGAGGTGGCGCTCGACCACGACGCGCTCCTCGAGATCGTCCTCGGAGAGGAGCGGCACAATCGGCCCGTCGCGGCGGGCGAGGGCCTCGCGGGCGTGGCGCAGGTCGTTTGCGTCTGAGGAGGCGAGCGCCACGGCGTCGATGCCCTTGAGCGTCGCGAGCGCGGCGCGGTCGAGCGCGCCCGCGATCTCGCCCTTGCCGTCGGCGCCAGGCGCCACCACCATCGCCGGGCAGCCGGCGCCGCGGGCGAT
>JBNKWI010000111.1:0-10912 GCA_050299695.1 Paracoccaceae bacterium
CGACTTGTGATCGGTGAAGGCATACGCGCGAAGAAGCGCGCCCAGCGCGAGCTCTGCGGCATGACGCAGGGATCCGGCCAGCACCAGAACCTCCTTGCCCCGGACCGCCCGCCCGATCGCCACCCCTGCCTTGCGCGCAGTCGCGACATCGGGGCGGCGGCCGAGCTTGACGACCTCGAGCGCTTCGGCGGCGAGCCCCGCGGGCCAGGCCAGCTCCGCAGCCTCGCCTGGCTTGAGCTTGTCGAAGGCCGGGCTCTCCGCGAAACGGGCCAGCGCGCCCTTGGTCAGCCGGTTCACCCTCCGCGCCGCCGAATCGAACTTGCCGTCCGGCGTCACGATCACCGCCACCCGCCCGGTCGCGGCGGCGATGGCGTCGAGATCGATCTCGGCGAAGGTCAGTTCGGCGGGGACGGTCATCAAACATGCTCCTCGGCTGGGGTCGGCCTACACCTAGCCTCGCCACCAGACGAAGGCCAGATCGGAGTTTCCCACCCGGCTGCGATGGTCTAGGGTCCGCCGGCAAAGACGGGCGGAACGGGGCAGCGACACCATGGGACGGTTCGACAGGTACATGCTGTCGCAGCTCATGGTGATCTTCGGTTTCTCGTCGGTGGTGCTCGTGCTGATCTACTGGATCAACCGCGCGGTGCGCCTGTTCGACTGGCTGATCGCCTCGGGCCAGTCCGCGGCGGTGTTCGTCGAATTCACCGCGCTCACCCTGCCCAACGTCATCCGCGTGGTGCTACCGATTTCCGCCTTCGTCGCCACGCTCTACACCGCGAACCGGCTGACCTCTGAGAGCGAGCTGGTGGTCGTCCAGGCGAACGGGTTCAGCCCCTACCGCCTCGCGCGGCCGGTCCTCGTCTTCGGGCTCATCGTCGCCGCGTTCATGGCGATCCTCGTCAATCTCATCGTGCCCCTGAGCTTCGCGCGGCTCGCCGAACGCCAGGTCGAGATCGCCGAGAACGTGACGGCGCGCCTCCTGGTCGAGGGCCGCTTCGTGCATCCGGCCGAGGGCATGACCCTCTATATTCGCGCGATCACCGGGTCAGGCGAATTGCGCGACGTGTTCCTGACCGACAGCCGCAACCCGGACCGGCAGGTGACCTACACGGCTACCCAGTCGCGCCTGGTCCGGACCGAGGACGGGCCACGCCTGATCATGTTCGACGGGATGGCGGAGATCCTCCGCATGCCCGACCGGACGCTGGCGGTCACCCGGTTCGACGACCTCGCGTTCGACCTCGCCGCGCTGATCGACCAGGCCGGCGCAGCCCATACCCGGCGCACGCTGCGCGAGGCCTCCACGTTCGAGCTGTTTTCCGGCGATCCGGCCCTGGCCGAGGTCTACCGCACGACGCCCCCGCGCATGATCCATGAGGCCAACAGCCGCCTCGCGCAGCCGCTGATCGCGATTACCGCGCCGCTTGTCGGCTTCGCGACGCTCCTGCTCGGCGGGTTCAGCCGATTCGGCATCTGGCACCAGATCTTCGCCGCGGTCGGGCTGGTGATCGTGCTCTACGTCCTGAACAACATGGCCGACGACATGGCGCTCGACGCGATGCCGAACGGCTGGCCCCTGCTCTACCTGCCGCACGTACTGGGCGTCGCGGCGGCCCTGGTGCTCTACTGGGCGGCGGCCAATCCGCAGCGGTTCCGGCGCCGGCGGAGGCAGCCGGCATGACGCTCCATCGCTACTTCGCCCGAAGGTTCCTCTTCCTGTTCACAGGGGTGTTCCTGTCGCTCTTCGTGATGCTCGCCCTGATCGACATGGTCGAGCAGATCCGCCGCTTCAACGACCAGGCGCTCGGCTTCGGCGCGATCCTGACGCTGACCTTCCTTAACGTCCCGGAATCGCTCTACCGGATCCTCCCGCTGATCACGATCCTCTCCGCGATCGGACTCTTCGTGTCGCTGTCGCGCTCCTCGGAGCTGGTGATCGCCCGGGCGGCGGGGCGGTCCGCGCTGGTCAGCGTCTCGGCGCCGATCGCCGTTGCCTTCGGTCTGGGCGTCATCGCCGTCGCGATGATGAACCCGATCGTCGCGGCAACCTCGGTG
Organism: Paracoccaceae bacterium; assembly: GCA_050299695.1. GTDB lineage: Bacteria > Pseudomonadota > Alphaproteobacteria > Rhodobacterales > Rhodobacteraceae > Ovoidimarina. The sequence goes on from JBNKWI010000111.1 coordinate 2,059, forward strand.
CAGTATGAAACCCTGGCCGCGCGGTATCTCGGCGCCGATACCAGCGTGCTGTCGGTCAGCCCCGAAGGCCTGTGGCTCCGTCAGGGCGGTGCCGACGGCCAGACGGTGATCCGCGCGACCCGCGCCGGTCCCGACGGCACGACGCTCTACGGCGTCACCTTCATCGCCTTCGACACGGACGGAATTCCGAACCGGCGGATCGAGGCGGAAAGCGCGACGCTGACCCCGGGAGCCTGGCAGGTCAGGGACGCCAAGTCATGGCGGCTGACCGGCAGAGACAACCCCGAAACCGACTCCGAGCTTCGCGACAGCCTGTCCATTCCCACCAGCCTCACGCGCGACGAGATCGCCGACAGTTTCGGCACCCCGATGGCAATCCCGATCTGGGAACTCCCGGCGCAGATCTCCCGCCTGGAAAAAGCCGGCTTCTCGGCCCGCCAGTATCGGGTCTGGCTGCAGATGGAACTGGCGCTCCCGCTGCTCCTTGCCGCCATGGTGCTGGTCGCGGCCGGGTTCACGCTGCGTCCGGCCCGCTTCGGACGGACCGGGCTCATGGTGGTCACCTCGCTCGGTCTCGGCTTCACTCTCTACTTCATCCGGAATTTCGCCCAGATCCTGGGCGAAAACGGCCAGGTCCCCATTGCCCTGGCCGCCTGGGGCGCGCCGGTTGCGGCGACGCTCCTGCCGCTCGGCCTGATCCTGCACCTGGAGGACGGCTGATGCGTCTGACGATCCGCGCGCTCGCCGCCGCGACCCTCATGTTCCTCGCGCCGGGGGCAGCCTCGCCGCAGACCGCGACGCTGGTCGCCGACCGGATCAGTGTTGCCGGAGACGGCGCGCTCGTCGCCAAGGGGCATGTGGAGGTCACCTACGAAGGAACGCGCCTGACGGCGACCCGGGTGCGCTACGACCGCGCGGGGGAAGTCCTGACGATCGACGGCCCCCTGGTTCTTACCGAGGGCGACGACACGTTCATCCTCGCCTCTTCAGCGGAACTGTCCTCGTCGCTTCGCGACGGGATCCTGACCTCGGCGCGGCTCGTCCTCGACCGGGAAGTGCAGCTCGCCGCCGCACAGATCGACCGGAAAGATGACCGCTACACCCGCCTCTCCCGCGTGGCCGCCTCGAGCTGCGAGATCTGCGACGGCGAAGCGCCGCTCTGGGAGATCCGCGCCAAACGGGTGATCCGCGACGAGAAGGAACAGCAGCTCTATTTCGACAATGCCCAGCTCCGCGTCATGGGCGTCCCGGTGTTCTACGTCCCGTCACTGAGGCTGCCCGACCCGTCGCTGCAACGGTCGGCAGGCTTTCTCGTCCCCAGAATACGCGCGCGGACGGGCCTTGGAACCGGCGTCGTCGCGCCCTATTTCCTGCCCTTCGGCGACCATGCCGACCTGACCTTTTCGCCCTATGTCTCCAGCTCGACCACCACGCTCGGCGCGCTTTTCCGGCAGGAACTGCGCCACGGCACACTCAGCTTCGAGGGCGCCGTGTCGAAAGACGATATCGAGCCCGACTACACCCGGGCCTACCTCTTCGCGAGGGGCGAACTCAATCTGCCCCGCGATTTCACGCTCGGATTCGATCTCGAGCTCGTCTCGGACGATTCCTATCTCTACGACTACGGGATCACCGAGCGCGACCGCCTGACCAGCGGGGTCGACTTGTCCCGCGTCCGCGGCGACCAGTGGCTGCGGGTCGAGGCCCTGTCGCTGCGCACGCTGCGGTCGAGCGAACTGGCGACCGCAGACGAAATTCCGAGCCGGCTCCTGGATTTCGGGGTTTCGCAGCGCGTTCTGGAAGATCCGTTCTGGGGCCAGGCCTGGCTCGGCCTGAGCGGATCTGCCCTGAACCGGACCTCCGACGCCGATGGTGTCGGCCGCGACCTGCACCGCATCTCGGGCGAAATCGACTGGGAGACCTCGCGCATTCTCGGCTCTGGCCTCGTCGCCTCCGCCGGAGCGGCGCTCGCGCTCGACCACTATATGATCGAGCAGGATTCGAGCTTTCCCGACACCGCCGACCGCATTCTCCCACAGGCCGCCATCTCGCTTGCCTGGCCGCTCCAGCGAAACGGCGCCGGCGGCGTGCGCTACCTGGTGGAACCGAAGGTCCAGCTGGCCTGGTCCGAAACCGGCGGCGACGACGACATCCCGAACGAGGACAGCACCGAAGTCGAGTTCGACGAGGGCAATCTCTTCGCGCTCAGCCGATATCCCGGCGTCGACGCACGCGAGATCGGTCTCCGCACCAATCTCGGCCTGACCTGGACCCGCTACGACCCCGACGGCTGGTCCTTGGGCGTGACCGCCGGCCGGATCGTCCGCTTCGACGAGCGCAACCAGTTCGCGGGCGGCACGGGCATTTCCGGCGGACTGTCGGACTGGCTGGTCGGGGGCGTGCTCAAGATCGACGACCGGCTCAACCTGGTCAGCCGCACGCTGATCGACGACAATCTCGACATTTCCCGATCCGAAACCCGGCTCGCGTGGAGCGACAACCGGGTGACCCTCGAAGGCACCCATCTCTGGCGCGGCGCCGATGCCTCGGACGGGAGGCCCGACGACATCTCCGAACTCGCGCTCGATGGCAGCTACCGGCTCGACGAGTTCTGGACCACCGATGGCGAGCTCCGCTTCAACGCCGACGAGGGCAAGACCACCCGCGCGAGCCTCGGCGTCCGCTACGAGAACGAGTGCATCGCCGTCGGCCTTTCTCTCTCGCGCCGCTTCACCAGTTCGACTAATGTCGAGCCCGTGACCGATATCGACCTGCGGGTCTCGCTCACCGGCTTCGGAACCGGCGGCGATCCGCGTCGGGCACGGCGCAGTTGCAGTGGATGAGGTACCCTTGTTGAGACGCCCCGGACGCCTGTTTCCACGGCTGGCCCCGATCCTCGCCGCGCTCGCCCTGATGGCCGTCGACCCCGGCGCCGCTTCGGCGCAAGTCCGGTTCGGCCCAGTGATCCGGGTGAACGACAAGGCCGTGACGCAATACGAGATCGACCAGCGTATTCTTCTCCTGCGGGCGCTCGGCGCCCCCGGCGACCTCGCCCGGGACGCGCGAAAGAATCTGATCGACGAACGGCTCCAGCTGCAGGCTGCCGAGGAACTCGGCATCGAGGCCACCGACGAGATGATGCAGGCCGGGATCGACGAATACGCCCAGCGCGCCAATACCGATGCCGCGAATTTCGTGGCCGTGATGAAGCAGAACGGCGTGTCCGAGGAAAGCCTGAACGATTTCGTCAAGGCCGGGGTCCTGTGGCGCGAGGTGGCCCGGACCCGCTTCGCCCCGCGCAGCCAGGTGAGCGAGGACGAAGTCGACCGTGCGATGGCGCTCGCGGGAACCGCGGGGGGCGCGCGGGTGCTGGTCTCCGAGATCATCATGCCGGCGCGAAATGCCGAAGAACTTGCGGTGGCGGAGGCACGCGTGGCCGAAATCTCGCAGCTCCGCAGCTTCGACGCCTTTTCCGACGCCGCCCGCCGCTACTCCGCCTCCCGCAGCGCCGGGGCAGGCGGCCGGATCGACTGGCTGTCGCTTTCCGACCTGCCGCCGCAGCTCCGCTCCGAGGTGCTGACCCTGCCGGCCGGCGGGATCACCGATCCGCTCCGGATTCCGAACGCCGTGGCGATCTTCCAGCTGCGGGCGCTCCAGGAACTCCCGCCGAAACGCCCGGCAACCGTGGCGGTCGACTACGCGATCTTCACCCTGCCCGGCGCGGGGGAGGCCGAAGCCCGGGCGCTGGCGAGCCGGGTCGATACCTGCGACGACTTCTACGGCGAAGCCAAGGGTCTGCCGGAAGAGCGCCTCCTGCGCGAGACCCGGGCGCCCGACGACATCCCGCCCGATATCGCCCTAGAGCTCGCCAAACTCGACGACAACGAAGTGTCCACCGCGTTGACCCGCGGCGATGCGCGGCTTGTGCTCATGCTCTGCGGGCGCACCACCGAAACGGCCGAGGGTCTCGACCGCGGCGCGGTCCGCCGGCAACTCGCCAACCAGCGGGCCGCGGCCTATGCCGAGGCCTATCTCGCCGAACTCAAGGCCGACGCGGTGATCGTCGACGTTCGATGAAGCCCGTCGCCCTGACCTGCGGCGATCCGGCGGGCATCGGCCCGGAGATCGCCGTCAGGGCGCATGACCGGCTCGGCGGAAGCCTCCCCTTCTTCTGGATCGGCGACCCGGCGCATTTGCCCGAAGGCGCCCGAACCGTGGAACTCGCCGACCCTACGGAGACCGCCGCGGCGCAGCGCCACGGCCTGCCGGTGCTGCCGCATCGCTTCCCCGAACCTGCGATCCCCGGCCAACCCGACCACCGCAACGCCGCCGCCGTGGTCGAGGTCATCGCCCGGGCCGTCGCACTGGCGAAAGATGGCGACGCGTCGGCGATCACCACCTGCCCGATCTCGAAGGAAGTCCTGATCGACGGCGCCGGCTTCGCCTTCCCTGGCCATACCGAATACCTCGCCAATCTCGCCGGCGGGGCTCCCGTGGCAATGATGCTCGCCTGCCCGGAGCTCCGCGTCGTCCCCGCCACGATCCACATCGCGCTCGCCGAGGTGCCGCGCACGCTGACGCCCGAAATCCTCGAGCAGGTCCTCCGCATCACCCATGCCACTCTTCTCGGCGATTTCGGGCTGAACCGCCCCCGGATCGCCGTCGCCGGGCTGAACCCCCACGCGGGCGAAGGCGGCAAGATGGGCCGCGAAGACGCGGAGATCATCGCACCGGTCCTCGACCGGCTGCGCGCCGAAGGCATGGCACTGCGTGGCCCCCTCCCGGCCGACACGATGTTCCACGCCGCTGCCCGGGCCGGCTATGACGCCGCCGTCGCGATGTATCACGACCAGGCACTGATCCCGATCAAGACCATCGACTTCGCCGGCGGCGTCAACGTCACCCTGGGTCTCCCCTTCGTGCGCACCTCGCCCGACCACGGCACCGCTTTCGACATCGCCGGTCAAGGCCGGGCCGATCCGACCTCGCTCATTGCTGCCCTGAAGATGGCCGCCGAGATCGCGGCGCGGCGCGACCAAGGCAATCTCCCGGCATAGCTCCCGCCGGCTGGCGCTCTGGTGAGGTTCCGCGCTTCACCCTATCGCGGCGGCAGCCGCGTGGCCGCGTCGAGCCGGATTGTGGTGCCGTTCAGATAGGCATTGGCGACGATCTGGCTCACCAGAAGCGCATATTCCTCCGCCCGTCCCAACCGGTTCGGAAACGGGATGTTGGCCGTGATCCCGGCCACCGTCTCTTCCGGCAGCCCCTCCATCATCGGCGTGTGGAACAGCCCGGGCGCGATCGCCATCACGCGGATTCCGGTCTTGGCGAATTCCCTGGCCGCCGGCAGGCACATCGCGGCAATGCCCCCCTTCGACGCCGAATAGGCCGCCTGACCTACCTGCCCGTCCTGCCAGGCGGCCGAGGCCGTGTTGACAATGACCCCGCGCTCGCCGGTCTCCAATGGCTCCAGCGCCTGCATCGCCCGCGCGGCATGGGACATCACCAGATAGGTCCCGAGAAGGTTCACCCGGATCGTCCGCTCGAACACGTCCACCGAGAGCTTGCCCTCGCGTCCGACGATTCGCGCCGCAAGACCGATCCCGGCACAGCTCACCGCCACCCGGGGGGCGCTCCCGAGCCGATCCGCCGCGCCCTCCACCGCCGCAGCGACCGAGGCCTCGTCACCCACGTCGCAGGCGAAGGCCGCCCCGCCAATCTCCTCGGCGACCGCCGCCCCGCGTGCGCCGTCGAAATCGACGACCGCAACCTTCGCGCCCTGCGACGCGAGAAGCCGCGCCGTCGCCGCACCCAACCCGCTCGCCGCGCCGGTGACGAGCGCCACCTGTCCCGCTATGTCCATGAAACCACTCCCTGTCCTTTCAGGGATCGTATCGTCCCGACGCGGCAGCGAAAAGCTCTGCCATGAGGTCGAGCTTGCCACGGATCCCGCCGATCTTCGTCGGCACCTGGCCGCTCGCCGGATAGGCACGCCGCACGCCCACCTCCGTCACCCGAAAGCCGAGCCGCGAGGCCCGGACAGAGAGATAGAACAACAGGTTGTAGTCGCGAAACACCTCCCGGAACGGCTGCACCCTGGGATCTTCCAGGTAGCGCGCCGAATAGCCGCGAAATCCGTTCGTCGTATCGGTGAAGCGATGCCCGGCGGCGAGGCTGGTCACCGGCGCATGGATCAGCCGCCCGGCCAGCCAGCGCGAGAGAGGCGTGTTCACCGCCTCACCTCCGGCAAAGTAGCGCGAGCCCTGCACATAGTCGTAGCCCTCGGAGAGCTTGGCGAGGATCGTCAGGATGCCTTCCGGCCCATCCTTGCCGTTCCCGTCCATGGTCAGGACCTTTGCGTAGCCTTCGTCGAGCGCCCATGCATAGCCCATCCGGAGCTGCGCCGAGAGCCGCCCCGGCCCGGTCTTGGTCAGGCAGGCGCGCACGCCCGCCTCGCGCAGCTTCTCCTCGGTCACCGATCCGTCGGTCGAACCGCCATCGGCGATGACCACATCGACCGGCGGCGCCAGCTCGGCAATGGCCCGGAGCTGGCCCGCGATGCGCGCACCCTCGTTGATCACCGGAATCACCAGCACCGCGTCATGGCGCTTCGGCCCGAAGACGGCAGCCACATGCGCCGGAACCGCGCGCTCACTCACCTCATCGCCTCCTGCACGAGATCGATCGCTGGAGCGAGCGCCCCGAGCCCGCCGCGCATCTCGATCGACACCCAGCCGTCCCAACCCGCCGCCCCGAGATCCGCCAGAAACCGCCGCACCTCGCCGCCAACCCCGCCCAGAGGAGCAAGATCCGGCGCGCTCAGATGGACATGCGCCACATCGGGCAGCACCGCCGCCAGATCCAGAGCGCCCAGTTCACCGCTCACGATCAGCGCGCCCAGGTCGAGATTGACCGCCACGCCCGGATGCGCCACCGCCCGCGCCACCGCCAGGGTCTCGGCAAGCGTGGTCATGAAGTTGGTGCCGTAGCGCGCCGGGTTCGGCTCGAGCGCGATCCGGGTCCCCGCCGCTTCCGCCACCGCCCCCATGCGCCGGAACGCCGGAACCCAGATCTCCCGCGCCGCGTCCGCGCCCATGCCATCGGGCAGGGTCCGGTTCCGCGGCGAGCCGAACACCATGACCGACACGCCGAGCCGTCCGGCAAGCGCCGCGGCCCGCGCCATGGCGTCCTCCAGCACGGCCCGCTCCGCCTCCGACCCGAACAGCGCCGCGCCCTCGACCCCGAAGAGGAGCGACTGCATCGAACAAAGCGTCAGCCCCTCCGCCCGCGCCATTGCCTCCGCCTCGGACCCGCCCGCTAGAAACAGCCCCGGTGCGATTTCCAGCCCGCGCACGCCGCACGCCTTCAGGAGCGCATAGGCCGTCGCCGCCTCCTCCGCCGCCCAGGCGATATTCGAGACCGCAAGCCTCACAGGCGTCCCCCGACGAATTCCCCGATCGCCGCCAGAACCTCCTCACGCCCCGCCAGGTAGCCGTCCGAATGGCCCCAGAGCCCGTCATGGTGCGACCGCATGTCCTGCCGCACGAGGCCAGCGCTCCGATGCAGCATCGGCCGCCCGGTCAGCTCCGCATGGATCTCACCCGCCGTCACCGGTTCCGTCGCGAGGTTCAGGACCGAGATCCCCTCGGCCAGCGCCCGCTCGATATCCGCCCAGAGCCGCGCGAGGTCGTAGAACTGGAACTCGCTGTCGGCATTGGTGAAGCTCACCGCCGAGATCCCCGCCGCCGCGCAAAGCGCGCCGATGCGCGCGCCCTCAGACCCGTCCGAGAACGCCGCCCGCCGGAATTCCCACATGGTGCTGCCCGCATCCCAGGCGAATGCCGCCTCGAGAAGCGCCATGTCCGCCGGCCCCGCCGCCGCGCGGAGCCGCCCGAACATCTCGGGATTGAGGAAGGACGGCACAGGGTTCATCAGGTCGAACAGGAAATTCTTCTTCAGCCCGCGCCCGAACAGCGCCGGGAGCCGCAGGATCAGGTGCCTCGGGAACGCCTCCGCGACAAGCGCCTCCAGCTCGCGCCGGTTCCGCCCATAGGCTCGCTCCGCCTCGAAATCCGTGCTGTCCTCGTCCGGCATCTCGAACGGATCGCGATAGACCGCAATGGTCGAGACCAGCACGAGCGTCCCCGCCTCGGCCCGGCGCAGCGTCTCGAACAGCGTCAGGATGTTCTCGCGATCCGCCTCCGGGTCGCTATTGGCAAGCCACATGGTCGCCGGCACCGCCGAAACGACCAGCCGGTCGAACGCCGCCCCCTCCAGCTCCGCGATGTTCGCGCGGTTGTACCTCCCCTGAAACCCATGCGCGGCCATAAGGTTGCCGCCCACGAACCCCGTATATCCAACCAGACCGTCCATCATCTTTCCGCCTCTCCGGTGTCCCCTTCGGCGAATACCACACCCCGGTTTATCGCGTAGTTGACGACGAGCGACAGCCCCGCCCCGGCCGCCAGCAACGCCACGGAACCGATGCGGCCCGGCCCCAGGAGAGCAAGAACCGGGACCTGCAAGACGAGGATCGTCCCGATCCGCACCAGCGCGGCAATCGTCGACGCCATCAGCACCCCGAGCGCCCGGCCCGGCGACAGGCGCCTGCCGGCGCGGCGGAACACCCAGAATTCGAACAGCAGATAGTTGATCAGCGCCACCGCGAAGAAGCTGACCGTCGCGGCCAGCCACAGCGGCTGCGCGAGCCCCTCGTGCAGGACCAGCGCCAACGCGAGATCCGCCAGGAACCCCACCGCGCTCGCGGCGCCGAACTTGAGAAACCCCGTCACGTCTCGAACACCAGCCCGGGCGACAGGCCTTCCCATTCCGGCCGCGCCTTCGCGAGGAATTC
>JBNKWI010000112.1:0-10827 GCA_050299695.1 Paracoccaceae bacterium
GAACCAGGGCAAGGGCGACCTCTGGGCGCCGTGCCCGTTCCACCAGGAAAAGACCGCCTCGTTCCACGTGGACGACCGCAAGGGCTATTACTACTGCTTCGGCTGCCACGCCAAGGGCGACGCGATCTCCTTCGTGCGCGAGACAGAGAATGTGAGCTTCATGGAAGCCGTCGAGATCCTCGCCCGCGAGGCCGGGATGGCGATGCCAGAGCGCGACCCGAGGGCGCAGGAGAAATCCGACCGGCGGACGCAGCTCGTCGAGGTGATGGAGCAGGCGGTCCAGCATTATCGGCTGATGCTGAACACCGGGACCGCGGCGGCAGCGCGCGACTATCTCGCGGGGCGGGGGCTGAAGGACAAGGCGCTCGAGCGCTGGGAGATCGGTTTCGCACCCGAGGGCTGGCAGGGGCTCTGGGACCATCTGCGCGGCAAGGGCGTGGCGGAGGATTTGATCCTCGAGGCCGGGCTCGCGCGGCCCTCGACGACCGGGCGGGCGCCCTACGACACGTTCCGCGGCCGGATCATGTTCCCGATCCGCGACGCGCGTGGCCGCGCCATCGCCTTCGGCGGTCGGGCGATGGACCCCGGCGACAACGCGAAATACCTGAACTCGCCCGAGACGCCGCTGTTCGACAAGGGGCGCAGCCTCTACAACCACGGGCCCGCTAGGGAAGCCGCCGGGAAGGGCCAGCCGCTGATCGTGGCGGAAGGCTACATGGACGTGATCGCGCTCTCCGAGGCCGGGTTCGCGTCGACCGTCGCGCCCCTGGGTACCGCGATCACCGAAGACCAGCTACGTCTCCTCTGGCGGATCCATCCCGAGCCGGTGATCGCGCTCGACGGCGACCAGGCGGGGCTCCGCGCCGCGCTCCGGGTGATCGACCTCGCCTTGCCGTTGCTCGAGGCCGGCCAGTCGCTGCGTTTCGCGATCCTGCCCGAGGGGCAGGATCCGGACGATCTCCTGAAGGCCGAGGGCAGGGGGGCGATGCAGGGGGTGCTCGACCGGGCCCTGCCCATGGTCCAGCTCCTCTGGCGGCGCGAGACCGACGGGCAGGTCTTCGACAGCCCCGAGCGCCGTGCCGCGCTCGACAAGAGCCTCCGCGCCGCGCTTGGGCGGATCGCCGACCGATCGCTGCGAGGGCACTACGGCGAGGAGATCAAGCGCCTCCGGGAGGAGCTTTTCGGCACCGGCCGTCGACCGCCCGCGGCGCGCGGGCCGTGGAAGCCGAAAGGTCCGGCGGTGCTCGCCAGCACCAAGTCGTCGCTCCTCGCCGCCGCTCAAGGCGCCGTGGAGGACACGCTTCGCGAGGCGGTCATCCTTGCAGGCCTCGTGACCCATCCCGTGCTGGTGGAGCGGTTCGAAAGCGCGCTCGAACGGCTCGACACCGCGACGCCCGAACACGAAAGGGTGCGCCAGGCCTTGCTCATGGGCGGCGACCGGGCGGGGATCGAGGCCGAGGCCGGGCCGCAGGCCATTGAAAAGCTGTTCGGCCCGCGCCATGTGCAGCTTGCCCCCGCGGTGCGGCACCGCGACGATCCGGAGATCGCCGCGCAGTGCATCGCCGAGGAGATCGCCAAGCTCGCCGCGCGCCGTGGCGCCACGGCCGAGATCGAGGAAGCGGCGCGCGACATTTCCGACCTCGCCGACGAGGGGCTGACCTGGCGGCTCGCCCAGGCCGCCCAGGCTCGCGAAAGCGCCGGGCGCAGCGGCGGCGAGGACCGGACCGACTATGAAGTCGCGCCGAACGGGGTGCGGCTCAGCCGGGAGGAACGCAGCGCGCTCGAGGACGTGTTGCGGCAGGCCGGCCTCTCCTCCGGCCCGAAGTGACACAAATTCAAACGATTCGCGCTACACGCCTTGCGAATCACCGAATCAAACCTAGATGATTCGCCCAGATCCGAATCATCCTTCAGAGGAGCGCGTCGATGGCTGCCAAGGACAACACCGACGAGACCAAGCAGGACGGCGCCGACGGGGATGTCATGCTCGACATGAGCCAGGCCGCGGTCAAGAAGATGATCGCCGAGGCGCGCGAGCGGGGCTACATCACCTATGACCAGCTGAACCAGGTCCTGCCGCCCGATCAGGTTTCGTCCGAGCAGATCGAGGACGTGATGTCGATGCTCTCCGAGATGGGCATCAACGTGATCGAGGATGACGAGATCGAGGACGATGGCGAGAAGGGATCGACCGAGGTGGTCGAGGCTTCCTCGTCGCGCGAGGTCGCGGTCGCGCAGACCGAGGCCGAGAAGCTCGACCGGACCGACGACCCGGTGCGGATGTACCTGCGCGAGATGGGCTCGGTGGAGCTCTTGTCGCGCGAGGGCGAGATCGCCATCGCCAAGCGGATCGAGGCCGGGCGGAACACGATGATCCTCGGGCTCTGCGAAAGCCCGCTGACCTTCCAGGCGATCACCATCTGGCGCGACGAGCTTCTGAACGAGGATATCCTCCTGCGCGACGTGATCGACCTCGAGACCACCTTCGGCCGCTCCATGGGCGAGGATGACGAGGAGGAGAGCCCCGTCGTCGACGGCGTCTCCACGGCGTCGACCGAGACGTCGAAGGACGAGAACGACGCCGAACCCGAGCTTGATGCCGACGGCAACCCGATCTCCCGCGACGACGAGGAGGACGACGACGAGCAGGCCAACATGTCGCTCGCCGCGATGGAGGCCGCGCTGAAGCCGCGCGTCCTGGAAACCCTCGACCGGATCGCCCGCGACTACGGCAAGCTCGCCGAGATGCAGGACCTGCGGATGTCGGCGACGCTGAACGAGGATGACAGCTTCTCGGCCGCCGCCGAGGAGAGCTACCAGACCACCCGGAGCGACATCGTCAAGCTGGTGAACGAGCTCCATCTCCACAACAACCGGATCGAGGCGCTGATCGACCAGCTCTACGGCATCAACCGCAAGATCATGTCGATCGACTCGTCGATGGTGAAGCTCGCCGACCAGGCCCGCATCAACCGCCGCGAGTTCATCGACGAATACCGCGGCTACGAGCTCGACCCGACCTGGCTCGACCGGATGGCCGACAAGGCCGGCCGCGGTTGGCAGGCGCTGGTGGAGCGCTCCGCCGACAAGGTGCAGGAGTTGCGCGGCGAGATGGCCCAGGTCGGCCAGTATGTCGGCGTCGATATCGGCGAATTCCGCCGCATCGTCAGCCAGGTGCAGAAGGGCGAGAAGGAGGCCCGCCAGGCCAAGAAGGAAATGGTCGAGGCCAACTTGCGGCTGGTCATCTCCATCGCCAAGAAATACACGAACCGTGGCCTGCAATTCCTTGATCTCATTCAGGAAGGCAATATCGGCCTGATGAAGGCCGTCGACAAGTTCGAGTACCGGCGCGGCTACAAGTTCTCGACATACGCGACCTGGTGGATCCGCCAGGCGATCACCCGTTCGATCGCCGACCAGGCCCGCACCATCCGCATCCCGGTCCACATGATCGAGACGATCAACAAGCTCGTCCGCACCGGCCGCCAGATGCTGCACGAGATCGGCCGCGAACCGACGCCGGAGGAACTGGCGGAAAAGCTGCAGATGCCGCTGGAGAAGGTCCGCAAGGTGATGAAGATCGCCAAGGAGCCGATTTCCCTCGAGACGCCCATCGGCGACGAGGAGGATTCGCAGCTCGGCGATTTCATCGAGGACAAGAACGCGGTGCTGCCCTTGGACAGTGCGATCCAGGAGAACCTGAAGGAGACCACCACCCGCGTGCTGGCGTCGCTGACGCCGCGCGAAGAGCGCGTCCTCCGCATGCGCTTCGGCATCGGCATGAACACCGACCACACCCTCGAAGAGGTCGGCCAGCAGTTCTCGGTGACCCGCGAACGGATCCGCCAGATCGAAGCGAAGGCGCTGAGGAAGCTGAAGCATCCGAGCCGGAGCCGGAAGTTGCGGAGTTTCCTGGATCAGTAGGAAACGGAAGCCGTGCTTGGGACGCTTTCTTTGGGCGCAGCAGCTGCTCTAGGCTTCTTTCATGTTCCGGTCTGGTGGATTGCTCCGCTGATGATTTTGAACAATTTCATTGGCATGCATGCTCCTCCCGAGAGGATGGAACGGCTCAGGGAAATGGGCGCATCATATTGGGGGTTTTTCTTCGCCAACCTTCCGTTGATTTCGTTGCTGACTGGTGCAGTTTACGGAGTGGGCTACCTGGCCGGGCTTTTGTTCTGAAGAGTGCGAGTTACCTCCATCGACATTTTCGATAGTGGGCGCCCCATCAGACAACTAACCGGCGGGCCCAACAACCATCCCGCCCGGGCGACCAGCCCGGGCAGCGCCCGACCCTCCCCCGGGAGGGCGCTTTAGCAGCGTTGCAATCCGCGCAGCCGTTGGATGTGGATGGCACCATAAAGCGCACAAGGCCACTCGTCGGTGAGGCGCCCTCCCAGGCTCGGGCGCTGACCTCTGCCCTGCTTCCGCATCGTTTCGCCCTCGGACTTCACGGGACAAGCCACAAGGGCTAGGCTGGCACTCAACCCGCGTGTCACCGGAGTGCCTGTCCATGTCCATTCTTTCGCGCCTGTTCGGCGGTAGCTCGGCGCCCGAGCCGGAGCCCGATATCTACAAGGATTTCAGGATCTTCCCTGCGCCGGTTAAGGAAGCGGGTGGCTACAGGATCGCGGCGCGGATCGAGAAGGACGTGGCGGGCGAGACCCGGGTGCACCAGCTTCTCCGGGCCGATACCGTGCAGAGCGAGGAGGATGCCGTCGCATTCTCGGTCCGGAAGGCGCGGCAGGTGATCGACGAGCAGGGCGACGCGATCTTCTGAACGCTGGGAGGCCGTGGGCGCGGATCCACCCGTATCGGGGGCCTCGCTTGCGCTTCGCCCGTTCGGCCGTTTGAAACGTCCACCGGACGTTTCGAGCCAGACCGGGGCCTGCCCCGGCCCGATCCTCTCGGATCAGGCGTTCGCCGCTGAGAAACGTACACTGGACGGTCCTCCGGGCACGGTCTGCCCCGGGGCTCCGCTCGCGCTCCGCCCGTTCGCCGCTTCGGATCGTCCACTGGACGATCCGATCCCGCTTCGCGGGACCGCGGCTCACCCCATGCTCGACCAGTCGCGGCGTTGGGAGGCGCGGCGCTGGTCGTCGCGCCAGCTCAGCACTGTGACGAGCCCCCAGGTCAGGATGTAGAGCATCCCGAGCCCCAGCATCGCCCAGCCAGGAACCGGCCCGACCGCGGCGCGCGACAGAAAATCGTCGAAGCTGGTGAGCGGCTCGGGATGGACGATGAGCTTGCCCAGATAGGCGAGCGACTGGATCAGCAGGATCCAGAAATAGTTCCGCCTTATCCGTCGCCCGATCGAGACCCACATCGAGACATGGTAGCGCGGCCGCCAGTAGTCCTCGGCCAGCGTCCGCTGCCAGCCCTCCTCGAGATGGAGGTCGCCGTCATGCAGCATCGGTGCGTAGATATGGGTCTCCATCCAGCGGCAGCGGGCGCGCCAGACGTTGAAATAGCGGTAGCGCCGCGCCTCGAGCATCAGGAAGAACAGGATCAGGACGCCGACCAGCACGAGCGGCAGGGGCGAGGCCTGCGGTGAGGAGAACGAGATCGAGAGCGCCACGCCCAAGGTCACCACCGACCAGTTCGTCGTGGTGTCGAGCCGCTGCCGCCAGAGCGTCGAGCGGTAGACCTCGCCGCGGTAGAGATGCGCGATCGCGGCGAGTTCGCCCGCGTCGAAGGCGCTGCGTTCGCCCCTCGGTCGGTCGTCCATGGCGCCGCCCCCTCCCTTTGTGCGTGCGCGATGGGCCGAGCTTGCACCTCCGGGGGCGACGCTGCAAGCGCGGCGCGTCGGGCGGCGCGAAGCGGCCGGATTCAATCCGCCCAGTCGGGCGCGCGCTTTTCGAGAAAGGCCGTGACGCCCTCGGTCGTCTCGGGCTCCATCATGTTGGCCACGATCACCTCGCCGGTATGGGCATAGGCCGCCGCCAGCCCCATCTCGCGCTGGTCGTGGAAGGCGCGCTTGCCGATCCGCACCGCCTTCGAGAGCTTGCCGGCGATCTGCTGGGCGAGCGCCATGGTCTCCGCTTCCAGCGCGTCGGGGGAGGCCACCCGGTTGACGAGGCCCAGCTCACGCGCCCGGTCGGCCTCGACGAAATCGCCGGTGACCAGCAGCTCGAACGCCTGCTTCGGCGGCACGCAGCGGGTCAGCGCCACCATGGGCGTCGAGCAGAAGAGGCCGATATTCACGCCGTTCACACCGAACCGCGTGCCCGTTGCGGCGACGGCAAGGTCGCAGGAGGCGACGAGCTGGCAGCCGGCGGCGGCGGCGAGACCTTGGACCTCGGCGATCACCGGCTGAGGCAGGCGGGGCAGGGTCTGCATCAGCGTCGAGCAGGCGTTGAAAAGGGCGGAAAGCCGCGCCTTGCCGCCATCGGGTTCCGCGCGGGCATCGCGCAGCTCGGTCAGGTCGTGACCGGCCGAGAAGGCCCGGCCGGCGCCGGCGATCACCACCACGCGGATCGCGCTGTCGCCGGCGATGGCGTCGAGCGTCTCCTGCAACTCCGCCAGCATCGCGAAGGAGAGGGCGTTCAGCGCCTCGGGGCGGTTCAGGGTGAGGCGCGCCACATACCCCCGGTCTTCGCGGATCACCAATGCCATCTTGTGCTCCTCTCGGCTCCGGGGGAAGTCTAGGCGGCGCGCGACGACGGGGGAAGCATGGAGCTGAAGATGGATGCGGCGGCGCTCGAGGCCTTCCTCGCGCGCGATTTTCCGCAGGTCTCGGGGGAATTCTCCGTGGACAGCGTGGCGCCGATGCAGGCGGTGATCCGGTTGAGCCCGTCCGAGCGGCATCTCCGCCCCGGCGGCACGGTCTCTGGGCCCACGCTCTTCGCGCTGGCGGATCTGGCGATCTATCTCGCGCTTCTCGCGATGATCGGCCCAGAGGCGTTGGCGGTCACCACCAATGCGTCGATCGATTTCATGAGGAAGCCCGCCTCGGGGCGGGATCTTCTGGCCGAGGCGCGGCTCCTGAAGCTCGGGCGGGTGCTGGTCGTGGGCGACGTGATGATCCGGTCGGAAGGCGAGCCGGGGCCCGTCGCGCGGGCCGCGCTCACCTATTCGATCCCGCCCGCGCGCTAGGCCGGGTTTCGGCGCCCGGGGCGGGCGGACATGTTCAGCGGGTCAGTTCGGCCGGACGGCGGAATTCGCCGGTCACGAGGCCCACGAGCCCGGCGAGGCCCAGCGTGAAGACGGCGAGCACGGCGACAACCTGCAAGGCGATCATGGTCGGCAGGCCGATGGCGAGGAGGGCGGCAGCCGAGGTTCCGAGGCCGAAGAAGAAGGCGAAAACACTGGTACGCATTTGATCACTCCGAAAACACTGGCGCGGGAACATCCGCGTTGATGTCCTTGTATCGCCGGTTTCTGGCGAGTTCGGGGCATTTTTCCGAAAAATTGCCCGTAAATTTGGGTTTCTGCATTCAAGGTTAATGAGGTATTATGATACCTATCTTGCAAGTGTATGGTTTATATTAAAAAAATAGAGTATGTTCCGCTTGACGCGAATTCCGAAATCCTTAGAACACCGCAATCCCGATGGTGCTCGGGCCGCGACAGTTGGCCAGACGGTGCCGGATCGGCTAAACTGAGGATACCGAACGATGAAGACATTCACCGCGACGCCGGCGGATATCGACAAGAAATGGATCCTGATCGACGCCGAAGGCGTGGTTCTGGGCCGTCTTGCCGCGATCGTGGCGACCCGCCTGCGCGGCAAGCACAAGCCGAGCTACACCCCGCATATGGACATGGGCGACAACGTCATCGTCATCAATGCCGACAAGGTGCAGCTGACCGGCCGCAAGCGCGAGAAGCCGAATTACTGGCACACCGGCTATCCGGGCGGCATCAAGTCGCGCACCACGGGCCAGATCCTCGAGGGCGCGCATCCCGAGCGGGTGGTGATGCAGGCCGTGAAGCGGATGCTGCCGGGCAACCGCCTGAGCCGCCAGCAGATGACCAACCTGCGCGTCTATGCCGGTGCCGAGCATCCGCACGAGGCGCAGCAGCCCGAACTGCTCGACGTCAAGTCGATGAACCCCAAGAATACCCGGAGCGCGTGAGCATGGCCGACCAGATCAATTCGCTCGAAGAGCTGAAAGAGGCCGTCGGCGGTGGCGCCGACGCGGCCGTCCTCGAGGCGCCGAAACACGAAGCCGTCCGCGACGAACTGGGCCGGTCCTATGCCACCGGCAAGCGGAAGGACGCGGTGGCCCGCGTCTGGATCAAGCCGGGCTCGGGCAAAGTGACCGTGAACGGCAAGGAAATGGCCGTCTACTTCGCCCGCCCGGTGCTGCAGATGATCCTGCGCCAGCCCTTCGAGGTCGCGGGCGTCGCCGGCGAGTTCGACGTGCAGGCCACCGTCAAGGGTGGCGGGCTCTCGGGCCAGGCCGGCGCGGTCAAGCACGGCATCTCGAAAGCGCTCCAGCTCTACGAACCGGCGCTCCGCGCGCCGCTCAAGGCCGCCGGGTTCCTGACCCGCGACAGCCGCACCGTCGAGCGGAAGAAATACGGCAAGGCGAAAGCCCGGAAGAGCTTCCAGTTTTCCAAGCGCTGATCTCCGCCGGCTTTTGGTTTTCGAACGGCCGCGCCCCCGGGTGCGGCCGTTTCGCTTTGGGGTTTCGGCGCCTCGGCATTTGTCACGCCGACGTCACGAAATGGCTTCAGTTTGCCGCCAAGCTCCGGAAAATGATGGGGCTTGCCAGCCGGCGGACGCCAGATATAGTTCGGATCAGGCTGGGGCGGTGCGCCCTGGAAGCGCGCCGCTCTGACGCCGGTGGGTACGGGCAGACAGGGCAGGCGGGGAGTCTGGAATGGACGGTGATTTCAGGACCAGTTTCGTAAGGGAGCCTTCTTCGCTCCGGCATCATCCTGCGCTGGTTCTCAACGCGGATTACCGGCCCTTGTCCTACTATCCGCTGTCGCTCTGGCCCTGGCAGGAGGCGATCAAGGCGGCCTGGCTCGACCGGGTAACGATCATCGCCGAGTATGACGAAGTGGTGCGCTCGCCCTCGACCGAGCTCCGCATCCCCTCCGTCGTGGTGCTCAAGGATTACGTGAAGCCGCAGAAGCGGGTGGCCTTCACCAGGTTCAACCTGTTCCTGCGCGACGAATTCTGCTGCCAGTATTGCGGCAACAAGGGCGATCTGACCTTCGACCATGTGGTGCCGCGCGCGCGCGGCGGGATCACCAGCTGGGAGAACGTTGTCGCGGCCTGTGCCCGCTGCAACCTGAGGAAGGGCTCGAAGAGCCTCGGCCAGGCCGGCATGGCGCTCCGCCGCCCGCCACGCCAGCCCGGGGCCGAGGAGCTCAGGAACCAGGGGCGGAAGTTCCCGCCGAACCATCTCCACGAGACCTGGCTCGACTTCCTCTACTGGGACGCCGAACTCGAGGCCTGAGGCTTCCGGACGTTCCCTCAAATTCGCGCCTTCAGCAGACGGTAAGGTTTCGCCGTCTACCTCTCCGCCGGGTTGGCCGGATTGGGAGACACGCATGTACGGGCTTGTGAACAACGGAATTCGAACCTTCATCGGGGAGCGCTACGGCGAGGAGATGTGGCACGCGATCTGCAGGGATGCGGGGCTCGACGACCCGAATTTCGAATCCATGCTCTCCTATGACGACAAGGTGACTTACGATCTCGTGGGCGCGATCTGCTGCCATCTCGACCTGACCGCCGCCGAGGTGCTCGAGGTGTTCGGCGAATTCTGGGTCGGCTTCGCGCATGAGACCGCGATCGGCCAGGTCATGCAGTTCCAGGGCGACACCTTCCTCGAGCGCCTCGCCGGGCTCGACGAGATGCACGACCAGGTGCGGCTCGCGATGCCGCATCTGGTGCCGCCATCCTTCGAGTTCGAGGAAGGCGCCGACGGCGTGCACCGGCTTCACTATCACAGCCATCGCGAGGGGTTGCAGCCGATGGTGATCGGGCTCCTCAAGGGGCTGTCGGACCAGACCGGCGTCGGCGTCGAGGTGACCCTCGTCGAAAGTCGCGCCGACGGGCACGATCACGATGTCTTCGAGCTCCGCGTCTCGGCGGCCGGGGATGCCGCCGGAGAAGCTGCCTGACGGCGGCGCAGCGGTGGAAAGCGACCCCGACGTGATCCGCCGCGACGCGCCGGAGGGCATGGTGCTTTCCGGCGAAGGGCTCGATGCGCTCGTCCCCATGCATTTCCTGGTCTCGGACGGCGGCACCATCCTCCGCGCCGGTCCCGCCGTGGCGAAGGTCTTGCCTGGTGTCCCGCTCGCCGGCGCTTCGCTTTTCGACGTGATCAAGCTGGTCAAGCCGCGCAGGCTCGCAGCCGACCACACCTTCGCCAGTCTGGGCCCACAGCGCGTGCAGGTCGCCGTCGAGGCGAACGGAAAGCCCATTCGCCTGAGCGGCCTCCTCCTGCCCATCGTCGAAGCCGCGCGCCGGGAAACGGCCTTTCTCGTCGCCCTCACCCCGGGGCCGGCGCTACCGCGGCTGATGGGGCAATTCGGCTTCACCAACGCCGACGTTTCCGGCGCGGACGGGAGCTCCGAGCTGGTGTTCCTTGTCAACGCCCAGCAGCAGCTGATCCGCGATGCGCAGGACATGTCGGCGCGTCTCCTCGCCGCAAAGCAGGAGGCCGAAAAGCTCTCGCGCAGCGACACGCTCACCGGTCTGCCGAACCGGCGCGCGCTCCAGACCCATCTGGACCGGCTCCTGTCCCGCCCCGCCTCGGAACGGCGGCGGATCGCGCTCATGCATCTCGATCTCGACCGGTTCAAGGCGGTGAACGACACGCTCGGCCACGCAGCGGGTGATCTCGTCCTGGAGAGCGCCGCCCG